>NZ_JAMFTP010000029.1:0-1674 GCF_024586525.1 Corynebacterium sp. BF-R-2 | reverse complement strand
CCTGACTTAGGCCAATTTAGTGCGGAAGTTCGTGGCCGGTGATTGCTTGAATGGTGGCGGTGAGGTCGGGCGGGAGTGGTACGGCGGCGTGAATGGTTTCGTCACCAATGTTGAGTTCGAAGCTGCGGTATTTCTTGAGTGTTCTCACGAGGCGCTTGATGGATTGACCACTGCGGGTCTCCATCAGGTGGGCCACGGCTAGTGCTGCCATCACAATATGGAGATGTGCTGTGATCGAGTCTTGTTTCCTGGCGTAGATTGGGCGTGCTTTCAGGTCTGATTTCGACATCCGAAACGATTTCTCAATGTTGAATAGCCTGCGGTAATGCCCGATAACCTCCTGGGCGGCAAGAGCGGTCAGGTCGGTTTCATAGCCTTTAATTCCGGCTAGGGCTCGGTGTTTGGCAGCAAGAGCGTAGTTGACCTTCTTGTTCGGAGCGGAAAGATCGATATAGCGGTTACGCTTGATAGCGATATCGCCGTCAACAGCCCGTTTAGCTTTTGCGACTTGCTCTTTGATTCCGCGCAGGCTGCGCCTAGCCCGATCGTGGGAGTACTGGTAATGCGTCACCGTATTCGGGGTTGTGTGTTTGCGCCCATCGCTTGCCGAGGCTTGTGTCCAGATCTGGCCGTGGGCGTAGTCTTCACCGGGGTTTTCCCGCCGCCAGGTTTCAATCACCTCTGGCACGGTGGGGGTTTTCACCGACAAAATGTAGTGCAGCCCTGCATCAATGAGTGCTTGTTTGTTCGACGCGGAGAACATCCCCGCATCAGCAACGACGGTGACCTCGTCGAGCTGGTAGGCCTCTTGGAACCGTGTGATCATCGGCAGCATCGTGTGGGTTTCAGCCGAGTTGCCAGCAAACGCGCCAACATGCAATGGAAACCCGGTGGCATCAGTAAGCAGCCCGACAAGGATTTGTGGCTCTACACGGCGTTCCTTGGAAAACCCGGGTTTGCGAAGCTCATCAGGAGTATCGGTTTCAAAGTACAAGGTGGTCACGTCGTACAAGATGAATGCGCCTGGCCCAATACCTGCATGATGGGCCAACACTTGGGTTAGTGTCTCCCCAAACGATTCGGTCGCGAAGGTGGGAAGACGCCTCTGGATAGTGCGGTAGCTTGCGCTGGTGATGCCAACCTCGGCAAGAGTCTCGATGGAATCCAGCTTTGAGCCGGGATGGATGATCCGGGCACGCACCAGATCGCGAAACACCGGATCATCACCGCTTGCTGCAGCAAGGCCTAACTCGTTGAAACACGCATCAATACAGTCCAGCAAGTATCCGGCACGCTGACCGACTACCGGCAGCGGGTTGGAAACGCTGCCTGTTGCCGGTGGGATGTGTTTCACCTCGCCGAAGTCCATTGCGAGTTGGTCACCATCGACGATGCGTTGAGCTTCAGCTCTTAAAAGCGCAAGCTCAGACTCTGAATGTGCTGAGCCGATATGCTTCATCCTTTTCGCACCTTTGCGTTCAGAGAACACCACCTGCACCGCCGTCGCCCCAGAAGCGGTCTTGACGGTGCGAATATAAGGACTCACAAAAATCAGACTACTGAACACCCCCGGCACTACCCACTTAGTGCGGAAAAATTCCTCCCCGCCGATGAAAACCAACAGGTAACAGTGTCAAGAGTGACGTTACTCACCCACCCATGACCTAAGTCAGG
>NZ_JAMFTP010000028.1:0-1929 GCF_024586525.1 Corynebacterium sp. BF-R-2 | reverse complement strand
GTCATTTGCCAAGGTGACGAGCTCCTTAACAAATTCGTCATAAATGTCAGCAGCTACTATGAGGCGCTTGTTGGAATTGCACGCTTGTCCAGTGTTGTACATGCGGGTGCCCCACGCTAGCTCCTGACTTGGCTCAAATTAGTGCCGAAGGGTTGGGGTGGTGATGGTGTTGACGAGGGTTTGGATTTCCGGGGGTAGTGGTACGGCGGCGTGGACGGTTTCGCCACCAATGACGAGTTGAAAGCTGCGGTATTTCTTGAGTGTTCTCACCAGGCGTTTGATGGATTGACCACTGCGGGTCTCCATCAGGTGGGCCACGGCTAGTGCTGCCATCACAATATGGAGATGTGCTGTGATCGAGTCTTGTTTCCTGGCGTAGATTGGGCGGGCTTTCAGGTCTGATTTCGACATCCGAAACGATTTCTCAATGTTGAATAGCCTGCGGTAATGCCCGATAACCTCCTGGGCGTCAAGAGCGGTCAGGTCGGTTTCATAGCCTTTAATTCCGGCTAGGGCTCGGTGTTTGGCAGCAAGAGCGTAGTTGACCTTCTTGTTCGGAGCGGAAAGATCGATATAGCGGTTGCGCTTAATGGCGATATCGCCGTCAACAGCGCGTTTGGCTTTTGCGACTTGCTCTTTGATTCCGCGCAGGCTGCGTCTGGCCCGGTCGTGGGAGTACTGGTAATGCGTCACCGTATTCGGGGTTGTGTGTTTGCGCCCATCGCTTGCCGAGGCTTGTGTCCAGATCTGGCCGTGGGTGTAGTCTTCACCGGGGTTTTCCCGCCGCCAGGTTTCAATTACCTCTGGCACGGTGGGGGTTTTCACCGACAAGATGTAGTGCAGACCTGCGTCAATGAGTGCTTGTTTGTTCGACGCGGAGAACATCCCTGCATCAGCAACGACGGTAACTTCATCGAGTTGGTAGGCCTCTTGGAACCGTGTGATCATCGGCAGCATCGTGTGGGTTTCTGCCGAGTTGCCAGCAAACGCGCCAACATGCAGTGGAAACCCGGTGGCATCAGTAAGCAGCCCGACAAGGATTTGTGGCTCTACACGGCGCTCTTTGGAAAACCCGGGTTTGCGAAGCTCATCAGGAGTATCGGTTTCAAAGTACAAGGTGGTCACGTCGTACAAGATGAATGCGCCTGGCCCGATACCTGCATGATGCGCCAGCACTTGGGTTAATCCTTCGCCGAAGGCATCTGTAGCAAAGCCAGGCAGTCGGCGTTTAATCGTGGCGTAGCTTGCGCTTGTCACCCCAACTTCAGCAAGGGTTTCGATCGAATCAAACTTCGAGCCAGGATTAATCAACCGGGCACGCACCAGATCGCGAAACACCGGATCATCACCGCTTGCTGCAGCAAGACCTAACTCGTTGAAACACGCATCAATACAGTCCAACAAGTAACCAGCTCGCTGTGCTGTCACCGGCACCGGGTCATCAGCAGTTCCCCTGCTTGCTGAAGGCTCTACTCCAAGATCAAGGGTGAGTTGATCTGCATCAATAAGACGCCGGGCCTGGGCTTTAAGCTGCTCAACTTGATCAGGTGAGTGCCCTGATCCGACCTGTTGAAGCTTTTTCGACCCCCGATGCTCAGACCACACCACCTGAACCGCCGTCGCCCCGGAAGCGGTCTTGACAGTGCGAATGTATGGACTCACAAAATCAGACTACCGGCTACCCCCGCCGATACCCGCTTAGTGCCGAAAAAACAACCACCACAACACCAAACCGGCTCTTCCGGTTTCGGGGTGCGTAGCGGGGTGAAGTTGGCCACGACGGGTTTAGCGGGTCACCACAACATGTAGGGGTCCCTGGTGTGAAGATGAAAGTTCCTACACAACCATCTAAACCCACCAGGGACCCGTACTGTGAAGCCTACTGGAAACCTCGTCGCCGACACTATCTGCCGTACCGCGGAAATCGGT
>NZ_JAMFTP010000027.1:0-2341 GCF_024586525.1 Corynebacterium sp. BF-R-2 | reverse complement strand
TTTTGCTCCCACAAACAGGACACAATATCCATTCACATTTCATCATAATTAGTCTCTAATCCTTTCAAATCTCATTTTATATGACTTTTGCAAGCTGTTAAGCTAACTTGTGGAACATATGCCGAACCTTATCTATACGGCTATTCGGGCGGCGGGGTTGGCAAATAAATTTACCAATAGCTGGCTGGTATCCTTTTAACTCTGTCAAGCAGACTCCCTGCCCATTTGTGAAATAAGTTAAATCGTTCCTGTATTCTTGAATACATCTAGCAGGGATTTCTCCTTTCAGAATGACCTCGTCATTCTTTATCTGAGTACTTACAATATCTGCACAATACCTTGGAGCATCATGATACGCCCGTGAGAGATATTCCTGCGGTGCATAAATTTCAAAGTGGAGATATGGCTCTAATAGTTCTGTCCCTGCTTTTTTTAAAGCCTGCTCCAATACGATAGGGGAAAGCAGCCGAAAGTCTGCGGGGGTACTTACAGGACTATAATACAATCCATATTCAAAACAGATTTTACAGTCTGTCACTTTCCATCCATACAGCCCCTGCTCGCAGCCATAAAGAACCCCCTCCATAACCGCATTTTGGAACGATTGATTTAAATATCCAAGTGAAACTCTGCTTTCATACTGCACTCCGCTTCCAATAGGGAGCGGCTCTATGGACAACCCGACAGAAGCCCAGAAAGGATTTGGCGGGACTTCTATGTGGATGGTATATTCTGCTTTTCTAAGCGGTCTTTCCATATATATAACAGTAGGCTCTTTTATTTCTGCCTCCACATGATATTTTTCCTCAAGGATGGCACAAATGACTTCCATCTGCACTTTCCCCAAAAAAGAAAGTATAATCTCATGCGTTGTAGTATCCACATAATATTTTAAAAGAGGGTCGCCATCTGAAATTTCTGTAAGTGCCCCAAGCAATATTTCCCGCTGTTCAGATTTCTTTACTGCAATCGTTGTTTGGAGCATAGGGAGAGGATTTTCAATAAATTTTCTCTGCGGCAACAGCATTTCGTTCCCCAAAATACTGTTTAGCTGCAAAACATCATTTGGTAAAATTACAATATCACCAGAGCAGGCTATATCGGATGAATATAATTCACCGTTTGTCGGAACACACATCTCTGTGATTTTTATTTTCTCTTTTTCAGATATTCTAATAACATCCCTCAAATGCAATGTTCCGCTATATATACGCACATAAACAAAACGCCGCCTTTTCTCTGAATATTCAATCTTAAAAACCTGCCCGCTTAGTTCAGATTGACCTTCAGGCGTTGATGAATAAAATTTACTGGCAATCACTTCTATAAGCTGCCGAATCCCCAGATTGTTTTTAGCGCTTCCGTGATAAACGGGAAATAACGTTCCGTTTTGGAATCTCCTGTTTTCTTCCTGTTCCAGTTCTGACATTTTAAACGGTTTCCCTGACATATATTTCTCTAATAGTTCATCGTTTCCCATAATTACCGCATCCCACTGTTCCATATCGTCATTGTCCGTTACATTTATATGGGGATGCTGCCCAACCTTTTGCTTCACTATAATTTCCGAAGAAAGCTTTGCTTTCATTTCTCGATATACCATTGGCAAATCAATCCCCTCTTGGTCAATTTTATTGATAAAAAAGATTGTCGGAATCTTCATTGTCTGTAGTGCATGAAACAGTATACGGGTCTGTGCCTGTATGCCATCCTTTGCAGAAACTAATAATACTGCTCCGTCTAAAACGGATAAAGAACGGTATACTTCCGCCAAAAAATCCATATGACCTGGCGTATCTATAATGTTGACTTTTACATCCTCCCACTGAAAAGATGTCACTGCTGTCTGGATAGTGATTCCCCTTTGACGCTCCAAATTCATTGTATCTGTTCTTGTTGTGCCTTCATCTACGCTCCCTAGTTCTGCAATTGCACCACTGGTATACAATAAACTTTCCGTTAATGTTGTCTTTCCTGCGTCAACGTGAGCCAGAATGCCTAAGTTAATTATTTTCATGTGATTTTCCTCCTATCAACACCCAAAAAAGGGCATAAAAATACCCAGTGATAAATACTCCTATCACTGGGTAAATAACTCCAATAGCCCCAAAACACTTATATGTTTTCGGGCATATAAAATTACATGATAAAAGTATTCTTAAACTGGGTACAAAAAACTAAGCCCCATATTAAAAGTGAAACGGGACTGCTACTTTTTGTTCCCACTATCAAATTGACAGTTTATTTAAGAATACCTTGCCGCATATTTATTAACTCCTTGTATAATACTGAATCTAATTATATTCCTTAACCCTTTATTTGTCAAGCTGACAAACTAAAG
>NZ_JAMFTP010000026.1:0-2499 GCF_024586525.1 Corynebacterium sp. BF-R-2 | reverse complement strand
CGGATTACCGTGCGGTGATGACGCTGCTTTTAGGGAAGCGTTCTTACCGCCAGATTGAAGACCAGCTCGGGTGCTCGCACCGCGCGATTTCCCGAGCGAACCAAGCGCTGCGACGCCTTGGTTTGACCACTGCCCAGCAGGTCGCGGCGTTGACGAATGACGAGCTGGACGAGATATTCGTTGATAAACGCACCAGCGGGCAAGGCGAATTCGTCCCGATTGACTTTGACGCGGTCGTTAAAGCACGCACAGGGCGTGCGAAGCAGACACTGCAAGTATTGTGGGCTCGCTACACCACCACCCCCGCCCAGCCGGGCCAGCGGCACTACAGCTACGACCGGTTCCGCCAGCTGGTTGCCTCCCATGTCGATGCGGCCGGGCTTACCGCCCGGATCACTCACGCGCCAGGGCATACGATGCAAGTGGATTGGGCAGGGACCAAGATGTGCCTGTACGACCCTTCCGGCACACCGGGGGTGAAAGTCAGCATTTTCGTCGCCTCGCTGCCGTATTCAGGGATGCTGTTTGCCTGTGCGTGTGTTGACCAGCGGCAGCAGTCTTGGCTTGATGCCCACCGTCAAGCGTTTGACTACTTCGGCGGGGTCTGCCAGGTTGTTGTACCCGATAACGCGTCGACGGCGTCGAACGCGATCAGCACTGCCGATAGGAATCGGAAGGTCAACGACACCTACCAGCAGTTCTTGGAGCACTACAACACAGCAGCACTTCCCACTCGCGCGCGTCGGCCGAAGGATAAAGCGAATGTAGAAGCTGCGGTAAAGATCGTCACGCACAAAGTCATCCACGCCCTTGAAGGCCACCAGTGTGTTGACTTAGACGAGCTCAACGCAAAGATTGTGGGCGTAGTTGACGCGATCAACACCTCCGTGCCGTTTCGCAGCCAGCAGTCAAGCCGCAGGGATCTCTTTGAAGAACATGAGCAACATCTCCTTGCTGACCTGCCGACAACCCCGTGGCAACACACCGAGTGGAAGCGCGCGAAAGTGGCCCCAGATTTCCATATCACGGTTTCAACCGTGCGCTACTCCGTGCCACACCAGCTTGTTGGCCGCACTGTCGATGTACGCATCACCGGGCACGTCTTAACCGTCTTTGACCAGGGGACAACCGTGGCAACACACCGAGTTTCGCATAAGCGTGGGGCCTATGTCACTGACTATGAGCACATTCCATCTGGAATGGACTCCACCCGTGGTCTGTGGACAAGCGACTACTTTTATCGCGAAGCCAGCAAAACCGGCCCGGCAACACGCAAAGTCATCGAAGAACTTATCGCGGCGAAAGCCATCCCGGCCCAGGCATACCAGTCCTGCAGAAACGTGCTGTCAATGGGCAAACACGGCAACAAACCAATCCTGGAAGAGGCATGCCAGCGCCTGACCGCCAGCGACGACAGCCGACGGGCGGTGTCCTATACCGCGGTCAAAAACATGATGGCCGCCGTACGCAAAGAACACGCCACACGGCCTAGCGGGTTAGACCAGCCCCCGCGCAGCACCACAACCAATCAGCACACCGGCCCAGCACCCTGCGACCGGGATACCACCGGCGCGTTTCTCGGCGGTGCAGAACAGTTCAGCATGGACAACCTCACTCAGAAAGGAAACTAAAGCCCATGTCATCACCAACCCCGCCAACAGATCGCTTCCTTGATGAATCCGTTTTGGCCGACTTCACCGCGCTGCGGATGACTGCCTTCGGCAGAAGCGTCATCGACATCGCCAACGATCCCGCATTCGACGCATGGACGTTTTCCCAAAAAGTGCTCTACGCACTCGATAAAGAAGTCGCGGCCAGGCGTGAACGACGCATCAACAAACTGCTGAAAGCATCCCGATCGCCAAACCTTGATGCTTGCCTTGAAAACGTGGTCTGCACACCTGACCGCAACATCAACCCCGAGCAAGTCAGCAGACTCGCTCACGGACAATGGTGCCACCTGGGACAAAACATTGTCATCCTGGGCAAATCCTCAGTCGGCAAAACCTACCTCGCCCAAGCACTGATCACAGCAGCATGCCGCAACGACTACTCCGCACGGTTCTACCGCACCGACATGCTCGCCGCCGAACTAGCAGTCCTGCAACCCGATGACCCCATACGGCTGAAGTTCATCCAACACCTTCACAACGTCGACGTCCTGGTCCTAGATGACTTCCTCACCACACCTATTGATGCCGCAACCGCGCACCAAATTCTCAACATCCTCGCCGGGCGTGAAGGCAAAGTCTCAACGATTGTCACCGCACAATTCACCCCGCAAGAGTGGTACAAGTCCATCCCCGACGCCGTGATCTCCGAGTCAATCCTCAACCGACTCGTCTCCGGCGCCGAGATCATCACACTCGAAGGACCAAACATGCGACTGACCACCCGCACATAACCACCAACAACGCCTGAGTAAGACACCGCTACCGGATACTCACTCAGGCGCTACCAGATACTCACCACACCGCTACCATTTCAGTCTTCTGAACA
>NZ_JAMFTP010000025.1:0-2662 GCF_024586525.1 Corynebacterium sp. BF-R-2 | reverse complement strand
TGACCGGGTTCGGTTTTTAGTACCGGTCGGGCGGGTATCGGGTACTGGGTGTGCGTGTATCGGGTACCGGGGGTAGTTGGGTTGGCAGTCTGTGGTTGACGGCCCTGCGCAGTGTGTACGCGCGGGCCGCGTAACCATGGAAGGAGTTTGGTGTGGTCACCAATTACAGGTTGATCATGCTGGCGCTTGTGCAAGGCCGCTCGTGGTCGCAGATCACGTCGGATTTGGGGTGCTCGCGCAGCAGTATTGATAAGGCCAGTCGGGTGTTGCGCTCGACTGGGATGGACGAGGACACGATTACCGCGTTGTCGCCGCAGGAGCTTTCGGAGTTGTTTCCGGATAATCGCCGGCGGGATTCAGATGCGTTTGTGGAACCGGATTTCGCAGGCATCGCCGCCCGGCGCCGACGCGGTGAGCGGGTGACGTTGAAGGTGGAACACCATAAATACACCCGCCGTCAGGCTACTTCTGGCCAGCAGCATTATTCCTACCGGCAGTTCTGCGCGCTGTTTGAAAACTACGTCGATGTCAACGACCTGACTGCGCTTTTGACCCATGCCCCTGGTGAGGAGCTGTGCGTTGATTGGTCCGGGGAAACCATGGCAGTTGTTGACCCGTTGACCGGGGTGTCTGTGCAGGCGTATGTGTTTGTGGCGTCGCTGCCGCATTCGGGGCTTATCCATGCCAGTGCGTGGCCGGATATGCGGATGCGGTCGTGGCTGTGTGCCCACCGCGACGCGTTGGACTATATCGGTGGCGTGCCGGTGCGCATCGTGCCCGATAACGCCTCGACAGCAACCAACCAGATCACACGTGGTGCGACGGTGCGTGAAGTCAACGAGCGCTACCAGCAGTTCGCCGAGTTCTACGGTTGCGGGATTACCCCGGCTAGGCCGGGTAAACCCAGGGATAAGGCCCATGTGGAAAAGGCGGTCGATATCGTCCAGACCTGGGTCGCAGAAGCGTTATCGGGCCAAGAGTTCTCCACGTTCGACGCTCTCAACGCCGCTATTGCAGCACAGGTCGACTAGATCAACGACCGGGAAGGATTCCGGGGCCGCAACGCAAGCCGCAGGCAATTGTTTGTTGAAAGCGAAGCAGAAGCATTGCGCCCGCTGCCTCAACAGCGCTGGTCGTATTCCACGTGGCGTAAAGCCAAGGCCGGGGTGAACTACCACGTCCAAGTGGAGAAGCATTTCTACTCTGTGCCGTGGAGCTTCGCCGGCAAAAGTGTCGACGTGCAGATCTTCGACGATGTCGTCGACATCTTCAGCGCGGGTGAGCATATCGCTTCCCACCGTAAAAAGCCTGGCAACATGCAGTACTCCACAGATAAAGAGCATGTGCCGGCAAAGCACCAGGACTTGGCCACGAAGTGGGATCGGGGCCGGATTGAGTCATGGGCTCAAAGTATTGGGGCCGCAACCTACGAACTCATCCGCCAGATGTTTCACGCCCGCCAAGTTGAAGCCCAAGCCTACAATAGCGCCCTTGGCGTGCTGAGCCTGTCGAAGAAGTACTCCCGCAGCCTGCTTGAACAAGCCTGCCAAGACGTCCTCGACTCCCACATGGTCCCGTCGGTGCGCAAAGTCCACGACACCATCAAAGACCTCGCAACCCGCACCACCGCCACAGGTGGTGCGCAATCACCTACATCATCTGCCGCGTCAACTAGGCCGGTGATTCGTCCCGCACCACCAGCCCAGGCGTCGCACGTACGGGGCAAAGCAGCGTTCGAGTTCAGTGAGCTTGAATTCGGTGAGGAGGCGTAGAAGCATCATGGCGTTAACCGATGAAGATTTCGACAAGCTCGGCTCGCTGCGCGGGATGCGCGTGTTCGCCGCGACGATCCAAGAGATCGTCAACGACCCCTCGCGCGATAACGATTCCTTCGAAGACAAGATCAAAGAAGCCCTCGAAGCCCAACTCACCGCCCGCGACAACAAGGTCATCCAGACAAGGTTGCGTGAAGCGAAACTCCTTGGCTCAACCGCCGCACTCGAGCGCTTCGATGCCTATCCCGGCCGCGGTGTAACCCAAGACCGCATCGACCGGCTCGCCACCTGCGAATGGATCGACTACGGCAAAGACCTCATCATCGTGGGAGCTACCGGCACCGGTAAAAGTTTTCTCGCCCAAGCCCTGGCCGTCGCGGCGTGCCGCAAAAAGCTCACCGCCCGTTACTTCCGGCTCAACGACCTGGCCAACGATTTCGACGCTGCGGCTGAGCATCCCCAGGCCCGCAAACAACTCCTCGCCGACCTGCAAGCCCCGGCACTTGTCGTCATCGATGATTTTCTCGCCACCGATGTCTCAGCGCACGCGTTGAACCAGGTATTCAACCTGCTCGTCGGGCGTGAGCATGCCTCTACCGTGATCGCCAGCCAACACGAACCCGATTACTGGTACGACGTCTTCTCAGAAGCAGCACTGGCAGACGCAGTCATGTCCAGACTCGCCAACCACGGCTCGAAACTCACCCTGACAGGAGAAGACATGCGAACCCGCGACGACATCAAACAAGAAAGGATGGCCCCTACGACACCCACACGGCTACGTCAACCCCGAAAGTCGTAACCGGGGGTAAAAACCGGGTACCGGCAACCACCAACACCCCGGTACCCGATACCGCCCTACCGGTACCGAAAAGAAACGCCCGTCA
>NZ_JAMFTP010000024.1:0-2664 GCF_024586525.1 Corynebacterium sp. BF-R-2 | reverse complement strand
TGCCGTTTCGGCGTAGTTGGTAGGGGCAATCCGCGTAGTTGGTCGGGGTTTTCCGGATAGGTGGTAGGGCTCTCTGTTTTCGGTCATTGTATAGGTGGCGTTGGCACAACTTGTGTCGGCGCGTCATCACCTTTCATGACCTTAAGGAGGGCCTTTCATGGCCAACTTCAAAGACATCATGGCGATGTGCTTAGACGGGGCAAGCTACGCTGCCATTTCTGCGGCGTTGGGATGCTCCAACCGGGATATTGCCAAAACCAAGACGCTCATCGCTGACCACGGCATCACCAAGGAGTCGTTTGCCCAGCTGGATCCATCTTTCTTCGACGAGTGCTTCAGCGACCATCGTGGGGCACGTCGCAAGCTCTATGACCAGCCAGACTTCGAAAAACTCGCTAGGCGCTTGGCTAACAACAAGCATCTGACCCGCCACAAGCTCTGGATGGACTACGTTGCTGCACCTGCCGGTGACGGTGAGTCGAAGTATCAGTACTCCCAGTTCTGCGAACGCCTGCGTGACTACATCCGCACCACTGGAATGACCTCGATTATCGAACATGAGCCAGGCCAGGAACTCTACGTCGACTGGGCCGGCGACAAAATTTCCATCGTCGATAAAGCCACCGGTGAAGTCGGCATGAAAGCCAGCTTATTCGTGGCTATCTGTCCCTATTCTTCGCTGACGTTCGTTGTGGCTTCAGCGAATGAGAAGATGGACAACTGGATTGCCTGCCATGTGAAAGCCTTGGACTACCTCGGCAAACGCCCTGGCATCATCGTGCCCGATAACGCACCGACCGCGACTTACCGCCCGGTGAAGAACAAACCCGGCCGGCGCATTCAACAACGCTACGCCGACTTCGCCGACTACTACGACATCCTGATCGTGCCGGCCCGGCCTGGAAAACCTCGGGATAAAGCTGCTGTAGAACGCGCCGTCCAACTCGTCTACACGCGTATCCTCGGCTACTTCGATGGGATCACCTTCTACAGCCTCGATGAGCTCAACGAGCTCATCGCCCAGCGCATCGACGACATCAACATGAATATGCCCCGGCCCGATGGGCTCACCCGTAAAGAGTTGTTTGATGCTGATGAAGCACCCCTCATGCGTGACTTGCCCGATACTCCGTTTACGGAAGTGTCGTGGCGGGCTGTCAAAGTCGACCGTAACTGGCACATCTGCTGCGACTACCAGTACTACTCAGTGCCGTTTCAGTACATCGGCAAAACCCTGCGGGCACGGCTGACCAACAGCCTGGTGAGCATCTTCGACGGCGATGAGCTGGTTGCAGAACATAGTCGTATGCACGGGTTCAAGTACCGCTATTGCACTGACCCAGCCCATACCCCGGATAAGGATATCGCTGGGGTCAAACCGCTTACCCGCAACGAGCTGCTTGCTCGAGCCTCGTCGTTTGGGCCGGCAACCACCAAGGTCGTTTCCTCAATCTTGGAACGCAACGCCAAAGCCATACCCCGCGGGCTGCATACCGCCCGCAACGTGCTCGTCAAGCTGGGCAACAAGCACAACAAGACCACGCTTGAGCCTGCTTGCCAGCAAGTCATCGACCATAACCTGGCACCCAATATGCAGGTCATCGCGCGGATTCAAGCCGATATCGCCCGCAACGGTCACACCCTTAACCAAACGCCAGCCGTCCAGGTCGATCAAGGCCAGTCGCGCATTGTGGATATCACCGCCATCCCTGATGCAGTGTTCCTGCGCCCAGCCAGCCACTACGACACCCCGAAGAAGGAGGCCTAGACCATCATGACCACCATCAACCTTGACGATGACATCCGAGCTACACTGCGTAAACTGCGTCTGTCGACCTTCGCCGACATCTTCTTCGACCTAGTCGCTGCCGATGACACGAACAACGCATTGCCTGAGGAAATCTTTTTCAAAGCCGTGGAAGAAACCGCGGCCAAGCGTCGGCAGAACAACATCGCAAAAGCCATCGCCCAGGCGAAATTCCGCTATCCGGCAGCAACACTCGCCGAGCTGATCAACCCCGATAAGCGCGGGCTGAACCTGCGCCAGCTCAAACGACTGGCCGCAACACCCTGGCGCGACGAGCCTTCCAATGTGCACGTCCTGGCACCAACCGGTGCGGGTAAAACCTACATCGCTTGTGCTATCGGTATTGCTGCCTGCCAGGCTGAATACAGCGTCGCCTACTACCGGCTGGATCAGCTCGTCGATGAGTTAGCGGCCTTCTCGCCGGCAGATGAACGCTATGTAGCTAAAATGCGCAGGCTACAAAACGTTGACGTACTCATCCTCGATGATTTCCTAACGATAGGAATCAACCAGCGCGGACAAGAAGACCTAACCAAGATCATATTCGACCGCGACGGCAGACTGCCGACCATCATCGTCTCCCAGACAACTGCGGCCTACTGGATAAAGAAACTACCCGACCCCATCGGCGCGGACTCACTGGTCAGCAGACTCAACGCCGGACAGCGCATCGAACTCGGCGACTACGACATGCGCCAACACCTGGCAAGCGCCACACATGGCGCCAACGAGTAGTCGATCGGATTAAAGGCCCGGCCGCTGGCCCCGACAAGGCCAGCTGCCCGGCCCTACCACCTAGTCGGAATCCAGCCCTACCACCGTTCCGCAACACCCCTACCAACAAGCCGCTCTCAGCA
>NZ_JAMFTP010000023.1:0-4819 GCF_024586525.1 Corynebacterium sp. BF-R-2 | reverse complement strand
ACAGCCGTCGCGGTCGCCGGTGGAGTCTTCGGTGCCGCAGCGCTCGTAGTTGCTGCCACCATCATCAGTCACCTACAGGAGCCAGTTACACCTGAAGTTTAGAATCATTGTGTGATGAAGCACATCGGAGGAGGTCGAAGAAGCCGCCAGTCGAACGCGTACTGTGCTCCGAAACTGGTAAACGCGAATACGAGCACTATAATGACGCCGTGCATGTAGCACTGAAACGGTCGCGACGGGCAGGGCCGCTGCGGATCTACGAATGCCCTCGTGCGGGTCGTGGCACCTAACCAAGCGCCCTGACTGGGGCAAACCACCGGCGAACTAATGACTACGGGTCTGTCTCGGCGAGGAACGCTCCGGAGAGCGTCTTTCCTGGACGCTCCAGGAGTTTCGTTCTCATGCATAGGCAGCCGAGGCGCGCTGCAAGGCTTGTAGCCCTGAGGCCAGTCGCCTAGGTGTGATGTCCAGGGACGTTGTTGAGTCGGTCGAAGGGTACGCCGCCAATCGCAGAGTGGTGTCGGTGGTGGTTGTAGAAGTGGAGCCAGCCGGGCAGCGCCAGGCGTCGTTCGGCCTCTGAACCGTAAAACCTGGCATAGGCCCAGCCGTCCCCGAGCGTGCGGTGGAATCGCTCGATCTTCCCGTTCGTCTGCGGCCGGTAGGGGCGTGTCCGCTTGTGTCGGATGCCGAGCCGAGCGCAGAAGTCCCTCCATGCGTGGGATCTGTATGCCGACCCGTTGTCGGATAGGACTCGCTCGACGGTCACGCCTCGTTCGGCGAACCAGGCCACGGCGCGTTCGAGAACTCCCACCGCTGTGCTCGCCTGCTCATCCGACCAGATTTCTGCGTATGCGACGCGGGAGTGGTCATCGATGACTGTGTGAACGAACGCCGTCCCGGTGCGCGGCTTGTGATCTTTTCCTCGTGGTAATCCCGGAGTCGCGAGCTTGTTCCGTGCGCCTTGCTGCCGACCTACGTAACGATGTCCACCGCCGTCGGGGATGTTGCCGAACTTCGTGACATCGACATGAATCAACGATCCCGGATGAGGATGCTCATATCGCCGCAATGGCTCGCCAGTGACACGATCGATATGCGAGAGGCGGTTCACGCGGCAACGGACGAGGACCGCGTGAACAGTCGACGTCGAGAGACCAAGTCGCGCAGCGATCTGGGCTGGCCCCAGTCGAAGCCGCCAGCGCAGGTTGATGATCTTCTTCTTGACATGCTCGGGCGTCCTGCCTGGGATCCGGTGCGGCTTGCTGGAGCGATCCTGCAACCCAAACTCACCCTCTTCCCGGTAGCGGCCTGCCCATTTCCGGGCAGTGATCGGGGAGACCATGAACATCTTGGGGTCGTTTGCGGGAGGGGGCGGAATCCTACGCTAAGGCTTTGGCCAGCGATATTCTCCGGTGAGATTGATGTGTTCCCATCCGAGCGGCGAAACATGGGCCAAGAGATCGGGCGATAGCAGCTTTCCATCGCGTTTCTGGTTTGCAACGACCTCGCCGAGCTTCATGGTGTTCCAGAAGATGATGATGGCGGCGAGCAGATTCATGCCGGCGATGCGGTAATGCTGGCCTTCGGCGGAACGGTCGCGGATTTCACCGCGGCGGTGGAAGCTGATTGCCCGCTTCAGCGCATGATGAGCTTCGCCTTTGTTGAGCCCGATCTGGGCACGCCGTTGGAGTTCGGCATCCAGAATCCAGTCGATCATGAACAGGGTGCGCTCGACGCGACCGACTTCCCGCAGGGCTGTCGCGAGCTCGTTCTGCCGCGGATAGGAGGCGAGTTTCCGCAGAATCTGGCTTGGCGCGACGGTCCCGGCAGCAATGGTGGCGGCGATGCGCAGGATGTCGGGCCAATTGCGCTCGATCATGGCTTGGTTGACCTTTCCGCCGATCAACGCTCGCAGGTGCGCCGGGGCGGCCGACGGATTGAACGCGTAGAGCCGTTTGGATGGCAGGTCGCGGATGCGCGGAGCGAACCGGTAGCCGAGAATGGCACATGCGGCAAAGACGTGATCGGTGAAGCCGCCCGTGTCGGTGAACTGCTCGCGGATATGGCGTCCAGCATCGTTCATCAGCAGGCCATCGAGGATGTAAGGCGCTTCGCTTGCCGTTGCAGGAATCACCTGGGTTGCGAACGGCGCATATTGGTCGGAGACGTGGCTATAGGCTTTCAGGCCCGGGGTATTGCCATATTTCGCGTTGACCAGGTTCATGGCCTCACCTTGCTCTGTAGCGACGAAGAACTGTCCGTCGCTCGAAGCCGACGTGCCCATGCCCCAGAACCGGGCCATGGGTAACGCTGCCTGTGCCTCGACCACCATGGCCAGCGCCCGGTCATAGGCTTCGCCCTCGACATGCCACCGTCCAATGCGGATCAATTCCCAGAAGGTGTGGGTGTTTGTCGCATCCGCCATTTTGCGCAAGCCGAGGTTGATCCCTTCCGCCAAGATAACGTTCATTAGCCCGATCCGGTCAGCGCAGGGTGCTCCTGTGCGCAGATGGGTGAACGCTTCGGTGAAGCCGGTCGCCGCATCCACCTCCAGCAGGAGATCGGTGATGCGCGTGGGCGGGATCTGCTTGTAGAGATCGAGCACCAGATCTTCGGCGCCTGTCGGCGCGGCGGCTTCGAGTTTCTCGATATGCAGAACGCCGTTTTCAATCGACCCGCCCGGGATCGTGCCTGCGCGAGCGGCACGGCCAAGCTCGCGCAACCGCATGTCGAGGCGAGCTTGCCGGTCTGCCAGCCATTCCTCCGGCCGCAATGGCACAGCGAGACGACCGCCTTCCGCGATGGCTTGTGCCGGAACGAGTGCGTGTTTCAGATCGCCATAGCGCCGGGACCTAGTAAGCCAGACATCTCCGGAGCGGAACGCATCGCGCAGATGGAACAGCACCGCGATCTCCCATAGGCGAGCGTCGCCAGCCCTCTGGGCCCGAAGGTGGCGATGCCATTTCGAGCTGGGCCGCAAGAAGCTGGTCATCGCGGCATCGTTCAAACCGGTACGAAGGGCCGTCACCGCTTCCAGAAGCGGCAGTGCAACGGGCGCAGCTCGCAGATCGAGCAGGCGCAACATGCGTGGAGCGTATCGGCGGAAGCGGTGATAACCGTCGAGCACATGATTGAGCGGATCGTCGGCCATGGTGGCGGTCAGCCTGGTTGCCATTGCAACAAGGGTTTTTAAGCCGTCCCACCCTGACCCACTCGCGATGACATCGCCCAGCGGCTGGCCATCATCCTGTGCATCGACCAGGGCGCCCCCGATCTCGGCGAAGGATTTCAGGGTGTCACGCACCACCCCCGCTTCGTCTGCGACCTTTGCATGGCAAATACGCTCCGAAGCACGGTAGAGACGGCCGACGATCCGGTCGTGGGTTTCGACCACTGCGTCGGCCAACATCGCCTGCCATTCCGAGACGCAAACAGCCAAGATCGCAAGCCGCCTGTCCTCCGGGAGATCGCGCATGCCGTCGGCATAATACCGTTCACCCTGCCTGCGCAGACGAGTCACCCGATGGGCAGGAACGCCGGCAAGCAGATCCTCGGGGAGATCGACGCGTTGCAGATATTCGAGCCGGTCGAGCAGCCGGTTGGCCGACGAAGAGTTCGAGCCAGGCTCGAACTGGCGCAGCCACACAAAACGGGTCACCCGATCATCAGCCGTCTCCTCGAGCAATGCCAGCAACTGTTCTCGGATCGACATAGGCAGCCGACTGGCGATCCTCGTCTCGATGCGTCGCTCGGCATCGACGAGAGCCGCGGCACAAAGCCGCTCGATCGTGGATGTCGCGGGAAGGACAGTGCGGGTGCGTCGGCACTCGGCTACGAAGCGACGGGCGATATCCTCGTTCGACACCGCCATCTCGGCTTCTCGGAACAACCATTCCTTCAGCTCGCTCGCACCACGTCCGGAGAAGGTGCGGAAGCCGTAGAGCCCCCGTAACTCGGCAAGATGCTCGTGCCGTGTTTCCTCGCGGGCAGCATAGTCTACGAGATCGTCGGCACCCAGGCCAAGCTGCGCTCCGATAAATTCGATGACCTCTGCAGGGATCAGTTCGCCTGGAGCCAGCACCCGGCCGGGATAGCGCAGGACACACAATTGCAGGGCGAAGCCGAACCTGTTGTGAGCGCGCCGACGCAGCCTGATATGCCCAAAGTCTTCATCACTCAGCGTATAGTGCTTGAGCAAATCCGTCTGTGAAGTCGGCAAGCGCAACAGCGCGTCTTTCTGCCGATCGGTTAGAGTGACGCGACGCGGCATACATGTTCCTTTTTCAAAATCTGATAGCGTTCAAGACGCTTTGTTTATGAAGCTGGTTGAGATACATTTCCAGAGGTCAATGCAATCGTGGCCGAAGCGCCGCCTCAAACCAACGTTTGTGATACATGCTGATCGGATATGCCCGCGTCTCCAAAGCCGATGGCTCGCAGTCTCTCGACCTGCAGCACGACGCCTTGCGCGCCGCAGGTGTCGAACGGGACAATATCTATGATGATCTTGCTTCCGGCGGTCGTGATGATCGCCCTGGCTTGACTGCCTGCCTCAAGTCATTGCGTGACGGCGATGTGCTGGTGGTCTGGAAGCTCGATCGCCTCGGACGATCGCTTGCCCATCTGGTCAACACGGTGAAGGAGCTGTCAGACCGCAAGATCGGCCTGCGGGTTCTGACTGGAAAGGGCGCTCAGAGGCACTGTTGCAAAGTTAGCGATGAGGCAGCCTTTTGTCTTATTCAAAGGCCTTACATTTCAAAAACTCTGCTTACCAGGCGCATTTCGCCCAGGGGATCACCATAATAAAATGCTGAGGCCT
>NZ_JAMFTP010000022.1:0-11811 GCF_024586525.1 Corynebacterium sp. BF-R-2 | reverse complement strand
CGCGCCGACACAAGTTGTGCCAACGCCACCTATACAATGACCGAAAACAGAGAGCCCTACCACCTATCCGGAAAACCCCGACCAACTACGCGGATTGCCCCTACCAACTACGCCGAAACGGCAACACATAACACCGGGTACGTGGAACACCGGTACCAACTACGCAGACTCGCGGTACCAACTACCCCAAATCGACACATTGCTTAAAAGAGCGATCAGTATCAACTAGTTAAGGACGCTCACTTCGGTTAAACTCCTGAATTCAACCGGTCAAAGCCACTTTTGGCTCCTTCATGCACGAATCCACGCTCAGCCCCATTGAGCGTTCGATCGACGACCTACATCACTGAGACATTTTGAGAATCAATCGCACAGTGCTTGATGCGATGGACTCAGCCCCCTAAGCGTTCCGAATCAAGAAAATTCCAACGGTTTAGAAAAGCGAATTTCGGAAACTCTTTGTCTGGGATCTCGCCGCAACTCAATTCACCCCCGGCTTAGCCCACCATCGGCATATCCGCGCTCAATCGGCACGGAAAGCGCCCGCACTCTATGCGACTCACAATCGAATTCAAAGAGGTAAGTCTGCGTGCCACGAACAATACGCAAAACCCTCCGGTTTGGCCCCCCGTCCTTGAAGGTGTATTCCACCTTCTCATCTGGGCCAGCCACCACAACAGCCGTAAGTAAACCAAAGTCTCGACTCGCACGCCCAAAGCCCACAGTCCACGTGTCCGTGGGTTGCTCGTTACGGAAGACAATGCCGCGAAGCCCTTCGCTGTCACCACGCGCCATGTTTACGTCAGTTGGTTCAAAGAAGCGTGAGCCTTCAATGCCATAGCGAACGAAAACCAGCTGAGTTCCATCCACTGTGGAACGAAAACGCACTGTCTCATACTTTGAGCCCACATACTCAAACTCAGGTGCCACATTCCAGCGCTGCTCTGCGTACTCTACTGATGTGGACGGCTGTAAGCTATCCGCCACCACCAAAGGACCGCAGTCTGCAAAGCAGGCACTGCGCTTCCATTTCAGCCCCTCCCAAGCGGTATCTTCAAAATCGAATGCGGACCACGTCGGTTCAATCTGGTACTCCACTAACCGCGAAGCTGTCTCGGGTGTGTGTTCTTTCCCCCGTACCGTAAGGACATTGTGTGCTTCTCGGCTGCGCGCGTAATCCCGCATGGCTCCAGCCACGTACCCTGGGTGGCCAGCATCCACAATGATGTTGCGCCCGCGGTCCCAAAATGTCAGCGACAAGTGGTCAAAATGCCCATGTATTGCACGGGCGGGCCCGAAGCGCAAAGAATAGTAACTCTCTAATTGATGTGCTCTGCGTTGCCCGAACCCTGAGCGTCCAAACACGTAGCCCGCGTTATAAACCTTGACACGTGGAATCTCCGTACCGGTTGCGCCATTCGACAGTGCAAATTCCACGGCTCCTCCGCGCACAAACTCTGGGCGTCTCGGCATTGAATCCCCTACCTCTACGAAGGTGCCACCTGGGGTAATGGAATGCGCGATGAATTCTTCTAGAGGCTTTTGCTTGGCGCGCAGCGCATCTCCCCCCGGTGCACCGAACAACTCAAATGCCTGGACGGTGGTCTGGCGCAGCCTCTCAATATAATTCGCATACTCGGGTGCTTGCTCGTTGATCGCACCTTCCTCATCGATCATAACCTCGAGGCAAGCTTTTGCCCGCTCAGCACCGATGGCGAGCATTGACTCATCGCTCAGCCTATCTCCTACCACCAGCAACGCTAGCGCCTGAGACAATCCGTGGTTCCAATATCCATCAAAGTGTTCTCGCAACCATTTCCCGTGATACTCGATGGCATCATGCAACCATTCTTCCTTTGGAAAAATCTCACTGAGTGCGCTTAACGATGCTGCCCTAATGGCCACCGCATGCCCTCCCCAGACGTACTCATCGCCGTGCCACTCAGGAGAGACGAGGTTCATTTCCCACCAGTTCCAGGCCACCGCCCACGCAAACTCTGAGCCGGCGGCAACTTCTTCGGACCATTCCGCTTGGGGGCTTTCCGCCGCACGATCCACAATAAAGTCAATCCAATTCAGCGAATGCAGATAAAAGCGCACCGTTGGATGTAGACTTTGGTCCTCTATCTGGGGCCAAAATGGTTTTTCAGGGTCAAACCGTACCTCTGGGTATGAATGAATCTGAATTCCTCCACCCAGAACCCCCCAGATTGAATTTAAGCGGCCCAATCCCCCCGAAATTACGATAGGACGGCCACGATTCTGGCCAGAATAGAGAGACACAGCTAATCCCGTCTAGCAAGTCACCCCGTAAGGCGCATCCAAGGCGCAAAATCTACAGCTACTACAAATCATTTTTGGATACTTGATCCAAATCCGGTTCCACCAAATATTGCAGTGGCTGGCCCTATGGTTCGCCTATGCGGAGTGTCGGAGCAGTTACCTACGCAGAGAACCAAGCTCGCGTTGACCAAACACAAACTGCGTACATTCGCCAAATGTAGCGCCGCAAAAGGTCAAAGCGAACGGGATCTGCGGCCTTCAGTTTCTCAAGAGGATTTGCAGGCTCCTTGGCCTTCAGTATATCCAACACCTCTTGCGAGCAAACGCTGGAAAGGAAACCCAAGTCACCTGAATCGACAATAAAATGCAAGGCGGTACTTAGGTTCGCAATGCTAGCAGAATTATAGGAGTCACCGCCGCTCTTCGACTTACCTGTTTCGGGCAAAGTGAAACCTCCCGTTCGAGCATCAAACTCCTCCGGTAAGATATCACTTTTACCATTTCTATCGAAGTTCCAAAGATCATCGCAAAGTGGAACATTCATTATTTCCCTAAATTGTGCGACTGCAGCGAGGAAAATCACTTGCTCCGACACTCGGTCAAAAACTGTCAGTGCATCGCATTTCGACACGAAGTCATGCCCGATCAGCGGATAATGGAGCTTTACAACATTTGAATAGTCCCTGTACTGAGGCAAGAGATAAAAGGACGCCCTTTTCTGAACGTGAAGTTCATACAAAGGTTCGATGTAATCGCTGAATGACTGCCCCGAATACCAATCCGTTACCCAATCATCCGATTCCCTCCTAAGTTCGTCCGACACGAAGGGTGAGCACTGCTTCTGCAAGGAAGCCAAAACGCGTGAGGGATCGTTTCGCATTGTCCGTGCAAAGCCGCCCCTCTGGATATGCGAATGCCCCATCATAAGATACTGGCCAATATGCTGTGGGTTTGCCCCTTCGAACATAATCTGCTGCGGTTCAGCCGACAGATGACCGGCCATTCTCTGAATACTCGTTGAAGCACTTTCAAAAAGGCCATCAGGAGAAGCCATCGCAACATTACTAACGATATGTCGAGCTCCGGCACGTTTCGCAATTTCACTTGCAATACCAACCTCTAGGTCGGACTGTCGCCCCCGGGTTTCAGCCTCAAATGATTTTTGCCCTCCGGCGAGCGCAGACAAAAGGACTCTAGAGTCCTTTCCTCCACTTAGACGCAAATTTACGAGTTCAGAATCGGGGATTCGACCAACCGATGCCGTCAGCGACTCGGCTAGCGACTTTGCTTTCTCCGCGACAGTGGCATCCTTGAAATCTACCTGATCGAATCTCGAATACTCACGAATCTTCACTCCAGATACTCCGCGGACAATGAGACATGCACCAGGCGGCAAAGCTTGCACATCTTCAAAAGGTGACTTCTCCCGGTAGGAGTAACCCCAAGCAAGGTAGTCTGCAGCATACCCCCGAGACAAACGAACCGTCGTTCGATCGAGCACTTCTGCAATCAGAGCAACTACAATGGCGTCAGATGACATCGCAAAGATGTTGTGGCGGTCATAATAGAACGCAGGAACCGCGCAAGGCCTCGAAGCAAATCCCAAAAGAGTGCCGTCTGATTTGCGGTGCGAAGCAGCAACAAAAGTGCCCGGGGCAGAATCGCTAAGATACATTCGCCCGTTCTTCAGGAAGTAAGACTCTTTAACCTCCTGGATCGACCCATTGTCGGCGAACCCGGCCATAAACTCGAAGGAATCTTCAACAGATACTCGCGATTCGATGGGATCGGAAACAATAAACGTGGTGTAAACATTATTCTGACAAAATTCGTGCCACCCAATTTGCGCCTTCCACGCCGCAGATTGCGCATGAACCGAGCTTATCCTTCGTTCAATCTCAAGTCGTTGCCCCTCCGGTATTGGCACTGTCGAACGAATGACGGCAAAAAAACGCATAGCATCTCCTAATGCTTCCAGAATGGGTTAGCAAAACCCTACACTAGCATTCCACCCGCCCGAGTCGACCAACGCAACGATTGACCTACCGGTTATCGTCCAAACACATCGCCAACGTGCGATTAGGAAGAGCTTTCCAACCTACAATCACCGTCTTACAGCGCAAACAACCGTTCTTCGCCTTCTTGCTAGATACGGCAAGTATCCTGTATCGACGGTTTGCCAGAAGCTAGAAAATTTCGAAACTAGGGCGTTTCACCAAACAGCAACTCCCGACGGAACACATGGATTTTCTACTTAAAGGCTCAACCTGCATCAAACCACTGATGAGACGCACCCCAAGCACAACCGGGCAGGTCATTCAATTAAACTCACGCTTACGCAGCACACTGTCAGATCGCAGATCGGCATAACCGTACGTCGATTTTTACATTGCACAGAGTCTAAGCGACCTATCTAAATTCAGAGCCGGATACCCTACGCCTTATTCACCCACTGGACAGCCAAAGGAATGTGCTAAAATCCCACTGTCCGTGGCTGATCGAAACAAGGAAAGCTGATGCAAAGTAAACAGAAGCTACTGTCCGGTAGGGTTTTAGGATTGGTAGCAACGCTATCTGGAATATGCTTCTGCGCGGCAATCTTTCAACCAAGTAGTTCAAGTAAAACATGGCTGCTCGCTGCGGGAACAATAGGAATTATCCTCTGCTTAGTCGGCACACTTTGGTGGATGAAAACTTCTTACAGCTCATTGAAGGGTCTTTTATCTCAGGGGAACAAGGACTCGAAAGCCTTGCACGCTCAACTAAGCGAGAGCTTAAATAGCCAAAAAAGCCTACGGGCCGAACAGGTCGAGCTCGCTCGGTCACTTCGCCACTTTAGAAAACAGGTCGACTTAGAACTGGCAAATCTTAAAAACGGCTTGATTTCATCTGATTCGGAAATCCTTTCTAGACAAGATGAGCTGAAATCCAAATTAAACGAGATACAGGGGCTTCAAAAAAAGAAGCACCTCCATGACCTTGAGCTGCAAGAGCGTCAAGCCCAAGAGGGACCAAAGAACTTTTACTCTCCAAATCAGATATCTTCCGTCGAAATCCTCGCAAAACCCGACGCGTTTTCCGCTGGCCGACAAGCAGCCGCCCAGAAGATGGCGGGAGACACCGAGAAGTCACTACAAGCCATTCTCAACGGGGACCAAGAAGAGTATTCCCGCTATCTTACCGGCATCGTCTGCAGCGCACTCCAAACCAAGCTAAAAGACGTCGGCGATTTCAAACCCGTTTTCCCTGGACAAGGCCAGCCAGACATTGATGCCCGTGTCAGCTATTTCATTATCGAAGAATCGGCGTTAAAGTCCCGACCTTGGCAGGGAACACTCGACACTACTAACACCCAAAACTTCATGCGTTTACTTCAGCTAATAAAGCAAGCTAGAAGTCAAAATACAGTAGTAATATTCATAAGTGAGGGCACTCCATCCGCGTTTACCGGGACTGTTGCGCAAAATTCCGACCTGGTAATTTCAGGCGACTCCTCAGACTTTAGATGGGAACGGGATGCCGATCTTCCAGTTATCAATCTGCTGCACGATTATGCTGAAGGGAAGCTAGACAATGAATAATGTAGTACTCTACGGCGACATAAGTCCGAACGTAATAGATGGTTCGTCGATATGGCTAGTCTCTATGACAGAGGCTCTAGCAGGAATCTTCGATCACGTCCACCTACAGCTTAAGCAGCCAGTAATTGATCGGAAGCTACTCTCGGCGTTGGACAATTTGGCCAACTTAACTATTCATGAACCCGAAGTAGAAGAACTGGCACCAGATTCGGCAGCACTTACTGTTGAATCCCTCGTCCATAAGCTTGGAGCCACCGCAGTAGTTTGCCGAGGAATTAACGCATGCAATGCATTCTGTTTGCGGAATGATATTGCCCCCCTCTTGTGGTCATACGTCACTGAACTTCCGTTCCCACCTGAGCGAATCTCTCCCAACAACCGGAATCGACTTACACGAATTGCTCAACGCAGCCGCAGACTTTTCGCACAAACTGAATCAGCTCGCAGCTACTTAGAATCCATTGCGCCCTCCGCCGCCGGGAAAGTTGTACTACTTAACCCGATGATCCCAAATGATTTTTTCTCTCATGCCCCAAAGGAACAATGGCACCTTGGACGTGAACTAAAGATTGTTTACGCTGGGAAGTTCGCCCGCGATTGGAAAACCCTAGAAATGTTGGACCTCCCTAACGCTTTGCGACGTTTGGGAATACCAGCATCGCTGACAGTCGTCGGAGACAAGTTTAACCGCGATCGCCCTGACCCCACTTGGTTACCACGAATGCAAGAAGCACTGTCTAAGGCACATGCCGATCCCGAAAGCGGGGTTCATTGGCTCGGAGGACTTCCCCGCTCCGAGTCGGCGTCTGAAATTAAATCAGCGGACTTGGGTTTGGGCTGGCGCACTTCCCAGTTAGACGGTGGTCTCGAAATATCTACAAAGGCCCTAGAATACGGCGCTTGCCGTACAGTTCCTATTGTTAATCGAACACAGGCGAATGAAGAGCATTTTGGCTCCGACTACCCCTTTTACGTTACTTCTGACGCCACCGTCGAGGACCTAGCACAGAGCATTGCTGATGCTCTCCCTAGGGTTTTGGACGCTACTGAAAAGGCGTTCAAGGCGTCTGAATCCTACAGCATGGAGCAGACTCAGCATAGGCTCGCTCGAGCATTCCAGCGCGCGGGTGCTTTATCAACAATTGACCCCGGCACATCGTCTGTTACCAAAGTGGTGATTGCTTCCCATGATCTTAAGTTCATGGGAGAGCTAATGGACCATTTGGAACGTTCCCCTAAGTTCGAAGTAAGAGTTGACCGTTGGTCGACACTCCACACACACGATGAGCAAACGAGCTTGGGGCTTCTTAATTGGGCAGATACGGTTTTCTGTGAGTGGGCTGGCCCCTCTCTCGCATGGTACTCGAATCAGAATCTTGGAAATACGAAACTTGTATCTAGGCTTCATCGTTTTGAACTAGATGGTCCTTGGATGAATAGCATTGACTGGCAGTCAGTCAGTGGCATGATCTTCGTCTCCGAACTTTATAGAAGGATGGCACTGGAGCGTTTACCCATTGAATATAACCAGACCAGCGTGATTCCCAATGCGGTAGACCTTGACGACTTTGATCGGCCCAAGACTTCTGACGCAAGATTCACGCTTGGTTTCGTCGGGATGGTACCTATCCACAAACGGCCCGATCGTGCGGTCAAACTCTTGAAGAAGCTTTTAGAAGTCGATGACCGCTACGTCCTTAGATTCAAAGGACGGATGCCTTGGGAATATCCTTATGAATGGAAAAACCCAATTCAAAAACAAATGTACCTTGAGTTTTTTAATCAGATTGGTTCAGATACTAGTTTGAGAAGTCATATTATCTTCGACGATTTCAGCGCCGATATCGCTTCGTGGCAGCGAAACATTGGTTTCATTCTCTCGCCTAGCGAGGTCGAGAGTTTTCATATGGCACCTGCAGAAGGCATGGCAGCCCGAAGCGTCCCCATTTTCTGGAACCGGCCGGGAGTCGACGAGATTTTTGGAGAAGAGTTTCTGCTTAATGACCTCGATGCTGCCGTATCACTGATACTGGATTGTAGGGATGAGGCTGTTTTTGCTCGCAAGGGCGAATACGCACGCTCTTCCGTAGCCCGTTGGGATCCCTCGGTCCTTTTGCCTCTCTGGGAAGATACACTCCAAAAAAGGTAGCAAAGCGACCTTGGCGGTAGGGCAGTTTGTTATAGATCGCAAGTTTTCCGATATACATTTTTACAAAAGGCACCTAGAGCTAACGGCTCTGCTTTAAGGTCACTAAGTCTCCCAGCTCCTTTACGGCAGGGTGGGGGAACGACCCGATAAGAGGCTTGGCCGTTATCTGCCAAATTCTTTCTTGGTATTCGAAATTTCGTATCTATCCCAAACACGGCGGCCCATGCTCTTCTTCATACCCTCCGAGCCTCACCTGTCCTTATCGGTCTCGGTCTGGATACTACAGATGGGCTCATACGCAGCAGAGGCGACTATCCGGCGAAGATGATCGCGCAGCATTCTACAACCACGTCGTCCGCCGGATTCACCAGATTTGGAAAGACTCCGATGAGGTTTATGGTGCCCCGCGGATCACCGCAGAAATTATCGAGCGCTACCACATTTCGCTTAACCGTAAGACTGTGGCGAAGCGGATGCGCATGATGGGCATTGAAGGGATTTCACCGCGTGCCTTTGTCCCGGTGACAACGATTCAATCCAAGCGTAAGTCAACTCTTCCTGACCTGGCCAAGCGCATATTTGATACTGGTGAGCTCAACCGGGTGTGGATGTCGGATATTACCTACCTGCGCACCGGTGAGGGCTGGTTGTACTTGTGCGCGGTCCGCAACGGCCATTCCCGCAGGGTATTGGGCTGGGCAATGGATAGTGTTCAAGACACACACCTGGTTGAACGGGCCCTGCGGATGGCGCATATGCTTCCGCGGTGACGTTCCTGATGGGCTGGTGTTTCATGCTGACCGCGGAACCCAATTCACCAGCGAGAAGCTCTGGGAGGTGTGCAGCAGACTGGGCATTGCTCAGTCTGTGGGGCGTACTGGTGTGTGCTTCGATAACGCGATGGCCGAGTCGTTTTGGTCGACGCTTAAAACCGAGTTCTACGACCGTAAGCGCTGGTCGAGCCGTGATGCCGCACGCAAGGCCGTTGCCTACTGGATTGAAGTCGTCTACAACCGCCGGCGCCGGCACTCTGCATTCGGGATAGCCAGCCCCGTCGACTTCGAAAACCGAATTGGTCTAACCACCAGCAGAAAAGAAATAGCTGCCTAACCACTGGGTACCTCCACTACGTGTCCACAATTTGCGGGCAATCCCAAAATCCCTGCGCACACTCTTTTCAACGTTCAGCGCAAACGACCACAAGGTCCTTGTCGTCGTGGACCAGCCCAATAACATTGGGCGACTAACTGTCGCAATTGCCCAAGACATCGGAATCGACGTGCGCTACCTTCCAGGTTGGGCTATGCGCCAACTCTCACGCATCCACGCTGGTAATGCCAAAACTGATATCCGGGATGCATATATCATCGCCCACGCTGCAAAGAACCTTCCGGAATCCCTCCGCAGTGTCGACCGCGTCGAAGAAGCCTTCCTCCAGTTGAAAGTCCTCAACGGCATCGACGAAGACTTAGCACGCTCCTACACCAGGCTCATCAATCAGATTCGAAGTGCACTAGTTGGCTGCTACCCGCAATTCGAACAAGCCCTTCGCGGCCAGGTGATCCACCGCAAATGGGTTCTGCACCTACTTGCACGCTACGGCGGGCCCACCAAAATAAAGCGCCTCGGAAAAGCCAAAGCAGCTTGGGCTGTGTCAAGTTTTGTGGACGGGGAAACTCGTTAATTTAGTGTTTATGCCGTTTGGGCGGCTGGTGTTTCGGGGTTGAGGAAGCGGTTCATGGACTGGGCAGGTACCTGTCCGGTCGCGGTGTGGATCCGCCGCCGGTTGTAGTACGTCTCAATCCATTCACCGACTCGAATACGAGCCTCAAGCTTGGTGGGAAACTGCTTGGTTGCGTACATCAGATGCAGTTTCAACGTCGAAAAGAACGACTCCGCCACCGCGTTATCCCAGCACACGCCGACCTCTCCGACGGAGAGTCGAACATCAATAGAAGCCGCGTACTCAGCGAATCTCGCCGAGGTGTACTGGCTGCCGCGGTCCGAGTGGAAAATCGCATTACCAGCAACAAAGCCCGCGCGGTGTGCCATAGCTAGGGCGTCAATAATCAGCGTCGTTGTCATACGGTCGGCAACCTGCCAGCCGATGACCATCCTGGTGGACAGATCAATGACCGTCGCTAGATACATCCAGCCCTGGCTGGTGCGAAGATAGGTAATATCCCCGCATAGCCCAGTGGTGGGAACTGGCGGATTAAACTGCCGTTTAACCAGGTCACCGCGTACTTTAGCGTTAGGATCCGCAATAGTGGTGCGCTTGAATGCTCGCCGGTATTGCGCAGTAAGTCCCAGCTCTTCCATGGCTTTACGCACACCATACAAACTGAGATCAATGCCTTGTGCGCGTAGCTCTGCGTGGATTGTGCGTGCTCCGGCAAAGCCATTGTGCGAGGCGAAAATCTCGGTGATAAGCCCGTAGAGCCTGTGGCGTTTGCCGCGGGGACTGCTGCCGGCATAAGGGCGGCTACGACGATGCTTCCAGGCGTAGTAGCCGGCCCGGGAGACTTCCAGAACCCTGGCCATCATCGTTACCGTGTAGCGTGGTTTCCTCGCGCCTTCTTCGTCGAAATGCTCGATGACTTTAAAGACGTCGTCTTCTAGTGCTCCCTGGCGAAGAAGGCGGCCGCTTTTTTTAAAAACTCGTTTTCAATTTCCAGTTCGCGGACTCGTTTGGCCAGCTCAGTCGGGTCTTGTGAGTCGGGATCTGCTTTGCGCATGTGCGAGCCGGATCCGGTGCCTTCGGTGCCCTGGGCTTTGGCGACCCAGCGGCCCAGAGCAGACGCGGATACCTCGTACTCTGCGGCGACTTCGGCGCGGGACTTGCCCAGCACCAGTACGGCGTCCACGCACTGCTGCTTGAATTGATCGGAATAAGCGCTAGGCATAATGACCATCCTTCATGTTGAGAGTTTCTCCGTCAACAAGAATCCTGACACCTCAGCTGCCTTCGCTCGACGCTATAAGGCACGCAATCCCGAACCCGTCATCGATGCCATATTCGCTGCCATCTCTGAGCAAACAGTCGCCATTGCTGGTGCACAATATGCCGAAATGGGCGTAGCAATGTCGGCGAAGGACGCACTTTTAAAGCTTGAGCACCGCAAACAAATCGAGCAGGAAGTCATCGAGCTCATCAACGACATCCCCCACACTCAAATCCTGCTATCCATGCCAGGAATTGGGCCGAAGACGGCTGCCCAAATTCTCATGACCGCGGGCGACATGTCCGACTTCCCGACAGCTGGGCACCTAGCCTCTTACGCTGGCTTATCACCCCGAACGAATCAGTCCGAAAACCTCAATCATGTCGAACTCACTGAACAGAGCTGGCAATAAAAACTAAAGAACACCCTATGGCAATCATCTTTTGCATCCATCAGATTCCACGAGCGTTCACGGCAATCCTATGAACGAAAGCGCCGTGAAGGCAAGAGACACAACGCCGCAGTCGTAGCGCTAGCCCGCAGACGGCTCAACGTCCTATACGCCATGATGAGCAACCACGAGTACTACCGCGATCCCGACCAATCACAGGAAGTCAAAGCAGCCTAAACACCAAACAGCCGACTGGGAAACCCCAGTCGGCTGACAGCCATACCAGAAAACAACACGCCCAAACAACCCCGGCTAAAAAATCAACCCCGGCTAATCCACCTGTTCAGAAGACTGAAATGGTAGCGGTGTGGTGAGTATCTGGTAGCGCCTGAGTGAGTATCCGGTAGCGGTGTCTTACTCAGGCGTTGTTGGTGGTTATGTGCGGGTGGTCAGTCGCATGTT
>NZ_JAMFTP010000021.1:17027-19362 GCF_024586525.1 Corynebacterium sp. BF-R-2 | reverse complement strand
TGGGTTTAGATGGTTGTGTAGGAACTTTCATCTTCACACCAGGGACCCCTATATGTTGTGGTGACCCGCTAAACCCGTCGTTTTCTACTTCACCCCGCTACGCACCCCGAAACCGGAAGAGCCAGTTAACTTACTGATCCCTGGATTCTCTGACCTCTGTCTGGGGTATGGAAGTGAGTCGCTCTCGGTTGCGCAAGCCGGATTCCCTACTTGCGCGGTCACGTGCCCCTAACGTGATCACCTCTTATAAGTCTTAAGGAAAGGACTTCTTGGTATGACTAAGAAGAACACTCGAGCAGCATCTGCAGCTCGCCGCCGCGGCACCACCATTGCCGCGGCTGCGCTTTCGGTAGCACTCGTTGCTCCGTTTGTACACCCGGTAGTTGCTCCGCAGAACGCGGCCTTCGCACAGGCTGAGGATGCCGCGGCGGCGCCGCAGCCGGATGTGGACGGAGCCGTCAACGTCGACGCAATCGAGGACGGCACCATTACCTCCGGTACGCAGCTTTCGGCTGCGCAGACCGTCGCTAAGGACGTTGTTTCTGGTCGCGTCAACCTGATGACGCCGAAGAACTCCGCGATTCTATCGACGAAGTACGACGGTTTCGAGGGCGCACCGGACGGCACGAAGGTCTACTTCCAGTGGAAGGATGTAGATGGCGCGGAGTCCCCGATTTACTCCGCAAAAACCCACACTATTGACGGAGTCCTCGGTGCGAACGGCCCGGGTATGTACGCTTTTAAGGTGCCGACGTGGACTGATGCAAACGGTAAGGAGCGTCAGTACAAGGCTTTGACGGCTCAGAAGTTCCGTGTTTGGTCGGAGTCGCCGGACAATGAAGAGACTGGAAATGAACGTGAAATCGTTCGTGTAGCTCCGGGTTATACACCGTATGCGTACGGCAAGGGGTCCGGCGACGGGCTGGGTGAGTTCCCGGGTGCTGTTGGTACGAACGGTAACATGCAGGGCACTGGCGTTTGGCTTGCTGAGTTGCCTACGAACCCGAACAACTACTGGATGGGCAACAAGAAGCCGGAGCCGGGCTTGCCGCTTCCGAATGACCTGAAGGTGATCAAGGATGACCGGGAGGTTAAAGGTATCGATGATTGGTACGACTACTCCGGCCGTGTATGGCTAGAGACCGGCGATGAGCGCCAGCTCTTGACCGGTTCGACTGGTACGGCAGAGCCTTCCGGTATTGGCTACAAGGTGTATGCCGCGACGCTCACGGAGGAAGGCCGCCAGGCCAACGCTGAAATCAAGCGACTGCCGGCTGAAAAGCGTGCGCTGGCTACCAAGCAGATGCTCGAGGAGCACCCAGAGTACGTCCAGTCAGTCCGTTACACCGAGACTGATGAGAACGGTGATTACACCATCCACGTGCCGAAGGATGAGTACCACCCCCACGACACGTTCATGTGGGTTGAAAATAAAGATGGTGAGAAAATCGTTGGCTATGGCCAGTGGCAGCAGCCTGTTTTCCACTCAGTGAATAACTACTCGGCGACGTGGGCGCCATCAGGCAACCCTACAGAGCAGAAGGCACTTCCGGTTCGTGGTGCCCGTTTCTACAACATCCACTTCGCTGCAGTTCCGGATCGCCGCGTTGATTTGGATATCGCCGATTTTGACACCACTGATAACCCAGCTAAGCCCGGCAACACAGCTAAGGCGAAGCTCTCTGGTGACCTTCCGCTGCTGCCGAACAAGATCGAGTGGCGCAAGAACGGTAAGCCGATTGGCAAGTCCTGTGATATTGAGCTTCTCAATGACCTGAAGGACTGTGGCTCCTTCACCGTCCCGGATGATGCTAAGGCTGGCGACATCTACTCTGCGGTACTTGTCTCTGGCGCACAGGACGTTGCTTCTGACTCGTTCATCGTAGCTAAGGACTCTGATGGTGATGGTCTGCCGGATGAGAAAGAGAAGGAGCTCGGTACTGATCCGAAGAAGGCCGACACTGATGAGGACGGCATTAATGACGGTGACGAGGTAAACGGTTCGAAGAACCCGTTCGATAAGGACGGCAAGAAGGTCGAGGACGGTAAGCCGGGTGCTCCGACGGATCCGACCAAGGCCGACACCGATGGTGACGATGTCAAGGATGGCGACGAGATCAACACCAAGGTGGATGAGGACGGCAAGACTGTTCCGAATGAGTCCGAGAAGGACGAGCCCACTGACCCGAACAATAAGGACACCGATAAGGATGGTCTGACCGACGATAAGGAGAAGGAGCTCGGTACCGATCCGAATAAGGCCGACACTGATGAGGACGGCATTAACGACGGTGACGAGGTCAATGGCTCGAAGAACCCGTTCGATAAGGACGGC
>NZ_JAMFTP010000021.1:0-16927 GCF_024586525.1 Corynebacterium sp. BF-R-2 | reverse complement strand
TGGTGACGAGGTCACCGGTTCTAAGAACGACGGTAAGCCGACGGACCCGAATGACGCGGAGTCCAAGCCGGCTGTTCCGGCTGAGGAGCCGAAGGACTCCGATAACGACGGTCTGACCGACGATAAGGAGAAGGAGCTCGGTACCGATCCGAATAAGGCCGACACTGATGAGGACGGCATTAACGACGGTGACGAGGTCAATGGCTCGAAGAACCCGTTCGATAAGGACGGCAAGAAGGTCGAGGACGGTAAGCCGGGTGCTCCGACGGATCCGAAGGATGCTGACTCTGATGACGATGGCACCAATGATGGTGACGAGGTAACCGGTTCTAAGAACGACGGTAAGCCGACTGATCCGAATGATGCTGAGTCCAAGCCGGCTGTTCCGGCTGAGGAGCCGAAGGATTCTGATGGTGATGGCCTGACCGATGACAAGGAGAAGGAGCTTGGCACCGATCCGAATAAGGCTGATACCGATGATGACGGCATCAACGATGGTGATGAGGTAGACGGTTCTAAGAACCCGTTCGATAAGGACGGCAACAAGGTTGCTGACGGTGAGAACGGTGCGCCGACGGATCCGAAGGATGCTGACTCTGATGACGATGGCACCAATGATGGTGACGAGGTAACCGGTTCTAAGAACGACGGTAAGCCGACTGATCCGAATGATGCTGAGTCCAAGCCGGCTGTTCCGGCTGAGGAGCCGAAGGATTCTGATGGTGATGGCCTGACCGATGACAAGGAGAAGGAGCTTGGCACCGATCCGAATAAGGCTGACACCGATGGTGACGGCATCAACGATGGTGATGAGGTAGACGGTTCTAAGAACCCGTTCGATAAGGACGGCAAGAAGGTTGAGCCGGGCGAGAACGGTGCTCCGACGGATCCGAAGGATGCTGACTCTGATGACGATGGCACCAACGATGGTGCCGAGGTCAACAACAAGGATAAGGACGGCAACCCTGCTCCGACCGATCCGAATGATCCGAACTCCAAGCCGGCGGCGGATGACCAGAAGGATACTGATGGTGATGGCCTGCCTGATGATAAGGAGAAGGAGCTTGGCACCGATCCGAATAAGGCTGATACCGATGATGACGGCATCAACGATGGTGATGAGGTAGACGGTTCTGAGAACCCGTTCGATAAGGACGGCAACAAGGTTAAGCCGGGCGAGAACGGTGCTCCGACGGATCCGAAGAAGCCTGATACCGATGGTGATGGCACCAATGATGGTGACGAGGTCTCCGGTTCGAAGAACAACGGCAAGCCGACCGACCCGAATGATCCGAACTCCAAGCCGAATAAGCCCGGAAAGGGTAACAATTGGATAGGCGACATTGGTCCATCCTGGCCGATTGCTCCGTCCAAGCCGTCCACTCCGGAGAAGCCCTCTGAGGACGAAAAGCCTTCTGAGGATGTCCAGGTAACTAAGCCGACCATCGACGGGGTTGCCGAGGGTGACACCGAGGTTTCCGGTACTGGTGCGCCTGGTTCCGAGATCACCGTCGTTGTCGAGGGTGAAGACGGTACCAAGAAGTTCGATAAGACGGTCACCGTCGATGAGAATGGTAAGTGGTCCGTTGACCTTGATAAGCCGCTGGCTGAGGGCGATAAGATCACCGCTACCGATGCTGAGGGTAACAAGGCAGAGGTTACGGTTTCTGCCCAGGAGCCGGGCGAGCCGGGCGAGCCGGGCAAGGATGGATTGTCCTCCAACCTGTCTGAGCGTTGTGTCAACACTGGTTTGGGTATTGGTATCCCGCTGCTGTTCCTGATTCCGGTTGGTCTGGCTTCCCAGATGAACATTCCGGGTCTGTCGGACTTTATTGCTCCGATTAACAAGCAGATTCAGGATCTGAACACCCGTCTGCAGATGCAGACCAACACCTTCAATGGCCCGCTGGCTAAGCAGATGGCTGGTATTGATGCTCAGCTCAAGCGCTTTGGTGTCAACGCTAACCAGGCTGCTGGTGCTGTAGCGCTTATCTCCGCTGGTGCTCTGGCTATCGGCCTGCTGGCTGATGCCTGCGCACCGGGCGCTGATGAAGAGGGCTCTTCCTCCAACTAACTAAGAGGTTAGAGAGCGTGTTCTCTGAGCCGCTGGCCGCGTGCTGGCGGCCTAGAGTCCTAAGAGGTCTGGTTTAAGCGATAAGCCCACTGTTTTCACTCCCTGGAGGGGTGAGGATGGTGGGCTTTCGTGATCGGAGGGGGCGTCGGCAAGCGTGGCGTGGGCACGGTGACTGAGGGGCCCACACATGTAGTAGCGAGCTGCAAAGCGTAGTCTCTGCAGGAAAAATTTGCATGTGAAAAAGTCCACAGACTACGCGAACAATGTTGACGGTGTAAGTTTGTCCAGCTGGTGGGCCCACAATTAAAAATAGCTATACGTTGTTGATGTCAAAAACTTTGCAGCGTAAACCGGGGTATCTTCCTGCGACTTCGCTCAGTACTATCGGGGACGAACTGCTTGCTGACCGCCGGGTTTTCTGACCTCTTTCTGGTGGTAGAGGTGAGTCGCTCTCGGTGTGTAAGCCGACATGTCCTCTTGCACGTTCACGTAGTTCTAGCGTGTCCAACTCTTTCACGTCTCAAGGAAAGGACTTCTTGGTATGACTAAGAAGCATCTCAGGGTTACGTCCAGAGCCCGCCGCCGCGGAACGTCCTTCGCGGCCGCGGCCCTATCCGTAGCGCTTGTTGCCCCGTTCGTTCACCCGGTTGCCGCGCCGCAGTCCGCTGCCGTTGCCGCCGCTGCCGAAATTACAGATGCAGAGGGTAATTACATCCCGGCGGACACTGGCCGCGTTTTCGACAACGGTGTTGACGATGGCGTGCTCTATGTCGGCCTCGTTCCCGAGTTCACCGATGCACAGCAAAATAACCCGCAGTATGTCCTCAAGGTTCCGCATTTGAGGAAGGCGATTTGGAATGGCGGTAAGACCCCGAAGGGGGATACGGACGCGAACGGTCAGTTCATCCGGTTCCGTGATGGGGCCCTCTACTCCCAGATCGCTCGCATCGAGTTGGTTGGTATTAACGGCGACGCGCAGGGCTCGTTTACCAAGCGCGATCCGAAGGGCTCTGAGTGGGGCCTGAAGTTTGATGATTCGAGGAACTTCCCGGGTGCCTCTGGCGTGCCGTATGCTTCCTATATTCAGATCTTCTTGAAGGACGGCAAGAAGATTGAAGACCTTGGCCTTCCAGCAGAAGGTTCGCAGGTTGACTACTACTGGGTTCGCAGGGACGGTCGAATCTTCAACAACTCCGTGCAGCACGTCAACATCGTTGGCAAGAATCAGCTTGCACAAGTAGACGGAGTTCCTTCAAACACCTTCGAGGGCCCCGGAGAGGATGTGTACCACAACGGTATCTCCAAGCAGCTGAAGTACGACCAGGAGAGCGGGTCAATTAAGTCGACCACCACCGCCACGATGGCGGGCAGGAATTTCGGTGGCAACAGCTACTGGAACTGGATTCTCAACGAGAACATCAGCCCGGATGTAGCGAAGCACATTACCGACGTCACGGTTTACAAGTCTGACATGGAAGGCAATCCGCTTCAGGGGGCGAAGAAGTGGAAGATGGACTTCAACAAGGAGACAGGGCTCGCGACCACCGCTACGCGCCCTGAGCTGTCCTATCTCCCACACGAGCCCGGCATTGACGGGAAAACCAAGGACCAAGTGTGGTCCAATATGGACAACATCGTGGGTATCGCGGCTAACGCCACCGGTAGCTACACCATTGAGTACCAGCTCGAAGAAGGCGCTGAAAACCTCTCCAACTCTCCGTACAGCAAGCGTATTGACACCACGTCCTGGATCTCGGTGGACTTTACTGACAAATGGCCGAAGCTACTTCCCAATGCAGAGAAGCAAGACGGCGGCGCTAAGCCGAAGCTACTGAAGCAGACGCTCAAGTCTGATTACCTCAACATCGCGGATTCCGATGGCGATGGCCTGACGGATGATTACGAGCGCGACCTGGGTACTGATCCTTCGAAGGCCGACACTGATGGTGATGGCATTCGCGATGACGTTGAGGTTCTGACTGACAACACGGATCCGCTGGATCCCAAGTCCTTCAAGCCCGCTGCCCCGCAGCCGTCTGAGAAGACCGTCCTGCCTCAGCCGGAATTTTTGTCGGGCACGATTACGCGTGAGCAGGATAAGGACTCCCAGGGCAAGGACATCCCGCTGCTCGATGTCACTAACGCCGACGCCGCACCGGTCAAGATCGTGGCGGTTCCTACCGAGAAGTTGAAGGAAGACGCAGACGGCAATCTCACTTTCGATGCTGCTGATGCTGTCGACGTTGCCACGCTTGGTGACGTCGCCGCCATCCAAAAGGGCGAGTTCAAATCCGGCAAGCTTGAACTGCAAGACGGTACGGAGTACACCCTCGTTGCGGAGTCCCCGAATGGTGAGCGCACCAAGGGTGGCGCCTTCAAGGCGACCTCGGATGCCCCGACGGAAGCGACAGAGCCCCCGTCCATCGAGCCAGTGAAGGCCGATGACAGCAAGGTCACCGTGAAGGCTCCTGCTGGCAGCGAGGTGAAGGTCACCCTACCTTCCGGCACCGAAGTTACCGCAACTGAGGATCCGGACAACCCTGGCACCTTCACTGCAGATATTCCTGCGGGTGAAGAGCTCAAGGCTGACGATGAGATCACAGCTATTGCAACTGAGGCCGGTAAGAAGCCGTCTCAACCGGCAACCGCAACTGTCGCAGCTGCTGAAGCGCCGGAGCCGGAGACTCCTGAGGCCGACAAGACTTACGGTGTTGACTACCCAGCACTAGAGAACCTTGCCGTGGACGGCGAGAACGCCACTGCTACGGTTTCTCCTAAGCTGACCCTCAACGGTGAACCCGTGGATACCCTGCCTGCCGACGCCACTTTCGAGGCCGATACCTCCAATGCTCCTGAGGGCACGAAGGTCACCTTCGATGAGAATGGTGCTGCAACCATCACCGTTCCGAAGCAGGAGCCGGGTGCTCCAGCCAAGGTCTTTGAGCTGCCGGTCACCGCTACTATCGATGGCAAGGAATACACCGACACCATCGTTGTTCAGGTCCCGGCTGGCGACGAAAAGCCGGCTCCGAAGGACCTGGTAGTTGACAAGATCAGGGGCCAAGAGACTTGGTCCGATGAGGCCATTGACCCGATTCAGGTTTCTGCCAAGACCTCTGACGATGCGGAGCTGTCCAACCCCACGTACGAGCTCGTTGGTGCACCTGCAGGCATCTCCATCGATGAAAACGGCAAGATCACCGGTACTCCTGCTTATAACAAGGACACCGCTGACATTGTGACCGAGAACGGCAACGCTGTCTACAACGTCACCGTCAAGGTCACCGATGGTGACAGCACCGGTACCCAGACCTTCCCGCTCGTGGTCAAGGACGCCACCGCGGACTCCGATAAGGATGGTCTGACGGACAAGGAAGAAGCCGAGAAAGGTACTGATCCGAAGAAGGCCGACACCGATGGTGATGGCCTGAGCGATAAGGAAGAAGTCGACGGCTCCAAGAACAACGGCAAGACGACCGATCCGACTAATGCCGACAGCGACGGCGACGGTGTCAACGACGGCGACGAGGTCAACAACACGGACGCCGAGGGCAACCCTGCCCCCACCGATCCGAATGATGCGAATGATAAGCCGGCAGGTCCGAAGGTAGCTGTTGATGAGTCCTCCAAGACCCCGGTGGAGCCGACTGCCAATGAGCAGTCGACCGGTGTGAAGGTGGAGAACCCGACGGGTAAGACCACTGTCACCGCTAAGGATGAAGACGGTAAGGGTGTCCCGGCCAAGATTGACCCGGAGACCGGTGAAGTCCTCGTTACTCCTGGTGAGGGTGTTGATGGTCCGATTACCGTGACCATTGAGGATCCGTCTCTGGAGCAGCCTGTTACTACTGAGGTTGCGGTCAACGGTCACGAGAAGGGCCAGGATGACAACAACTCTGAGCCTGCGAAGGACTCTGATGGTGATGGTGTTTCCGATGAGCAGGAAGCCAAGGACGGTACTGATCCGAATAAGGCTGACTCTGATGGTGATGGCCTGACTGATGGTGAGGAGAAGGAGCACGGTACCGATCCGAAGAACGCTGATTCTGATGGTGATGGTGTCAACGATGGTGGCGAGGTCACGGATGGCACCGACCCGTTGAAGGCTGACTCCGATGGTGATGGCCTGAGCGATGGTGAGGAGAAGGAGAAGGGTACTGATCCTCTCAAGGCTGATACCGATGGTGACGGTCTAACTGATAAGGAAGAGATCGACGGTTCCAAGAACGGTAAGTACGGCAATGAGCCGACGGATCCAGCGAAGGCTGATTCTGATGAGGATGGTCTGACTGACCGTACTGAGATTGAGATCGGTACCAACCCGAACGTGGCGGATACCGACGACGACGGCACCAACGACGGTGACGAGGTCAAGGCCGGCACCAACCCGACCGTGAAGGATGAGACTCCTGAGGAGCCTGCCAAGGACTCCGATGGCGATGGTGTTACCGATGAGCAGGAAGCAGCTGACGGTACTGATCCGAACAAGGCCGATTCCGATGGCGATGGCTTGAGCGACGGTGAGGAGAAGGAGCGCGGTACCGATCCGACCAAGGCTGACTCTGATGGCGACGGTGTCGATGACGCCCAGGAGATTGAGGACGGCACCGACCCGCTGAAGGCTGACTCTGATGATGATGGCCTGAATGACGGGGAGGAAAAGGAGAAGGGTACTGATCCTCTTAAGGCTGATACTGATGGTGATGGTCTGAGTGATAAGGAAGAGCTCGACGGTTCTAAGAACACTAAGTACGACAACAAGCCGACGGATCCGACTAAGGCGGATTCCGATGGTGATGGTCTGACTGACCGTACTGAGATTGAGATCGGTACCAACCCGAACGTGGCGGATACCGACGGCGACGGCACCAACGACGGTGACGAGGTCAAGGCTGGTACTAATCCGACTGTGAAGGATGAGACTCCGGAGGAGCCTGCCAAGGATTCTGATGGTGATGGTGTTTCCGATGAGCAGGAGGAAGCTGACGGTACTGATCCGACTAAGGCCGATTCCGATGGTGATGGCCTGACTGATGGTGAGGAGAAGGAACACGGTACCGATCCGAATAAGGCTGATTCTGATGACGACGGAGTCGAGGATGGCCAGGAGGTCACCGATGGCACTGACCCGCTGAAGGCTGATACCGATAATGATGGCCTGAACGACGGTGAAGAAAAGGAACTTGGCTCTGATCCGACTAAGTCCGATTCTGATGGTGATGGCCTGAGCGACTCTGAGGAAAAGGAGAAGGGCACCGATCCGACTAAGGCTGACACTGATGGTGATGGTCTGAGTGATAAGGAAGAGCTCGACGGTTCTAAGAACACTAAGTACGACAACAAGCCGACGGATCCGACTAAGGCGGATTCCGATGGTGATGGTCTGACTGACCGTACTGAGATTGAGATCGGTACCAACCCGAACGTGGCCGATACTGACGGTGACGGCGTCAACGATGGTGATGAGGTCAAGGCCGGTACTAACCCGACTGCTAAGGACGAGGATGCGCCCGAGGAGCCGAAGGTCTCCATTGATGGTGCTGATAAGCCGAACACCGTTGAGCCGACTGATGATGAGCAGTCGATTGGTGTGAAGGTGGAGAATCCGACGGGTAAGACCACTGTGACCGCTAAGGACGAAGATGGTAAGGGTGTTCCGGCCAAGATTGACCCGGCAACCGGTGAGATTGTTGTAACCCCGGGTGAGGGTGTTGATGGCCCGATTACCGTAACCGTTGAGGACCCGTCTCTAGATGAGCCAGTAACGGTTGAGGTACCGGTCAATGGCCACGAGAAGGGCCAGGATGACAACAACTCCGAACCTGCGAAGGACTCTGACAACGACGGCGTTACGGATGAGCAAGAGGAAGCTGACGGCACCGACCCGGACAAGGCTGACTCCGATGGTGATGGCCTGTCTGACGGTGAGGAAAAGAAGCGTGGTACCGATCCGACGAAGGCCGATTCTGATGACGATGGTATTAACGATGGTGATGAGGTTGCCGATGGCACCGATCCGCTGAAGGCTGACACCGATGGTGATGGTCTGAGCGACGGCGAAGAGAAGGAGAAGGGTACTGATCCTCTCAAGGTTGACACCGATGGTGATGGCCTGAGTGATAAGCAGGAGCTAGATGGTTCCGAGAACGGTAAGTACAACAACGAGCCGACAGATCCGTCGAAGGCTGACTCTGATGAGGATGGTCTGACTGACCGCACTGAGATTGAAATCGGTACCAACCCGAATGAGGCCGACACCGACGGTGACGGCGTCACCGACGGTGCCGAGGTCAAGGCCGGCACTAACCCGACCGTGAAGGAGGAGACTCCTGAAGAGCCTGCCAAGGATTCCGATGGTGATGGCGTCACTGACGAGCAGGAAGCTGCCGACGGCACCGACCCGAACAAGGCTGACTCCGACGGCGATGGCCTGACTGACGGTGAGGAGAAGGATCTCGGTACTGACTCGACGAAGGCGGATTCTGATGACGATGGCGTCAACGATGGTGATGAGGTCAAGAATGGCACCGATCCGCTGAAGTCTGATTCTGATGGTGACGGCCTGAGCGACGGCGAGGAGAAGGATAAGGGTACTGATCCCCTCAAGGCCGATACCGATGGCGATGGTCTGTCGGATAAGGAAGAGCTGGATGGTTCCGAGAACGGTAAGTACAACAACGAGCCGACGGATCCGCTGAAGGCGGATTCTGATGGTGATGGGCTGACGGATCGTACTGAGATTGAAATTGGTACTAACCCGAATGTGGCCGATACCGACGGTGACGGCGTCAACGATGGTGACGAGGTCAAGGCCGGCACCAACCCCACTGTGAAGGAGGAGACTCCTGAAGAGCCTGCCAAGGACTCTGATGGTGACGGTGTCTCCGATGAGCAGGAAGCTGCTGACGGTACTGACCCGAACAAGGCTGATTCTGATGGTGATGGCCTGACTGATGGTGAGGAGAAGGAGCACGGTACCGATCCGTCGAAGGCTGATTCTGACGGTGATGGTGTCAACGATGGTGATGAGGTTGCCGATGGCACCGATCCGCTGAAGGCTGACTCTGATGACGATGGCCTGAGCGACGGTGAAGAAAAGGAGCTTGGCTCTGATCCGACCAAGGCTGACACCGATGGCGATGGCTTGACCGACGCCGAGGAAAAGGAAAAGGGTACCGACCCGACCAAGGTCGATACCGATGGTGATGGCCTTTCCGATAAGGAAGAGCTGGACGGTTCGAAGAACACTGAGTACGGCAATGAGCCGACGGACCCGGCGAAGGCTGACTCCGATGACGACGGTCTGACGGACCGTACTGAGATTGAGATCGGCACCAACCCGAACGTCGCTGACACCGATGGTGACGGCACCAATGATGGTGATGAAGTCAAGGCCGGCACCAACCCGACTGCCGAGCAGCCAAAGGTCTCCGTCGAGGGAGCTGACAAGCCAAGCACCGTTAACCCGACGGACGACGAGCAGTCGACCGGCGTAAAGGTGGAGAACCCGACTGGTAAAACCACGGTGACCGCCAAGGATGAAGATGGCAAGGGCGTTCCGGCCAAGATTGATCCAGAAACCGGCGAGATTCTTGTTACTCCGGGCGAAGGTGTCGATGGTCCGATTACCGTGACCGTCGAGGATCCCTCTTTGGATGAACCGGTAAAGGCTGAGGTTCCAGTTGACGGCCATGAGAAGGGCAAGGACGACAACAACTCCGAGAGCACCGGCGGCACCCCAACCGACCCGACCGATCCAACTGACCCATCTTCTTCTGAGAAGGATTCCGATGGTGATGGTGTCTCCGACGAGCAAGAGGCTGAGGACGGTACTGATCCGAATAAGGCTGACTCCGATGACGATGGCCTGAAGGATGGTGAGGAGAAGGAGCACGGTACCGACCCAACTAAGGCTGACACTGATGGCGACGGTGTCAACGATGGTGACGAGGTCAAGAACGGCACCGATCCGAACAAGGCTGATTCCGATGGTGACGGCCTGACGGATGGTGAGGAAAAGGAAAAGGGCACCGATCCGACTAAGCCGGATACCGATGGTGACGGCCTGAGTGATAAGGAAGAGCTGGACGGTTCTAAGAACGGCAAGTACAACAACGAGCCGACGGATCCGACCAAGCGCGATTCCGATGGTGATGGTCTGTCTGATGGTACTGAGATTGAGATCGGCACCAACCCGAACGTCGCCGATACTGACGGTGACGGCGTCAACGATGGTGACGAAGTTAAGGCTGGTACCAACCCGACCGTCAAGGATGAAGAAGATTCTTCTCAGAAGGATTCTGATGATGATGGTGTTTCCGATGAGCAGGAAGCCAAGGACGGTACTGATCCGAACAAGGCTGATTCCGATGGTGACGGCCTGACTGACGGTGAAGAAAAGGAGCACGGCACCGACCCAACTAAGGCTGACACTGATGGCGACGGTGTCAACGATGGTGACGAGGTCAAGAACGGCACCGATCCGAACAAGGCTGATTCCGATGGTGACGGCCTGACGGATGGTGAGGAAAAGGAAAAGGGCACCGATCCGACTAAGCCGGATACCGATGGTGACGGCCTGAGTGATAAGGAAGAGCTGGACGGTTCTAAGAACGGCAAGTACAACAACGAGCCGACGGATCCGACCAAGCGCGATTCCGATGGTGATGGTCTGTCTGATGGTACTGAGATTGAGATCGGCACCAACCCGAACGTCGCCGATACTGACGGTGACGGCGTCAACGATGGTGATGAAGTCAAGAACGGTACCAACCCGACCGCTAAGGACGAGGATGCCGCCGAGGACCCGAAGGTCTCCGTTGATGGTGCTGATAACCCGAATACCGTCGAGCCGACTGATGATGAGCAGTCGACTGGTGTGAAGGTGGAGAACCCGACGGGTAAGACCACGGTGACCGCCAAGGATGAGGACGGTAAGGGTGTTCCTGCCAAGATTGATCCGGAGACCGGAGAGATTGTTGTTACGCCGGGTGACAATGTTGATGGTCCGATTACCGTGACCGTTGAGGATCCGTCCCTGGATGAGCCGGTAACGGTTGAGGTTCCGGTTGATGGTCATGAGAAGGGCCAGGACGATAACGGTTCCGAGAATGCTGGCGGCACCCCAACCGACCCATCTGATGAGCCTGCCAAGGACTCCGACAACGATGGTGTTTCCGATGAGCAGGAGGATAAGGACGGTACTGATCCGAACAAGGCCGATTCCGATGGTGATGGCTTGACTGATGGTGAGGAGAAGGAGCACGGTACTGATCCGACCAAGGCTGATTCTGACGACGACGGCGTCAACGATGGTGATGAGGTCAAGAATGGCACCGACCCGAAGAACGCTGACTCCGATGGTGACGGCCTGACTGACGGTGAGGAAAAGGAAAAGGGTACTGATCCTCTCAAGGCTGATACCGATGGTGATGGTCTGACCGATAAGCAGGAGCTGGACGGTTCCGAGAACGGTAAGTACGACAATGAGCCGACGGATCCGAAGGAGGCTGACTCTGATGAGGATGGTCTGACGGATCGTACTGAGATTGAGATCGGTACCAACCCGAATGAGGCCGACACCGACGGTGACGGCGTCAACGATGGTGACGAACTCAAGGCCGGCACGAACCCGACCGTGAAGGATGAGACCCCTGAAGAGCCTGCCAAGGACTCTGATGGTGACGGTGTCACCGATGAGCAGGAGGATAAGGACGGTACTGATCCGACCAAGGCTGACTCTGATGGTGATGGCCTCAGTGACGGTGAGGAGAAGGAGCACGGTACCGATCCGAACAAGGCCGATTCTGACGACGACGGCGTCAACGATGGTGACGAGGTCAAGAATGGCACCGACCCGAAGAACGCTGACTCCGATGGTGATGGCCTGACTGACGGTGAGGAGAAGGAGAAGGGTACTGATCCTCTCAAGGCTGATACCGACGGTGATGGCCTGAGCGATAAGCAGGAGCTGGACGGTTCCGAGAACGGTAAGTACGACAATGAGCCGACGGATCCGAAGGAGGCTGACTCTGATGAGGATGGTCTGACTGACCGTACTGAGATTGAGATCGGTACCAACCCGAATGAGGCTGATACTGATGGTGACGGCGTCAACGATGGTGACGAACTCAAGGCCGGCACCAACCCGACGGTCAAGGACAAGCCTGCTGATGAGCCCGGTGCCGGCGAAGGCACAGGTGAAGGCGAAGGCACTGGCAACGGTGGGGACACTGGCGCTGGTGAGGAGACCGTGAAGCCGTCTGTTGACCCAGTTAACGAAGGTGACACGGAGATCTCCGGTGAGGCTGCGCCGGGTACGGATGTCACGGTCACGGTGAAGGACCCCGAAGGCAATACCAAGTCCGAGGACACTGCCACGACTGATGACGACGGTAAGTGGTCCGTCACGCCGGATAAGGGCGTGGAAGAGGGCGACAAGGTCACCGTTGAGGATGAGAAGGGTAACTCTGAGACCATCACGGTTGGTTCCCCGTCTGATGATGATGGTGAGAATGGTGCAGAAACCATCAAGCCTTCCATCAACACCGTCACCGAAGGCGACAAGAAGATCTCCGGTACCGGTAAACCTGGTTCCACGCTGACGGTTACTGTCACTGATGCCAAGGGCAAGGAGACTGAGAAGACCGTCACCGTCGGTAAGGACGGTACCTGGAGCGTTAAGCCTGGGGTTGACCTGAAGAAGGGTGACAAGGTCACAGTTTCCGATGAGTCCGGTAACGAGCAAAGCGTCGTTGTCCTGGGGGCTGAAGCACCTGAGGACAACGGCAATGGTGACGGACGCCCGACGAAGCCGATGAACCCGAGTCTTCCATGGGGTCCGTCTTGGCCGATTGCTCCGTCCAAGCCGACCACCCCGGAGAAGCCTTCTGAGGGCGAAGGCACTGAGTCCCACGTCCTCGACGTCGAACCGGTGAAGGAAGGTGACTCCACGGTCAAGGGCACTGCTACGCCGGAGACTGTTGTCACTGTCACCATCACTGATAAGGACGGCAAGGAAAAGCTCAAGGATGAGAACGTTGCCGTCGATAAGAATGGCAAGTGGAGCCTTGACCCGAAGGTGGACATCGCTACGGGTGATAAGGTCACTGTGACGGATTACGAGGGTGAGGAGGACTCCGAGGTTGCGACCCCGAAGGAATCCACGACCCCGGACTCCCCGGCACCTAAGCCGGATGTGGAATTCGGCTCCTCCGAGCGCTGCATTGAGACCGGCTTGGGTGTTGGTCTGCCGCTGCTGTTCCTCATCCCGGTTGGTTTGGCTTCCCAGCTGGCTATCCCGGGTCTGAAGGACTTCATTGCGCCGATTAACAAGCAGATCGCTGACATCAACGCACGTCTGCAGATGCAGGCAGGTGTGTTCAACGGTCCGCTGGCGGACCAGATGGCTGGCATCAATACTCAGCTCAAGCGCTTCGGCGTTAGCGCTGGCTCGGTAGCGCTGGTTGCCGCTGGTGCACTGGCTATTGGCCTGCTGGCTGATGCCTGCGCACCGGGTGCTTCTGAGGAAGGTTCCTCTAAGTAAGTACCGCGTGTGAACCACACCCCCTTTCCCCACTGCCATCTTTCGGCGGTGAGGGAAAGGGGGTGTGGGGATCATTGGGGGGACGTCGCCAAGCAGCATGGCACCAAATGTGTGCGATAATTCGAGAATGACTACCGCAGGCGATATCGCAGGCCACATTGGAACTCCGCTGACAGGAAGTGCCACCAAGGTACTCCTTCTTGGGGCGGGTGAGCTGGGAAAGCAGCTGGTGGTGGCCTTTCAGAACCTAGGGTTGGAAGTTCACGCCGTGGACCGCTATGCAGGAGCGCCCGCCCAGCAGCTCGCGCACTTTAGCTATATCGCGGACATCCAAGACCCAGCCAAGGTGTGGGAATTGGCACAGCGCATCCACCCAGACTACGTAGTCCCCGAGGTGGAGACCGTGAATGTGGAGGTGCTCGCGCGCATCGAGGAGGAGATGAACTCCACCGTCGTCCCCTCTGCACGTGCGTGCGAGCTTACGCAGTCCCGGGAGAGCGTGCGTGGCGTGGCGGACAGCATCGGCCTGCCCGTAACGGCGTACCGTTTCGCAGAATCCCCTGAGGAGCTCTCGGAGGCGGTAGGGGAGTTGGGGCTGCCGTGCATAGTGAAACCAGATATTACGACCTCCGGTAAGGGGCACGTGTTGCTCAAGCATGCGGAGGACGTGGAGGAAGCGTGGGGCATGGTGCGCCACGTGTCTCCGGAGCGCAAGCGCGTGGTGGTGGAACGTTTCGTGAACTTTGATTATGAGGTTACGCTCCTGGCTGTGCGCTCCATTGACCCGGCTACTAGCAAGATGGCCACGTGGTTTAGTGAACCTATTGGCCACCATCATGAGAATGGTGACCTTGTAGAATCCTGGCAACCCATGGCCATGAGTGAAGATGCGCTGGCGAATGCGCGTTCCGTGGCTGCGCGTATCTCCAACGAGCTGGGTGGGCGCGGTGTCTACGGCGTGGAGCTCTTTGTGGCCGGCGATGACGTCTACTTCTCTTCGGTATCCCCGCGTCCACTGGATACGGCGATGCTGACGGGGTACACGCAGCGTTTCTCCGAGTTTGAGCTGCACGTTCGCGCGATGTTGGGATTCCCCATTGATGTGACGTTGGTCAGCCCTGGTGCTGCGGTCATTCTGCACGCCGACGCTGAGCTTGACGACGTCTCCTTTACCGGCCTCGACGCCGCCCTCTCCTACGAGGAGACTGACGTGCGCCTCTTCGGCAAGCCCGGTGCCTATGCCGGCCGCCGCATGGGCATGGTGGCCACGACGGCCGAGGACGTTGAGACTGCTCGCGACAGGGCCGCTTTGGCGGCGGCTAAGATCACTGTGGGCCCAACTCCCGGTGAGCACGGCGAAGGCTCCTCCCTGCATGTTGAGCCTAGTGAAGCCCCCGTCTCCGATATAGAGGTTCTTGAGGTTGCTGAGCCGGTTATCGACGTTGATCCAAAGCTCACCCGCTCAGCGGATGACTAGCCCAACGGGGGTATAAGTTTGGCCAATGGGGGTAAAGCCTGAGTGCAGAGTCGGGACTGTGTACTTATTTTTCGGCGGTTGCGCGTTCGGCGCAGCCGCCTTGTGTTTGCCTTGGGCCCCGCTGGTGGGGCAATGAGCGAATATATAGGAACGCATGTTCGGTGAAACATTGACGCTTCAACCACTTCCATAAGAACGGCTTACTGGTAGGCATCTCCATTTATTGGAATGCATACTATGGCATGGCTCGCAAATTGTGGATGAGCGAACATATTAATCCCTGCTGAAGCTAAAAATTTACAGTTAGGAATTAAACCGGAAAAATCCTTTTAAACTTAGAAAACTCTCAACGTTACACATACGGGCGCCGTTCATGAAGTTCGAACATGTAGGCGATTTTAGGTCCATATAGGTGTTACCAACTGGATCTAGCTGCGGAAATGCCATGTTGAAAGCGGTATAGGTGAGGGTTATAGAGCAATGATCTTTCTTGCAGTGACCTGAGGACGGTGATACTCTGCTGAGTGGACTGTAAGAGTTGATCGAGAGTCTGCGGGAATTTCTTCTGGTCAGAGTGGAAATTTCACGTCAAGAATTCAGATAGTCGCAGCGGCCATCCGGCACTGTGCAGAAAAAATTGTAAGTAGTTGCAACATCCGAAGAGGAAACGATGAGTAGATTGAGAAACATCTCCAGAGAGGGGTGGATGGTCTTTACCGCGGTACTCGCTGCCATTGCGGTAATTGCGGCCATGGTCGCCGTTCCCTGGGGAAAGGCGCAGGCTGAAGAGTCCTCGCCAACCGATTTTGTGCCCAATGTGGATTTGGGCTCAGAGCATGACAAGGGCGGCCTAGGCATATCGATGGACTGGGGAAACCTGGTTTGGGCTGGTAAGCCGGCTACAGATGCGGAAACTGGTAACGCCTCGCGTCAGGGTTCACCGCAGAATGATGCCGGTTGGGGACTTTGTATCGATCCTGGTATGAATCCCCCGATGAATAACACCTATCGCTATGAGCGCTCGATGGCTGCCAAGCTTGAGATTGATGATCCTTATCGAGATGCGGCCATTTCCCTGGCTTCTAAGCTTGAGCGTGCTTACAAGAGTGGCGATACGGAATTTGAGAGAGACAATTGGGTCTATCTCACCGTATTGATTGGTCACCCCATTAGTGCTCAAAACGCGGCCCGTGCAGTCCTTGGGGAAACTGGCGGCGACTATACGGATCTTTACGAGTTTGCAGACTTCAAGGGAAGCCATGAGGAATTCACGAAGGCTACCGGCTTCCGGATTGTGGATGTCAATGGGCCTGTGCTTGAGCGCGATCCCTCTGTAGAGATCGAAAAGCAAGACCCCTCCTATTACATTACGGTCGTCGGTCCGAACGGTGATCCGAATGGCTTGCCGCGCGGTCAGCGTATTATCCCCGTCGATCAGCCGGGACTGCCTGACGGTGGCGACAACCCAGGCGATGAAGAGGAAGAGACTCCGTCGAGTCCGACTACGACTCCGACGGGAAGCACTGAGACGGCGACCACGTCTCCTGCAACGGAGACGACGTCTGACGAGACTCCTGCTTCTGAGACGTCTGACGAGACTCCTAGCTCCTCGACGACCGATGAAACCGATGTACCTACTCCTACTCCGGGCACTGATGTGACTCCGGAGCCGACGCCATCGAGCTCTGAGCGGCCTGAGCCGCGTAAACCGTCGATTAAGACTGAGGCTAAGTTTGCTGAGGGTTCGACTCGTGTTGTTAATGGTGCGGTTGTTACTGACACTGTGACCTATGAGGGTCTGGTTGATGGTAAGAATTACCACCTGGATGCG
>NZ_JAMFTP010000020.1:0-34515 GCF_024586525.1 Corynebacterium sp. BF-R-2 | reverse complement strand
TGGCCTATAGCAGCAGGGAAACGCCCGGACCCATTCCGAACCCGGAAGCTAAGCCTGCCCGCGCTGATGGTACTGCAACCGGGAGGTTGTGGGAGAGTAAGAAACCGCCGACACCAAACAACACAACACAACTCAATAAAAAGCCCAAGGCCCTAGACACCCACCACGGCGTCTAGGGCCTTGAGCTGTTTTCCTAACCCCACCAGCCCGCACCCCAGGCCACCACACTATTCCTCACAGCCCCTACGTACGGATGCAACAGCACCAAAAACCCAGACCAGAAAACCGACACACCCAGCGTGCTGCCAACCATACCACACACCGACATAGAAGCCGACCAGCATGAGTCGCCACCCAGGTCTGGACAAACACAAAGGACTCAGCACCACGTTTGCTCTGCTGTTGGGCCGTAATGTTCACATGCGAATCCTACAATGGAAGTTGCGAAGACTTTATGGAATCGTCGTTTCGCCCATTCACGGTAAAGGAATAGAAACATGATTGAATTTCTTTTATTCCTCTGTCCCTCAGTGCTCTATATTTTTTCCGGCGCAAGTCACTAGGGGTGTCCCGTGCTCGGGCATATGTGGGGTGGCGATGGGGAAGCTGGCAAGCGGCAGGGCTAAGTCTCGTTTTGTTTCCTGTGCTGCTAGGAATTGGTTACCTTGGTATCCGTCTCGTGTCGGCATCAAGTTTGACCCTCCCAGGTGTCGTTCTCGTCCAAGGGGTAAGTATTGCCGTGATTCTTAGAGCCCTAGGAGAGGAGATTTTCTTCCGAGGATTCCTCGGCGGCTTGTTTCTTCGACGCTGGGGACTATGGGTTGGGAACACTCTTCAGGCCGCTATTTTTCTCGTGCCTCACCTCGTGCTGTTGAGTTTTGATGTGCATTTGTGGCCGATACTTCCCGTTCAGTTCCTCGGTGGCTGGATACTCGGAGCAGTGAGATATCGTTCGGGTAGCGTCATTGAGTGCTCAGTCCTACATGCTGCCCTTAACATAGGGATTGGACTGCTGGCGGGTTAATTCAACGAATGCGGGTGTTGCTCAGTCCGGTTGTTCCGACACTGGGCGAACAGGTCTGCCTCGGGGGGCTAGTCCTCGCAAGTCAAACGGCGGACTGCCTCGCGGATGACCTCGGGACGCTTGCAGAAGGCAAAACGCACCTTGTTCGTCCAAGGTTCGGGATTGTCGGTAAACGCGGCAAGCGGGATGGCGGCCACGCCCTTCGTGGCGGGAAGCTGCATACAGAAATCGATGCCGTTCATGCCGGTTGAGGAGATATCGGCAACCACGTAGTAGGTGCCGCCCGTGTCGTGGACATGGAAGCCGAGTTGCTCAAGACCCGCGACGAGGATGTCTCGGCACTCCTCAAGCTCGTAGACCATGCCTTCGAGCCACTCCTTCTCGTAGCGCAGGGCGTGGGCAACGGCGGGCTGGAATGGCGTGGTGGAGACGAAGGTGGTGAACTGCTTGGCTTTGATGACGCCGTCGATAAGCGCCGGCTCCGCAAGTGCCCAGCCAGTTTTCCACCCGGTGCAGTTGAAAGACTTGGCGGCGGAGGAGACCGTAATGGTGCGCTCGCTCATGCCCGGCAGGGCAGCAATGCTGATGTGGTGAGCGTCACCGAAGGTGAGGTTCTCGTAGACCTCGTCCGCGAGGACAAGGAGATCTTTTTCAACGCAGAGCTCAGCGAGTTGTTCGAGAGCAGCACGGGAGAACACCGAGCCCGTCGGATTATGGGGAGTGTTGATGATGACCATGGCGGTCTTGTCCGTGATAGCCGCGCGCACGGCGTCGACGTCGATGTCCCAGCTGTTGCCGGATTCTTTGAGGGGGATGGGGATGCGGGTGGCGTCGGCAAGCGCGACGGCGGCGATGTAGGCATCGTAGTAGGGTTCAAGGACGATGACCTCCTGGCCTGGCTCTACCAAGCCCAAGACGGTGGCGGTGATCGCTTCGGTAGCGCCGGCGGTGACCACGACGTGGTCCTGGGGCACCGAGTAGGTCTCCGCGATGGCACTGACCAGCTCCGGAACGCCGCGCAGCGGCGCGTACTGGTTGTTCCCATGAGCGATGTTGTCCTGGGCAATCTCCAGCATGCGCTGCGGGCCATCACTATCGGGGAATCCCTGGCCCAGATTCACCGCGTCATTCTCCACGGCAAGCGCGGTCATGGTGGCGAAGATGGTTTCGTCGAATTCTTGCAGTCTCTCAACAGTCATTTAGAGCACCAACAGGTCGTACTTCGTTGCCTTCACATCAGACAGACGCTTGCGCGCGCGCTCGAGTCGCTGCCATTGGTCTTCCGGGATGGACTTGCGCGCTACGGTAACTGTTTCCGCATCCGGGGTGCCCCACGCGATCGGCATTGGGGTGATCTGCTGCCAATGCTCCTTGTCGCTGGAGCTACGCTGGCCAGAAACAGCCGCAACCGGAACCTTGGTGCCCACCGTGCGCTTGATGCCAGGAATGTTGCTCACCGTGCGCAGGCACACGCCCCAGCGCGGCGGAAGCTTCGGATCCACGTTGGTGTTCACCAGCGCTAGGAGCACCATGTCGCGCTCGTTGACCTCCGCCACGACTGCGGGGGCAAGAGGATAGGAGTCATACAGCTTCTGCGCCGAGCCCACCTGGCGGGAGGCCAGCACACCAATGACCGCGCAGAAAATACCGAAGAGCACCATGCCCAATCCCACGGTAATGCGCCAAGCGGCATCAATGCCGAAGTACAGCGCAATGCCGCCAATGATGAGCAGCAATCCCATAACGAGACCGGAGTTGCGCAGGCGCGAGGAATCGCGCAGGAGCTCGTTATTCTGCTTGGCAAAGTCCTCGTGGACATTAAACTTGAAAATCTTCATTGGTTCACAAGTCTACTGCGTCCACCAGCCGGTAGGCATACCCTTGCTCCGCTAAAAAACGCTGGCGGTGCATGGCGTACTCCGAATCAAGGGATTCACGGGCCACGAGTGTGTAAAACGTCGCTTCCTGGCCATCTTTTTTGGGACGCAGCAGACGGCCGAGGCGCTGTGCTTCCTCCTGCCGGGAGCCAAAGGTACCGGAGACCTGGATTGCCAAGGCTGCCTCGGGCAGGTCGATGGAAAAGTTAGCCACCTTGGACACCACGAGTGTGTTAAGTTCGCCATCGCGGAACTGTTGGAAGAGTTTTTCGCGCTTGGCGGTGGAGGTTGTGCCGTCGATGACGGGGGCGTGAAGGTGCGTGCCTAATTCTTCGAGTTGGTCCACGTAGGCGCCGATGATGAGTGCTTGCTGGCCTTCGTGCTTCTTCAGCAGCTTGTCCACGGTGTGGAGCTTGGCGCTTGCCGACGCCGCAATTCTGTACCTATCCCGTGACTGCGCTGTGGCATAGAGCATGCGCTCCTCTGGCGTCATGTCCACGCGCACCTCGACGCAGTCCGCGGTGGCGATGTAACCTGCGGACTCCAGCTCCTTCCAGGGTGCGTCATAGCGCTTGGGCCCGATGAGCGAGAAAACATCGCCTTCGCGGCCATCCTCGCGCACGAGGGTTGCGGTCAGTCCCAGACGGCGGCGGGATTGGAGGTCGGAGGTCATGCGGAAGACTGGGGCGGGGAGCAGGTGGACTTCGTCGTAAATGATGAGGCCCCAATCGTGGGAGTCAAAGAGCTCAAGCGCTCGGTATTCGCCCTTCGTCTTGCGAGTCACCACCTGGTAGGTGGCGATGGTAATCGGCTTGATCTCCTTCTTTTCGCTGGAGTATTCGCCGATCTCATTCGGGGTAAGGCTCGTGCGGCGCAGCAGCTCATCGCGCCACTGGCGGCCAGCAACTGTGTTGGTGACGAGGATGAGGGTAGTGGCTTGGGCCTTGGCCATCGCGGCGGCACCCACGATGGTCTTACCTGCGCCACAGGGCAGAACGACGATGCCGGAGCCGCCCGCCCAGAAGGACTCGGCGGCGTACTGCTGATAGTCGCGCAACTGCCACTCCACCTCGTCGGTGCTCAGGCTCATGGGGTGAGATTCGCCGTCGACGTAGCCGGCGCGGTCATCTGCCGGCCAGTTGGCCTTGAGCAGCTCCTGTTTGAGACGCCCGCGCGCCGATGGCGGCACGGCAATGGTGTGCTCGTCGATGCGCTGCCCCAGCAGCTCGCTCACTTTCTTGCGGCGCGTCAGTTCCTCCAGGATGGCTGGCTCATCGGATTCGAGGATGAGGCCGTGGGCTGGGTGCGCGAGGAGGCGGACGCGGCCGTAGCGGGACATGGTCTCGGCGACGTCGATAAGCAGCGCCTGCGGGACCGGAAAGCGGGAGTAGCTCTCCAGAACATCGACTACTTGCTCGGCATCGTGGCCGGCCGCGCGCGCATTCCACAAGGCCAACGAGGTAATCCGATAGGTGTGAATGTGCTCGGGCGCACGCTCGAGCTCAGCAAACGGGGCGAGCGCGGCACGGGCCTGAGTGGCCTGCGGGTGGTCGACCTCAAGGAGGACGGTTTTGTCCGACTGGACGATGAGCGGTCCGGGCATGGTGGAACCGAGTCCTTTCTGGTGTGCTGTTAGTCGTCGTTGGCGAACCGAACAGTGGAAATACGGTGCACGGGGAATCGCACGGGCTTGCCGCTCGCGCCCAGGGCATCGATGTAGCCACCTTCGACGGACAGCGGCTTCACCGTGACGGTGCGGATGGTGCCGCTCTTGTCGGCATAGGAAATCACAATATCGGTGTGGACGCGCGCGGCAGCTCGGGCCAGCGCGAGCGGATCCGCTTCCTCCTCATTGTGTGTGCTGGGGGTCTGTCCTGATGTCCGCAGGTTCTGCACCGCCTGGTCCACCGAGGCGGGCGTGCGGGCAGTGGCCTTGGCACGGGGCGTGGGCAGAAGATACGGCTCCGGTGCCACTGCGATCGAGGCGCCGGACTCATCCTCCGGGGTAGGAGACAAGCCCTGAGCCCGGAGTTTCTCCAACAGCTCGCCAACGCGCAGTGGGGAGACCGCCACAGTTGGAGCAAGCAGTCGCAGTTCGGGGACCGAAGCGGCAGCGAGTTCCAGGAGCGCGGGGTCCTCACTGCGCAGATAAGACAGTGCAGGTCCGCTGCGGAGAGTGCCGTGGCGCTTGGCGACGTCCCCGATGGCAAACTCCAGCGCCTGTGGCACGCCCATGGGTGAATGTTTCTCTAAGAATTCCGTCATCTCCGCAGCGGTAAGGCCATGGTCCATGCCGCGGCGAATAGTGGATTCGCTCATGCGGTACACACTGGCCAGGCCGGGGGATTCAAGATCAGCCAGAGACGTTAAGGTGCGGTGTGTAGCTGGCTCGAGCGGCCCCGGCACGAGGATGGTGAGATCCTGCTGGATGATGAACTCGGAAACCGTGTCGGGGACGAGATCAGCAGCGGCAGAGGAGTTGTTGAGCACCCGTGTGGCTTTGCCCATCGCCACCGCACCGATCCATTCGGCCTCGGCACGCAGCTTCTCGATGGTGAGTGTGCGGGTATGGCTAGCGAAAAGCGGCGATCTAAAGCGCAGCTCTTCCCAGAATTCTTCTTCAGTGAGCGCAACTGCGGAGTGGGCGTAGACGTCGAGGACGAACGCTCGGAAGTGGGATAGACGGCGCACGTGGGTGTCCTCAGACAGCGCACGGGTGCCGTCCCAGCTGGCCCAGGGGGAGTCGCGCCAGGCGTCGAGAAGAATGCGCCACTTTTCCGCGAGCTCAGCCACGAGCCAGTCGTGTGATCCCGTGGTGGGGGCGAGGAAGTGTCCTTCGAGGCCATCCGGCTCGCCGCGGTGTAGGAGACGGGCATGGTGGCCGAGGTTGATGAGCTGTGCAACCTCGTCTTTGTCCACATCGAGTTCCTTGGCAAGCTGGGAAAGGGAGCGCACGCCGACCGAGGAATCCTTGAGCAGCGCCTCCGGATGAGCGCCCAACACCTCAATGAGCTGCTCCATGGTGCGCACAACCTCCAAGCCCGCGGCCGCACCGGCATCATCCGCCTTCGAATCCGGCTCTGGGATACCGGCGCGCCCGGACGGTGTTGTGGGGATGGGTGGGGTGGTATCCCCGGCAAGAACTCGTGCGAGGGAGCGTGGAAGGCGCACTGAGTGCGCGTTGATGCGCTCGAGAAACCCCTTGGCCAGAAGGCGTTTGGTGGGGTCCTCGGACTTACTGTCGGGCTCAGTGTTGGTGGTGTACCCCGCGCCTTCACTTTTAGCTAGCGTGCCGAGAATCCGGCGTTCATCGCCCGGTAGTTCCGCGATGTCCTCCTCGCTAAACTCACGGCGGTTGAGCAGCGACCACCCCGTGGGGAGTGCGCCCATCACGCCGGTCACGATGCGCACCTGAGGGGCATCCCCAAAGACGAGGCCGCGCTCCTTGAGCTGTTGTGTGACCTTTGGGTTGGTGTCATCCACCATGCCAATCTCACCGCCGCGCTGCGCAATGTCCTCCAGAACTGCGAGTTGTTCTGCGTTGCTATGCGCAAGGGCATCGACGACGTGCATCGGCAGAGTAAGACGCGAGGCTAACGCACCGAAGTCCTTCGGTGCCGGGGCCAAGGTTTCTCTGCGGTGGCTGAGCAGGGCGCGGAGGTCCTCCTCAGGCAATTGGCTAAGCCATTCGCGGTAGCTGTCGGTGACGCGGGCGCGCTTCTTAGGGGAGGTCATGATGGGCCCCTAGTCTAGTTGCTGGGAAGGAGTGGTAGGGAGCGGGGGAGGATTGGGGCACTTGTTGTTCAATTGAGTTACTTTTTGGCGCGCGGTTTGGAATAATGAGGGGCATGTCGAATGAGAACAAAGGCCACATTTCCCCGGCTTGGCCGAAGAACAGCCCCCGCGAGCACGCCATCACTGAGATTTCCGCACCGTTTGCCGGTGCTTCCAGCCCTTTCGGTGATGATCTGATTCTGCCGATGCCGGCAGAGAAGCTGAACTACGTTCACCCGTACACTCGCATCAACCGCTAAGAGAATGTGCAGATAGCTGCGCATTCATCTACGGTGAGGCCGCGCCTTACGCGGCAAGTTTAAAGCCCCTCCGAGAATGTTCTCCTCGGTGGGGCTATGCCTCGTGTTCAGGATATTTCCCTAAAGGATGAGCTGAGGGGGTAAAAACAGAAAGACCGGCTGGATTGTCCAGCCGGTCTATTGTTTGTCGCGCTCAGTTTCTAGGACTGCTGAGCAGCGGTTCCCATTAGGACTCCTGAGCGGCGATGATGCTCAGGAACTGAGCCAGCGGGTCGATGACGTGGCGGTTTGCGGAGTAGAAAGCATCAAAGTCGTGGCGGTTAGCCTTGTACTGCTCGGTGAAGGAAGCCGGGATGGTCAGGCCGTACTGGGTGGCGGTGTCCTCGACGAGGGTGTAGAGGGCATCAACGGCCAGCTCGTCGGTTGGCTGCTCCTCGGCAGCTTCCTTCACGACCTCCGGTGCGTCGGCCGGAGCCTCCGGTGCGGTCTCTTCCTTAGCCGGAGCCGGGGTTGCGGCCGGTGCCGGAGCAGCGCTGACGTTGCGCGGGGTCGGAGCGGAGTTCAGGCCCAGGCTTGCGGAGCAAGCCGGCCATGCGCCCCAGCCCTGCTGCGCCAAGGTGCGCTCAGCAACAGCAATCTGCTGCTCGCGGGTTGCCAGGTTTGCGGTCGGAGCAAACTCGCCACCGCCGTATGCCTGCCAGGTCTGAGCGTTGAACTGCAGACCACCGTGGTAGCCGTTGCCAGTGTTGATAGCCCAGTTACCGCCGGACTCGCACTGTGCGAGGCGGTCCCAGTCAGAATCCGGAGCAGCAGCGGCGTTCGGAGCCATGATGGCTGCAGCAGCACCCACGGCAACGGTGGAAGCGGCAAACTTGGTAGCGATGGACTTGTTCTTAGCGGAGTGGCGTCCCATTAAAGTATTCCTTCTCTAGGTTGTCTCTTGCGTTCTCGCGCCCAGATAGTGCCCAGTCCGGCAGATGTTTATGTATTCGATGTTCATATTCATGCACATCATGAGTGGCCGCTGTGTGAAAGCCCGGACTGTGTCTGGGGCGAGACTTCCACGACCGGCGGCCGAAGTGCCTGAGGGAAAGGGTAGCCGTTTATAACGAAACAGTCACGTTATTTGGCTCAAAACGGTAACGGAAGCGTTGGAATCGCAGTGTTTTCCCTGCTCGCTTCGGGAATGTTATCTATGTCACACGGGTAACGGGTGTGGTGGGTGTGGCGATACATAACGTGGGTTTCTTCGGTGGGGTGTCAAAGGTTAGAATGAATCTCTTTATTAGTTCCACCGGAAAGTTCCTGCGCGCGGTCTTAGGAGTCTGAGCTAAGCGTCGCCGCGCCTCCTTGTTCCGGAAGTGGAGCGCTCATGGGCCCACGGCCTGGTGGCGCCTACACTTGCATAGGAGAGACGGAAAGAAAGTGAGTGAAGAACCATGCCAATCGGCAAAGTGAAGTGGTATGACGCCGACAAAGGCTTCGGCTTTGTCAGCAACCCGGGCGATGAAGACGTCTACGTCGGCCGCAATGTGCTGCCCAAGGGCGTCGACGAGTTGTTCCAGGGTCAGCGCATTGAGTTCGACTTCGCGGCCGGCCGTCGCGGTCCGCAGGCCCTGCGCGTGAAGGTTCTGGATGCCCCACGCCGCCGCACCCCGGCTCGCAAGCCGGAGGAGCTGTCGAGCATGTTGTCTGATGTCATGACGTTGCTTGAGACCCAGGTCCAGCCGGTGCTTAGCCAGGGGCGCTACCCAGAACGCAAGACTGGCCGTCAGGTTGCTGAGATTCTGCGCGCCATTGCGAAGGACTTGGATAGCTAGGGCCTAAAGCTTTTAGGCCGATAGCTCGAAAGTGCCCTAGCTGACGAAAGTTAGGCTGATTTTTCAATGATCAGTCGTAAGTTTGGCAGCTAGGGCACTTTTCGATCGTGGAGGCGCGTGGGGCAACGCGCCGCAGCGCCGCTATTACTCTGCTGGCGCTTCGGCGTCGCCGGTAGCCTTGGACTCCTTGAGTTCATCTTCGCTCAGTGTGGACAGAGACCACACAGTGTGCATCGGGGTCTCCTCACCGTTGGCATCATGGCCAATCATGAGGGTGGAAATCTCCACCACCTTCAACAGTGGGCGCTCACCGGTGGACGCTTCAATCGGGGCGACGGAGCCGGGGATCTCCACCGAGGTGGTTTCGTTGGCGCCGTGGGCAGTGCTGTCATTGGCGGCCGGATCATCGTAGATGGACAGCACGGACCACTCGTGGTTTGAGATCGCCTCGGGGATGTCGAGCTTGAGCGTGTCATCGGGGCCCACCGTGAGGTTGGGGACGTCACCTTCCTCGCACTCAGTGCCCGGCTCGCAGATGCTGTATGGCGAAACCTCGATGGTTTCATCGCCCACCGTGGCCGTGATGGTGACATCCTTCGGCTCCGGGCCCGGACGGTCATTCCACCACTTCTGGAACAGCACCACTGCTACAACGATTACCGCTACGGCGATAATGAGCGCCAGAAATTGCAGTAGTGACTTTTTCCTTGCTTGCTTCACGGTTGCCATGGCTGAGAATCCTACTCGAATCGAACCCGGTACAGGTCATCCCAGAGCTTGCCGGTGATCCAAAACTCGTCCGTGCCTGGAATATGGGCGATGCCGTTGAGGACGGCATTGGGATCCTCGTAGGGGCGGTGCTGGAGACGTGCCGTATCGATGACGGCGGTGACGTCGCCAGAGCTAGGGTCGATGCGCAGGATGTCGTCGCTCATCCACACATTGGCGTACACCTGACCGTCGACGCATTCCAGCTCATTGAGATTGTCCACCGGGGATCCGTTAAGAGTGACGTTAGTGCGCGGGCCAAGCTCGGCAAAGGTGTCAGGGTGCAGGTGGCGTAGCGTGGCGGAGCCATCGGACATGATGAGCTCGTGGCCTGCGTTGCACAGCCCCCAGCCTTCGCCGTCGTAGCCCACCCGGTTGATTTCGTCGAAGGTGGTGGCATCACGCAGGATAGCTGTGCCGGATTTCCATGTCAGCTGCCAGATGCCGGCATCGGTTTGTGTGATGCCCTCACCAAAATAGGAGTTGTTGAGTGCGATTTCCTGGAGTGGGTTAAGCGAACCTGGGCGAACTCGAAGCAGGCGTGATTCCCCATATTGACCTGTACCAATGAGCAGGTTGCCCGCGGTGTCCACTTCCAAGCCTTGGGTGAAGGTGTGGGGGAGGAGAGGCTTCGTCTCCAGGACTGTGGCACTGAGGCGCTCGGGGGACGCAGTGCTTGCCGACGTCCCCTCGGTCCCCACCTGCGCCGTCTCCACCGCCTCAGGCGCCGCTGGATCCACACCACCAGGTGCGGAAGAGCAGGACGACAGCGGCGCGAGCAGCGCTGCAGCAGACAACGTAGCAGTGAGAATGCGGGACGCGCGAGTGAGGCGGGGGAGGGTCATGTCTGTCATTGTGCACTATGGTGACGGCCGTGATGAATAATGAGAGGGTGACTCGCAAGAAAAAGATGCATTCCCCGCTTCTCGATTCCGCCGCTGTCGACCTGGCTCGCCACGCAGTGGAGGAGGTGGGCGAGGGGGACGTCGGAAAGCACCGCGGCGTTGCCGGAGTAGGCCGCAACGTGGCAACCCACCGTTTTGACGCCCACGTCCCGGGTTATCCGGGCTGGGAGTGGCACGCCGTCGTTGCCTGTGCCGAAGGCTCGCGAACACCGACTGTCAATGAGGTTGCGCTCGTCCCTGGTGGGCACGCGCTCCAGGCTCCGGAATGGGTTCCCTATTCCGAGCGACTGCGCCCAGGTGACCTCGGCCCCGGCGATCTCATGCCCCCGGCACCTGATGATGAACGCCTACACGATGGTGAGCTCTCTGAGGCCGGCCTTCAGGAGGCCAAGGATCGGTGGCGCAAGAAGTACGGGCCGACAACGGAGATGGCATCGCAGGCGCAGTTGCAGTGTAAAACCTGTGCCTTCTACCTCACACTTCTGCCCAATTACGGTGTCTGCGCCAATGAATACTCCGCCGACGGCAAGGTCGTTCACGCCGCCTATGGCTGTGGCGCACATTCCGGGACGACCATTCGTGAAGAAGGATCGGAGCCGGAGCGGCCCTTCGACGACGAGAAGCCGATTTTCTAATGGTGGCTTTTTACCTGCACGAAGCAGTAATGCACGTGCGGGTTTTGCATTTTGGGGGTCAGATGGAGCACTCTTAGCTGGTAAAACTTCATTTCTCTAGATAGTAAGGGGCGCTCTCTCACGATGAACGCAGCTATCGACCGCTATTTCAAAGTCACCGAACGCGGATCCACCATCGGCACCGAGGTCCGTGCCGGTGTGGTCTCGTTCTTTGCGATGGCCTACATCATTCTCCTGAACCCTCTCATCCTGGGTACCTCGGAAGACTCTGCCGGTACCACCTTGGGCATCCCACAAGTCGCCGCTGCAACGGCGCTGGTTGCCGGTGTTATGACCATCGCCTTCGGCGCCATCGCGCGTTATCCATTCGCCATGGCCGCAGGCCTGGGTATGAACACCTTCGTTGCCGTGACGATGGTGTCCATCAACGGCCTGGAATGGCGCGAGGCCATGGGCCTCGTCGTCATCGAGGGCATCATCATTGTCCTGCTGGCCATCTCCGGCTTCCGCCAGGCTGTCTTCGATGCCATTCCCGCCTCCATGAAGGCCGCGATGGGCGTCGGCATTGGCATGTTCATCGCGCTCATCGGTTTCGTTGATGGTCACTTCGTTACCCGCGTCCCAGATGCGGCGATGACGACCGTTCCGGTGGGCCTCGGCATTAATGGTTCGATCTCCACGTGGCCCGCCTTCGTCTTCATCGTGGGACTCATCCTGTCCAGTTTCTTCGTCATCCGTCAGGTACGTGGCGGCCTGTTCATCGGCATTGTTATCACCACGATTATTGCCATGATCATCCAGGCTCTCACTGGTTCTGAGGAGTGGGGCATGGCCACCCCAGAGGTTCCCAACTCCCTGGGTGGCATCCCTGACCTTTCCATCGTGGGCCAGGTGGACCCGATTAGCGCCTTCACCAAGCTGGGTGTGGTCTCCACCGTGCTGCTCATCTTCACGCTGCTGCTCACCAACTTCTTCGACGCCATGGGCACGATGAATGGCTTGGGCAAGCAGGCTGACCTCGTCGATGAGCAGGGCAACCTGCCGGACATGAAAACGGCGCTGGTTGTCGAAGGTTTCGGTGCCGTTGCTGGTGGTGCGGGTTCGGTCTCGTCCAACACGGTGTTCGCTGATTCTGCCGCCGGTATCGGTGACGGCGCCCGAACTGGTCTCGCCAACGTGGTTACCGGTGTCATCTTCCTGCTGGCGATGTTCCTCACCCCGCTCTATGAAATCGTGCCTATTGAGGCCGCCGCCCCAGTGCTCGTCATCGTCGGTGTCATGATGGCCGCACAGCTCAAGGACATTGAGTGGACCCGCATGGACCAAGCAATCCCGGCCTTCCTCACCATTGTGGTCATGCCGTTTACCTATTCCATTGCTAACGGTATTGGCGTGGGCTTCATCGCCTACGCTCTCATGGCGACTTTCGCCGGTAAGGCCAAGAAGGTGCATTGGATCATGTGGCTTGTTGCAGCCCTCTTCGTGGTCTACTTCGCCATGGGGCCGATTACCGCAGCGCTGACCTAGGGAGGTTCGGCCCAGGACTGGGCCGCCGCTAGACTGGGGCGCATGCGTTTGATCATCGATGACCCGGAAGACCCTCGCCTGGACGATATCCGCGATTTGAAGCACGCGGATAAGTCCGGCGAGGGTTTCGTCTTTGGTGAAGGCCCCCTCTGTGTGGAGCGCCTGCTGGCTTCACGTTTTCCGGTGCGCTGCATTATCGGATTCGAGGCCAAGCTGGACACCTTCCTTGCCACGCACGACGTGGGGGACATCCCCGTCTACCAGGTCACCCGCCACACCCTGGGGGAAGTCACCGGCTTTGACATGCACCGCGGCCTCGTCGCAGCAGCAGACCGCGCCGAGGCGTGGAGCGTGGATGAGGTCATCGCCGGTGCACGCACCCTCGCCATTATGGAGGGCGTTGGGGATCATGAAAACATTGGTTCCCTCTTCCGCAATGCCGCCGGCATGGAGGTGGATGGCATTCTGCTCGGCTCGGGTGCGGCCGACCCGCTCTATCGACGCTCGGTGCGCGTCTCGATGGGTCATGTGTTGCGCCTGCCGTGGGCGCGTTTCGATGGCGGATTCACTACGTGGCAGCGTGGATTGGAGACACTGCGTGAGCAGGGCTTCAGGCTCGTCTCGCTGACCCCGCATCCCGAGGCTGTGCACATTGCGGACGCCCTCGACGGTGCAGACAAGGTGGCGCTGCTCGTGGGCGCGGAGGGCCCGGGGCTGACTGAGCATGCGATGAAAGCTACCGACGTGCGTGCCCGCATCCCCATGGCGGAGGGAACCGATTCGCTCAACGTGGCGACGTCGGCGGCCATAGCGTTTTATGAGCGCCAGCGCTGCCAGAGATTCCGCGAGGTCGACACCGCATAGCGGCGCACTAACCCGCCCAAGTGCTTGGCGGTGCGCACAATCTCTTCACCCGTGGAATCCGGCTCGAGGTCGTGCTCTTCGTAGTCGTCATAGTCATGAAGACCGAGCTTCGCCACCGAGGTGCTGGCTACCTCGGCCACGCTGCGGCGGGGCGGCGGTGTGTCAACCTTCGGCTCGGGGCGGCCATCGGTGGCATAGCCCACGACGTCCACATCCGGACCATCAGCGCCGACCTCGATGCCCAACCAGTAGGCTTGGGCAGCTTCGGTTATGCTCTGCGGCTCGAAGGGGAGTGCAATGCCGCCGGCTGGTTCGTCTTTCTCGCCGGCCCAGTAGGGAGCCTCGAACGTCTCGGGAAGTCCGTGATCCTCATAGAGATTGACACGGGTTCCGCACAAGGAACGGCGCAGGCGCGGGCCCGTCCAGTGTGCGAATCCTGCGTAACCCGTCTCCGGATTGGAGGTGAATGCATAGATCTCATGCGCCGGAACGGCTTCCCGCAGAGTACGCGAGAGCTGCGAGAGAATGAGCTGATCATCACTGATGATTGTCTGAACCACGGTGACGCCTGGGTAGCCGCCGATATAGAACTCGCTCGTACCAGGCTCAGCGGAGCGGTTGAGCGGGAACTGACCAATCGGCGTCACGGGGAGTGCAGGATTGAGTTGAGCCAGGAATTTCCGGCCGAAGCCGCGATCGGCCTTGGGCTCACAGCGGAGGACCTCGGCGGGGTCAGCAGCAGTGACGTACCAGAGAGTGAGAACGGCGCTTTGAGTTTCCACGGCAGGTTACTCGCGGGGACGCTTCGTGGTGGAACGAACGCCGAGCAGCACATCCTCCCAGTGCGGGGTGACGGCCTTGCGGCGGCGCTTGGTGGGCTTGGGCTCCGGATCGGGGTTCTGGAGGAAGTCCTCGTCCACGCCGGTGTCCTTGCTCTTCTCCGCGTCGGTAACTGGGTCCGCGGAGCCCTGGCTGTCTTCACGGTGAGCAGCATCGGTGGAGGCCGCTGCGCCCGGCTCCTCGCCGCCGCGCGGCGAAGGCAGGACGGAGGGCTCCGCGTAATGCTCGGCGGAGTCAGCGTCCGAAGCGCTGCCCGAGTACACGGACAGATCCGTCACCCCCGGGTCACCGGCGCGCGCAGACTCAATGTCCTCGTGCTCGTCGAACTGCCCGCGGCCGTCAATGGCCTCGTCATAGCGCTCGCCACGCCCCACTGAAGTCAGGGAGCGTACCGGTTGCACAAAGTCCGGGTCCGTCAGGTCAGCGGCTACAGAGTTGCGAGCCTCCACGGTGGCGGGGGAGGTCATGGTCTGCTTGAACGTCCACTCCGCCTCGTTGGCAGACAGGCCTGCTTTCCACGTGATACGTAGAATCCACGGCTCGCCTTGGTGGCGGTAGGCATCCCACGTCGATTCCGACAGTGAGTGCCCGCGTGCCGCGAAAGCCGTAGCGAGGATTTCCCACAGCGTTAGCTTGGCCGGCCCATCGTCGCGGATGGGGTGTGCCTGCTTGGCGACGTCCGCAATCCTCGCCCTTTCCAGCAACACCGGGTGTGCAAAAGGTTCGATACGAGATTCCGGCACACCGAGTTCTTCCGCCATCTCTGCGGTGGATGCGCCGGCGCGGATACGTGCCTGGATCTCGTTCGGGCGCAGGCTCATCGCCTGCGTGGAGGATGACTGCGAATCGTGGGCGCTCTGAGAGGAGGGCACTACGGTGTGAAGACCCCGGGGAGGCTCGTGTGCGGTAGCCGGCGATGGGGTGGTGCTTGTGGTTGCCGTGGTGTGGTCCGAACCCTGGTCTGCCGACGAGTTGGCTGAGGCTGCGGAGTCTTTAGATTCCGAGGTCTCGCTGGAGCTAGCAGGAGCGAGCAACTCACGAAGCTCGTCGGTGACTTCGAGGAAAAACTCCTCACCATCCTCTGCCCGGAGAACGAGCGAGGAGTCAGTTGAGTCGCTGGGTGCGAGGAAAATCTCGCGCATGGTGGCGCTCCTTAGCCTGGTAGCGGACATGTGATGAAGTCCACTTTACCCAGAACATGCCCCGAACTCTGGCAAGAGCGCGGGGCATGTTGAGGAGGTAGGTGAATTTGTGCTGGGACTAACGGTTGCTGGGACTAACGGTTGTCCAGAACGTAGTCGATGGCCTGGGTGAGCTTCGTGACGTCCTCGGAATCGATAGCTGGGAAGAGGCCCACACGCAGCTGGTTACGGCCCAACTTGCGATAAGGCTCGACATCGAGAATGCCGTTGGCGCGCAGAGTCTTGGCTACCGCTGCAGCGTCAACCGAATCGTCGAAGTCAATCGTTCCGACGACCAGAGATCGAGCGGAAGCATCCTGCACGAATGGGGTGGCCTCCGGGCGCGATTCAGCCCAGCTGTACAGGATGCTGGAATTCGCCGTGGTGCGCTTGACCATGCCGTCGAGGCCGCCATTAGCGTTCATCCACGTCACCTGGTCATCGAGCATGAGCAGCGTGGCTACCGCGGGGGTGTTGTACGTCTGGTTCTTGCGAGAGTTGTCCACGGCAGTCTGCAGATTAAGGAAGGCTGGGATGAAGCGATCGGAAGAGTTGATCTTCTCAATGCGCTCCACGGCAGCCGGGGACATAGCGGCCAACCACAGGCCACCGTCGGAGGCAAAGCACTTCTGCGGGGAGAAGTAGTAAACGTCCGTCTCAGACATATCGACCGGAAGGCCGCCCGCGCCAGAGGTGGCATCGATGACGACGAGCTGGTCAGTAGCGTCGGGGTTCGGGCGGGTGACCGGAACCATGGCGCCGGTGGACGTCTCGTTGTGAGCCCACGCGATGACATCCGCGCCGGTGGCCTCGGCCGCCTTTGGGTCCGGTGCGGTGCCCACTTCTGCCTCGGTGACGAGTGGCGCATCGAGCCACGGAGCTTTGCCAGCAGCCTTTGCAAACTTGGAGGAGAACTCGCCGAAACTCAGGTGTGCAGACTGCTTCTCAATGAGTCCGAAGGTGGCTGCATCCCAGAATGCGGTAGCGCCGCCGAGGGACAAGACAATCTCATAACCTGCAGGAAGGGAGAAAAGGTCGCTCAAACCCTCACGGATGGAGCCAACCAGATTCTTTACGGCCGGCTGGCGGTGGGAGGTACCAATGATGGTGCCTGCGCCGGCCCTGATTGCCTCAATTTGGGCGGGGCGAACCTTGGATGGGCCGCAGCCGAACCGGCCGTCGGCAGGAAGGAGATCTGCTGGCAGGGAGAGTTCTGAGTTGCTCATGGGGGCAGTGTAGCCTAATTTCGTTCGGGCACTAGGTACTTTGCCAGGATTGCCAATGTTGGCAGAGTCACAAGTTTTGATAAAGTGTGAAGAGGTTTAATTAAGCCGCTTCGGCGTGAGCCGGAATGGCATGTTGAGAAAGGAAAGCACGTGGCTTCTGAAGAGAACAAGGTTGTACTGCACTACCCTGGTGGCGAGTACGAGATGGACATCAAGCAGTCCACCGAGGGTGACTCCGGCTTCGATATTGGCAAGCTCCGCAACGAGACTGGCCTCGTTACCTTCGACCCAGGTTACGCAGCTACCGGTTCTACTGAGTCCAAGATTACGTTCATTAATGGTGAGGAAGGCATCCTTCGCCACCGCGGTTATGACATTGCGGACTTGGCTGAGAACGCCTCCTTCAACGAGGTCTCTTACCTGCTGATTAAGGGCCACCTGCCGAATGAGGACGAGCTGTCCAAGTTCAACACGGAAATCCGCCACCACACCCTGCTGGATGAGGACTTTAAGGCCGCATTCAACATCTTCCCGCGCAACGCGCATCCCATGGCGGTGTTGGCTTCCTCCCTTAACATTCTGTCTGCGTACTACCAGGACCAGCTCAACCCGCTGGACCCGGAGCAGCTGGACAAGGCAACCGTGCGACTTCTGGCTAAGGTGCCGATGCTGGCCGCGTACGCATACCGCGCATCCCAGGGTAAGCCGTACATGTACCCGGACAACAAGCTCAACGCGCGTGAGAACTTCCTGCGCATGATGTTCGGTTACCCGACCGAGGAGTACGAGGTTGACCCGGTTGTTGCTAAGGCCCTGGATAAGCTTCTTATTCTCCACGCTGACCACGAGCAGAACTGCTCCACGTCCACGGTTCGCATGATTGGTTCCGCACAGGCCAACCTGTTTGTTGCTATCGCTGGTGGCATCAACGCCCTGTCTGGCCCGCTGCACGGTGGTGCTAACCAGGCCGTTCTGGAGATGCTTGAGGACATTCAGAACAACCACGACGGTGACGCTACGGACTTCATGAACCGCGTGAAGAACAAGGAAAAGGGCGTTCGCCTCATGGGCTTCGGTCACCGCGTGTACAAGAACTACGACCCGCGTGCGGCTATCGTCAAGGAGACCGCACACGAGATCATCGACCACCTCGGTGGCGACCCGATGCTGGACCTGGCTATGAAGCTGGAGGAGATTGCACTTAACGACGACTACTTCGTCTCCCGCAAGCTCTACCCGAACGTGGACTTCTACACTGGCCTCATCTACCGTGCCATGGGCTTCCCGACGGACTTCTTCACCGTCCTCTTCGCCATCGGCCGTCTGCCGGGCTGGATTGCTCAGTACCGCGAGCAGCTGGAGCTCAACACCAAGATCAACCGCCCGCGCCAGATCTACACCGGTGAGACCCTGCGCAAGGTTACCCCGCGCAGCGAGCGCTAAACCGTACGCTGATACGGTGCGGCGCATAGCTCATACGCTGCGCTTCTAGGGCCGGGCCACCCGTTACCCCGTATACTGGGGGCGATGTGGCTCGGCCTTACGTGTTTGCAGCCACCAAAGAAGAAAAATTTATCCAAGGAGGAGATCCCCCAATGGACAAGCCCGTAATCGAGCCGGCAACGGAGCCCGCTCCCCAAGACCTTGTCATTGAAGACATCGTGGTGGGTGACGGTGCCGAGGCCCAGCCGGGCGGCTTCGTTGAGGTCCACTACGTTGGCGTTGACTACGAGACGAACCAGGAGTTCGATTCTTCGTGGGGCCGCGGTCAGTCGATCGAGTTCCCGCTGACCGGTCTCATTGCCGGTTGGCAGGAAGGTATCCCGGGTATGAAGGTGGGTGGCCGCCGTAAGCTTGTCATCCCGCCGGAGAAGGCCTATGGACCTGCCGGTGGCGCACACCCGCTGTCTGGCCGCACCCTGACCTTCGTCATTGACCTGATTCGCGCCTAAACCGCGCACACGAGGGTACGTGCCCCGCCTCTTTCTCCCCAGTGCCGTGATAGGCGCTGAGGGGGAAATGGGCGGGGCATACGGCGTATATGGGGATGGTAGGAACGGTGTCCCCAAAAATCGGGGGACACGATAGGTGTGTGATTGCGCTCGGCGGCCCCACGGTGTGCCGCAGTGGGGCACAATGGGGAACATGAGTGTCCCACAAACCACGTTTAATGATGACCGCGAGATGCCGTTGCTGGGTCTCGGAACCTACAAACTGCGCGGTGAGGATCTCACCCGCTGCGTGCGCGAGGCTATCGAGCTGGGCTACCGCCACTTTGATACAGCAACTCTCTATGAGAATGAGACGGAGCTAGGTCACGCTTTGGCCGACGCCATGAAGGCCGGTGACGTCACTCGTGATGAGCTCTTCATCACCAGCAAGGTCTGGCATGACCACCACGGCAAAGGCAAGGTGGACTTGGCTTTCCGTGAGTCTCTGGACAAGCTGCAGCTGGACTACCTTGACCTGTACCTTATCCACTGGCCCTGGCCACAGGGAGGGCTCTACGTGGAGACCTTCGAGGAAATGGCTCGTTTGCAGGGCATGGGTCAGATTGCCTCCATTGGTGTGGCAAACTTCTACGAGGAGACCCTCCAGGAGCTCATGGCAAAGACTGGCATCGTGCCTGTTCTGAACCAGGTGGAGCTGCATCCGGGATTTACGCAGCCGGGGCTGCGGGAATTCCACGACAATCACGACATTGTCACAGAGGCCTGGTCGCCGCTGGCGCGCGGTGTCATCCTCAACAACCCCGAGGTTGCCGCCGTTGCAGAGAAACACGGCATCACTCCCGGGCAGGCGGTGCTGGCTTATCTGATGGCGAAGGGGATTTCTGTTATCCCGAAGTCCAGCCGTCGCGAGCGCCTTGAGGAGAATTTCGCGGCTGCCACGATCGAATTGACCCGGGAGGACATCGAGGTTCTTGATTCTCTTGACGGCCGTGAGGGCTTTGGACGCATGTTCAAGGATCCGCGCGAGTTCCCCGGAGCTGAGTAACCCCGCGCATACTGAGACGCGCTAGCCCGTCTTTCTTCACGTCACGTCGCCCGATTCTCCCGCCAGTGCTGGGGGAGGGGGAGGCTCGGGAAGTGGAGGAAGGCGGGTTTCGCTGTGTCCAGTTACGCAACGGGGAGAGGCGTTGGGCAACGAGGTGGCGATTTTTCTTCGCACGTTGTTAAGTCGTCGGCTAGAACTCTGCTAACTTTTGGTTCGCTAAATTAGATTTGAGCAGGCGGTGAATTAGCGGGGGTGCCAAGAATCGGGGGATAGGTGCATGTTGTAGTGCATCGCGGGGGTGGCTGATGTTAAGGTGGGCAACTTTTCTTGGCAGGATTTACAACCTTGCAGAGTCTGTTCGGTAACTTACAGATCAAGACAAAACGTGACCGAGGGCACTGTCCCTCATTCCCGGTGGACGTTTTGTGCAGAAATAATTTCCACAAAGGAGAGCGACATGACTGATGCACCTGCCTCGCTTAACTCGCGCCGCGAACCTACGCCGCAAGAGTTTATTGCCATGCGGGATAGCCCCCAGTTCAGCAAACTGCGCGGAACCTACCGCAAGTTCACTTTCCCCATGACCGTGGCCTTCTTTCTGTGGTACGTCCTGTACGTACTTGCAGCCGTGTTTGCTCCGGAGTTCATGGGAACTGAAATTGGTGGTGGCTGGAACATTGGCCTTGTATTCGGCTTGGCTCAGTTTCTGACCACCTTCGTCATTACGTACATCTACGTCAATTACGCCAACAAGAACATTGAGCCGCAGTCAGCGGCCATTCGCCAGGAACTGGAGGGCTAAACAATGCAGACCTTTACTGTCGCCGCAGCGGAATCCTCCGCCGGCAATCCGATTCTGAACATCGGCGTCTTCGCCGCCTTCTTGGTTATCACCATGTACGTGGTGCTTCGTGCCGGAAAGTCCACCAAGGAAGCGTCGGACTTCTATACCGGTGGCGGTAGCTTCTCCGGCCGTCAGAACGGCCTTGCTATCTCCGGTGACTACCTGTCCGCCGCATCCTTCTTGGGCATCGTGGGTGCCGTGGCGCTCAACGGCTACGACGGCTTCCTGTACTCGGTTGGCTTCTTCGTCGCTTGGCTCGTAGCTCTTATGCTCGTGGCGGAGCCGATGCGCAACGTCGGACGCTTCACCATGGCAGACGTGCTGTCCTTCCGCCTTAAGCAGCGCCCGGTTCGCGTGGCAGCAGCCATCTCGACCTTGTTTGTGTCGCTGTTCTACCTCATCGCGCAGATGGCTGGTGCAGGTTCCCTCGTGGCCGTGCTGCTGAATATCCACGATTTCAAGTGGCAGGCAGTCGTGGTCGGCGTCGTGGGAATCCTCATGATCGTCTACGTTCTTGTCGGCGGCATGAAGGGCACGACCTACGTGCAGATGATCAAGGCCGTGCTTCTGGTGACCGGTGTGGTCATCATGTGCATTCTGACCTTCGTCATGCTCAAGGGGGGCTTTAGCACGCTCTTTAGCCAGGCTATTGATATGCACGCTAACTCAGCTGCTATCAAGGAGGGCGGCTATGAGGCCTCCCAGATTATGGAGCCGGGTCTGAAGTATGGCAAGAACCTGACCACCAAGCTTGACTTTATCTCCCTGGGTATTGCCCTCGTTCTGGGCGTTGGCGGTCTGCCGCACGTTCTCATGCGTTTCTACACGGTGCCGACTGCTACCGAGGCTCGCCGCTCCGTTACGTGGGCCATCGTTATTATCGGTGCCTTCTACCTCATGACCCTGGTTCTGGGCTACGGTGCTGCCGCTTTGGTTGGTCCGGACCGCATCCTCGCTGCGCCGGGTGGTGCAAACTCTGCGGCGCCGCTGCTAGCACTGGAAATCGGCGGTTCCATCTTCATGGCGGTTATCTCCGCGGTGGCGTTCGCTACAGTCCTTGCCGTTGTGGCAGGCCTTGCCATTACCGCGTCCGCGTCTATCGCACACGATGTCTACCACTCTGTCATCCGCAACGGCGAGTCCACCGAGGCCGAGCAAGTCCGCGTTTCCCAGATCACCGTCGTTATTCTCGGTATAGCGTCCATCATCCTGGGTATTCTCGCCATGACTCAGAACGTCGCCTTCCTGGTGTCCCTGGCCTTCGCCGTTGCCGCCTCTGCGAACTTGCCGACTATCCTGTACTCCCTGTACTGGCGTCGTTTCAACACCGCAGGCGCAGTGGCCTCGATGTACACCGGCGTTATCTCGTGCCTGGTGCTCATCTTCCTGTCCCCGGCAGTATCCGGAACTCCGACCTCGATGTTCCCTAACGCGGATTGGTCTATCTTCCCGCTGTCCTCACCGGGTCTGGTCACCATCCCCTTGGCGTTCTTCGCAGGCTGGATCGTGTCCATCATGACTCCGCCAGACAACTTCGAAGAGCTCTCCGCCGAGATGGAAGTTCGCTCCCTCACCGGCGTTGGTGTGGAAGCTCCGGTTGACCACTAAGGCAATAGTGGATCACTACTTCTAGGAGGGAAGCGGGTAAACTCACACTCCGTGTTTAACTCGCAGCCATCGCACAGGGCGGTATCAGCACGAGCTGGTGCCGCCCTTCTGGCGTGCGTACTTGGTGCATCGGTTCTCATCGCTTGCGCGCCCCCGAACCAACAGGATGCAGACTCGACGCGTACAACGGATGCTGCTCCTGCCACACCGGCGCCCATCTCGCACAAAAAGGGAGCCTCACAGTTGGCGGCGGTCGACGATGAAGTGGGGCAGTTCCTCAAGGGTGATGACAAGAAGGCGATAACGTACTACCGCATCGAAACCGGTATGCACATGGGATCACCTACCGAGCACACGCCGCGTTACGCACTGAGCCTGATTAAGCTTTACATCGCCACGTACGTCATCGAGTATGGCTCCTTCGAAGACAAGTACGTGGCGTTGGACATGATCGCTGACTCTTCTGATGAAAGCGCTGGAAAACTCTTTAAGAAATACCCTAGGTCCATCGACTCCATTGCCACTGAGTATGGGCTGACCTCCACCGCGGCGGGCGAAGACTGGGGTCACTCCAAGACCTCGACCTATGACGTCGTCCGCTTCATTGTGCAGCTCATGGAGGATGACCCTACCCACCCGGTACTCGTGGCCATGGCTCACGCCGACGAGGTGTCTGCTGACGGATACCAGCAGGATTATGGCACTGCTGCGCTAAGCGACGTCGTCGGTACGAAGTGGGGATGGTCCGACAGTAAGGACCGCCACTCCTCGGTTTCCTTCAGCGAAAATTTCGTCGTTGCCGCATCTATTGAGGGCTCGGCGAGTGAACTTACCTCGTATGTCCGCAAAGAAATCACCGGCAAGAGCCTGGTTAAGGGAAATAATCTGAATAAGGAAGCTCTAGCCAATCCGTCCTTCACCACGTCGACGGTGGCCACTGCTTCGTCGTCTGAAACGACGAAGCCCTCGTCGAGCACTGCGACCACGTCATCGACAACGAAGAAACCAAAGACAAAGAAAAAGGCGACGTCGACAGTCGCGTCAACGTCGCCGTCATCAGACAAAAAGTAACGGAGCCTTAGCCCATCGCCTTGCGCACGGTGTTAAGGGCATCGATGGCGCCACGAACCTGGTCATTGCTGACTGAGGAGCCGGCGATGGTGATGCCATTTCCGCCGGCGCTGGAGCCGCGGCCGGTGGGATCGGGCAGGGAGATGTCGGGCAGTGGAGCGTCGTTCGGCACAGCAGGGATGTCTTTGAGATCCGGCAGGGAGAGCGAACCGTCGCCCGGCGTCCACTGGCCCCAGTCGCGGGCGTACACGGTGTTGATATCACACGTGACGCCGTCGATAGTGGCCTGACGTTTAGCTGGCTGGTGGATGGTGGTGCGCGGATGAATCTTGCCGCCCGAACCCCAGTCGTGCATCCAAAAGAACTCACCAATTCCGTCAGCGACGCACCAGTCGATGACGTTGTAATTGCCATACACGCCCGTCTGGTATCCCGCGCCCGTCAGCGCGGTTGAGAAAGCCTCGAGGTAGGGGCGAATCTGATTCTCGTACTGTGCGCGCGTTGGATTGTCATCGATAGCGATGTAAATCGGGCGACCGGTCGGTCCTCCTGCGGCCTTATGGATGGCGATAGCCTGCGGGGCGTGGACACCGGCGCCGGCGGTGCCGTTGAGCCAGTCAGCAGTTTCTGCGCGGCCGAACTGATAGATGGAGGCAGTCTTGAGGCCCGCCGCGGCGTTGGCCTTGGTCTCTGCCAAGGTTACGGGCTTGCCCTTCATCCACTGTGCATCAGGGCGTCGTTGGGAAACGTAGCGAATGGCGCCGAGGTGTCCGGCTGCTTTGATGGCGTTGGCTGAAGGGACACCAGCGGAGAAATCAATGATGGTGCCAAGTGCGGGGCCCACTGCGAGGGCGGCGGGGGCTTGGCTGCCAACGGCACCAGCGGCTAGCGCAATGGCGCTGACCTTGAATAAGGAACGACGGGACAGGGACACGGTTTCTCCTCAAGCGGGCTCATGGACGACGGCGCGGGGACAGGGATAGAAAGGCGCCGCATGTCGCTACAGTTGGCGGTGAAAGAAGTATCTGGAAACACTCTAGTCACAATGGTCGAAAATTGCACCACATGTAACTGGAAAAGTAACCCTAGTGGTGCATGCGCACGACGGCCGACAGCCCCTGTGCTTAAGCTTCCTTCGTGCGGAAGGTGACGGTGGTGGGGTTTTCCACCGTGCGGGATACCGTGCAGTCTTTGTCGTGAGAAATGCGCACGAGCCGCTCGATCATCGACTCTGCTTGGCGGCCGGCGTTGGTGTCAGGGAAGCGGAGGGAAAACTCCACGTCGACTTCGCTCAGCCGGGAAGCCCCGTCTTCGTTGATGCGGGTGCCGTCCACGTGGACGTCGAAAAGCTCCGGCTCTGCGCGCCGGGAAGTGACCACATCAACGTCGACTGCTGAGCAGCCCGCTACTGCGGCCAGAAGTAACTCCACCGGGCTCAGAAAGCCCTCACCGGTCCCAAACTCGAGGCTTGCCCCCGCGGAATTGGTTGCGCGGTAGTGACCCGTATTGACGCGGGTAACGTCGACTCCGTATTTCTTGGTGACTTCGCTCATGAGGGCCATCCTAGCGATTGAGTTCAGTTAAAAATTTATTCATATTGCGGACATGAAGGAGACAACTCGGAATACTATTCTTCAGTCGTCTCTTTCGGCCGATTCATCTCACCCACATTCACTTTGATTGGAAGTACTATGACTACTCGCCGCCTTCTTGGCACCTTGGTCACCGCATCGGTGGCCGGAACATTCCTCGTGGTCCCGGCTAGCGCCGCCGAGCCAGAAGAAGGAATGGGCTCGCGCTTCAGCATTGGCGTGCTGCCGGATACCCAGTTCTACTCCCGCTACTCCACTCCGGAGACCGGAAACCTTGCTCAGGCCCGCTATGGCAGCGAGCCCTACACGGCACAGACTGAGTGGCTGGTGAAGAACCAAAAGGCCCTCAACATGGACTTCGCTACCCACCTCGGTGACGTCGTGGACCAAGCGGACGTGGTTGGCGAGTGGAAAGTCGCCGACGAGGCCATGAAGGTTCTCGATGATTCCGAACTGAACTACTCCATCCTGCCGGGCAACCACGACATGATCGATGACAAGTCGGCACACCCGTACAACGAGTACTTCAGCGCTGAGCGCGCCAAGGCCGCCAACCCGGAGACCTTCCAGGAGCGCCACACCGCGGTGAACAACGACTCTGAGTACCACATTTTTGAGGCTGAAGGTCAGAAGTACCTGGTCTTGGCGCTGGCCTGGCGCGCGGACGACGAAGCTCTGAAGTGGGCCCAGGGCGTTCTCGATGCGCACCCGGACCTGCCGGTCATCCTCACCAGCCACGAGGTTCTCAACATCGATGGTGCTGGCGAGGTCTTCTACTCCGATGACTACGGCAAGGGTCTGTGGGACACGTTCATCAAGAAGAATGACCAGATCTTCCTCACCATGGGCGGCCACCACCACGGCGCCGGCTACCGCGTGGACAAGAACGATGCCGGCCACGACGTCATCGGCATCCTGCAGGACTACCAGATGGCGTACCAGGGCGGTAACGGTCTGCTCGGCGTGCTCGAGTTCGATCTTTCCGGCAATGAGCTGGAGATGACCGCACTGTCCCCGTGGGTAGCGCAGAAGCCGGCTAAGGAGCTCACGCAGTTCGACAAGCTCATCCTCGACGGCAAGGGCGATAGCTACCACGTGCCGCTCAACTTCAAGGAGCGCTTCGCGGACTTCGCCCCGGAGTGGACCATCGGCGATGAGAATGACCCCGACCTAGGCCAGAAGGCCCGCGACATCGCTGAGGAAGGCTATACCCCGTACACCATCCCGAAGGACCAGCTGCCGGAAGGCCCGAACGACTACGTCAAGGCTAAAGAAACTGTCTTCCACTGGCGTCCTGGTCAGACCAAGAACAAGGATGGCAAGCAGCTTGCCGAAGGCGATGTGGCCACCGAGGGTGCAGTCATCCCCGATGCCTTCGGTGCCGATGGTGCTGGTGACCTTGTCCGCGAAGGCGGCCCGTCCAACGTGGGCGAGCGCATCACCTACAGCACTGACCACCACCCGCTGTCCTCCGATTCCGGTTCCCTGTACTGGTCTGACCCGGCTGGCAAGGCTTCGATGGCGGAGTTCAGGTCCAAGGAAGGCGCTGCCATCAACAAGGTCGATACCTCCGCGGGCTACACCTTCGAGTCCTTCGTGAAGATTCCGAAGGATTTCAACGGCTCTGAGCACGGCTGGGGAAGTGCGCTATCCCGCGACTCCAGCATCGCCGAGCTTGTCGACGGCTCCGATGACACCGATCCCACCGTCATGTTCGGCATCTCCAACCTGCGCGAGCTGCGCTGGTGGGCGGAGCCCAAGGAAGGCTCCGGCTCTACTGTTTGGTCCCACGAGGTTCCCACCGATGAATGGATGCACATCGCGGTGGTGAACAAGCCGGATTCTGACACCGTGGAGATGTTTATCAACGGTGCACCCATCCTGCGCAATGCCAAGGGTGCTGAAGGCCTCCTCCCGCGCGACCTGCAATGGGTCATGGGCGCTGGCTTTGATAACCGTACGCCGCAGGACCCGTGGTACGGCTGGATTGGTGAGACCCGCCTGACCCAGGGCGTTCTCACCCCAGACCAGTGGCTCACCGCCCGCCCGGCCGTGAAGGAGGAAGAGCCGTCGAGCTCCACTACGACGCCTACCGAGCCGACCAAGCCTTCTAAGCCGACCAACACGAAGGAGCCTTCTGCCGACGATATGGCTGCGGCCTTCTTCGCAGGCTCCAGCCGTGGCGCGAAGGTTATCCTCCCCATCATCGCCGTCATTGCAGTCGTCGGCGGTGCCGCCTACGGCCTCATCCCGACCATCAACCGCATCTTCGGTCTTAACATCCCGCAGCCGAAGCTGCCGCAGATCCCGGGTCTGAACTAGTTACCGTTCACCCTCCGTCCCCCGACTCACATTGAGGCGGGGGTTTTCTATTGTGATGGCGATTGAGTGGGTGTACTCGGTGTCGATACCGTTGTCGTAGAGGGCTGGTCGTCCTGTTTCGTGGTCGGCTTGGTTCTCGGTGTGGGTCAGGATGGATACTTTGGCGAGTTGGTCCTGGCCCCAGTGGGACTGTCTGGCGATGCGTAGTGGATCGTCGGGCAGTTCTGTTTTTAGGTACAGCCACCAGTCCAGCATTTTGCGCTGGTGTTCATTTGTTCTGCCCCGGTGAGCACGCGCAATCTCTTTCAGGCGAGCGTTAATCCCGCCTTCAAGACTGTTGGTCGTAGATTTGATGCGGGCAGGTTCTAAGACGCCTTTAGGTTGATTGATGTAGACAAAGAGCATGCCTTGGCGCCATAGATGGTTCAGACTGTTGTAGGCCTTTCGCACGTTGGAATGTGTCCATACCCATGTCCAATTTCCTGTATCAGGGTCTTTAACCCTGGTCCTCTCGTCCATCCACCTGCGGTAGACAGTGTTGAAGTTATGGAGCAATACACCCCAGTCAGCTACCTCTTCTTTAGTTCGCACTCGGGTGAGTTTCAGCGCTAGCGTGTAGATAGCTTTGCCGGCATCAGTGCGCGGACGTGAGGTTGTATAGCGGCGAACTACACGCTGTGCGTGGACGAGGCAACGCTGCACATGTGTTGTTGACCAGCAGGTTTTTATTGCACTTGCTGTTCCTTGCCCGCCATCTGTCGTTGCGATTAACGGGGCGGGGATGCGTTCGAGCAGGCGTGTGTAATCGGGAGCGGTTTCGTGTTTGGCACCAGTGCCAAGCAACAACATGATCGAGGGTGGAAGCTACAATCAAGCATCCGCCAGCGGTGTAGGTACCGTCGAGAAATATCTGGTCATAGACTCGGCCTGTATGTGCCACGGTGGGATCCGGTACGTCAATAAGCCAGTACCATGTAAATCTGCGCTTCATAGTGGAATGGCTTACATTGTTGCGTTTAGCCAGTGCAGTTAGCGAGATTGTGGTGGTGCAATGCTCGATAAAATCCGCAAAAATTCTAGCGTTGGTGACGTCGGGGCGACGTTTGATGCCTGATGCCCCACAGGCTTTACATCGCCATCGTGTGGTTCCTTTGCTGGTAGTTCCGTTGCGTTTCATGTCGCCGCCGCAGTGGCAGCGTGGTCGATTCTTCGGCATCAAGCCACCACACCACCAGGGCCTACCACATCCAGGTAGAAACACCGGGGATTTACCGTCAAGGACAGCGATATACGGTCGTGAAGCCTATACTTTCAACAATCACACTGGACAGTGACTATAAATCACCGATCCCAGACACACTTTCTGACCCTTAACCCATTTTAGCGGACGTGCGGCAACATGGTCCGTATCGGGAACGTGGCAATCAGACCCTAGACAGCAAACCCTTACCTGAGTAAGGTAAGGCTATGCAAAAGAAAGACTTCATGAATGTGCGTGCAGTTATCGCACTCGTAGCCACTCTAGCCCTAGGCGCAGGCCTTGTTGCGTGTTCTTCTGATTCTTCTTCTAAGGAAGGAAACGGAGAAAAGAAGATCGAGCGAGTTGTGGCGCTTGATTGGCGCTACGAGGAAATTCTCAAGGCCCTCGATGTGGACCCAGTGGGAATCGTGGAAATCGGTAAGTCGGAGGCACCGACCACTTTGAAAGGGCAGCTGGGTCAAGCGACCTCTGTGGGCCAGGCCAAGCAGCCGAATCTAGAGGTTATCCAGTCCTTGGAGCCGGATCTGATCCTGGCTAGCCCTACCCGTCAAGCCGATATCATGCCGCAGTTGGAAGAGATTGGGCAGACCGAATCCTACCCAGATGAGACTTACTTGGACGTGCTGGACTCGATGGATGAGATCGCGGCCAAGCTAGGTAAAGAGGAAAAGGCCAAAGAAGTCCGTCAGCGCATCGAGGACAAGATTGCTCATACCAAGGACGCGGTAAAGCCGGGGAGTCGTGCGGTCGTGGCTGGCTGGTCCAGTGAGATGCTCTATACCTGGGTCAACCCTTCCTTCCCCCAGTCGCTACTAAGTGAGGTGGGCTATGACTATGCCTTCGAAGGTGAGAAGTCATCCATCGAATCTAAGACTGATGTAGCGGAACTGACCGGCGATAAGCTCCCTGGTATGAAGGCTGACCTAGTCTTTATGTACAAGGACGTCGATGCGTTTAAAAAGACGCCCTATGCCAAGGGTAGCGGCGACATCGTAGAGGTGGACCAAGATATCTGGTCGCGCGCCCGCGGGCCGCTTTCCGCCGAGCATATGCTCGATGACATCATCGCCGCCGAAGAGTAGTGGCACCTCGAACTAAAACCAGCGTCTGCCTGGTCCTTGCAACCGCTGCCGTCGCCTTCGTGTGGTGGTGGCGGCTTCGCCATGTTCAGGTGCCAGCTGATACCCCGTGGCTGGAAGAAGAGCTGCATAGCGTGGCCTTTGACCGTCTCCTTGCCACCACGGTCGTCGGTATCGCATTAGGGGTAGGCGGGTTATTGCTGCGGACGGCAACTGCGAATCCGCTAGCCGATCCGTCCATCACTGGTGTGAACTCCGGTGCGGCACTCGGCGCAGTCGCAACAGCAATGTTTATAGGAAGCGAAACCTCGAGTGTTGACCAGTTGCCCGGTGCGCTGTTGGGTGCGGGGATTGCTGTGGGGGTGACGGTGGGCGTCGGTAAGAGCGGTGCGATCCAGCGCATGGTACTCGTTGGCGTTGCTGTTTCCGCGCTGTGTAGCGCATTGACCTCCATTTTCTTGGTAGTAGATGAAGCTCAACTGGCTACGGTGATGTCATGGCTTTCTGGTCGGCTTGCCGGTGTGCGCCTAAGCGGTATCATGCCGGCGCTGATTGCCGTGCTGGTCGTGGTTCCCTTGACCTTAGTCGGTGCAAAAACGCTGGACTTGCTCGTAGCAGGCGATGCCGTGGCTGGTGCTGTCGGCGCGAAGCCGGAGCGCATTCGGTTGGCAGCCATTGTGGCGGCGGTAGTGCTTATTGCTCCGGCCGTAGCTGCAACTGGGCCGATTGGCTTCTTGGGGTTGATGGCCGCGGCCGTAGCGTGGCGGGTGTGCGGCTCACACCACCGCATGGGGCTGTGCGTGGCTGGAATTGTTGGAGCAGCGGTGCTTTTGGTGGCCGATTCGGTTGGCCAGGCAATCTGGGCGCCAGCCGAGACCCCAGTGGGCATCGTGACTTCTTTGGCTGGCATGCCATTAGTGTTGTGGGCCGTCCATGCGCTGGGGAGGAGGAAGCATGCGGCATAAGAGATTTGTTGGGGTGCTAGTAGGACTCATCCTGGCGTTGGCGTTGAGCGCAATCATCGGCATGGGCGTCGGTGCGGTGATGAAACCGCCGGGCGAGGTGATCACCGCCTTCGTTACCGGAGAGCCGCTCATCTGGAAGTACCGCGCCCCGCGGATCTTGGTGGGAATCTGCGCTGGTATTGCCATGGCCGTCTCTGGCTGTCTATTGCAGTCCGCGCTACGCAATCCTTTGGCCGCACCAGATACGGTGGGTATTACCTCCGGCGGCGGACTCGCGGCCGTTGCGGTACTCATGGGATCAGGCGCCCTGCCGGCCCACCTGCTGACTTTCATAGCCTTTATTGGAGCGTTGGCTGGAACTGGGCTGGTTCTTCTCCTCGCCGGGCGCGGGGCAAGTGATCCGGTGCGCCTGCCGCTTACCGGGGTGGCGGTATCTTTTGGGCTGGGCGCCATCACCGAATTGCTCCTGGTGCGGGCTGCCCCAGAGGCAGGAGCGGCCATGACATGGTTGAAAGGTTCGCTTTACGCCCGCTCGCTTGGCGATGCCACCATTGTCGCCCCCTTTATCCTTCTCGCCCTAACCGTCGCGATGGTGGTGGCAAAACACCTGGATATGCTCGCGCTGGATGATTCCACCATGGCCGGCATCGGCGTGAGCACCAAGATATGGCGCCTAATAGCAGTAGCCTTAGCCGTCATCCTCGGTGCCGCGGGAGTCGCCGCGGCCGGGGTCTTGGGCTTCGCCGGACTCATCGTCCCCCATGCTGCTCGCTTGGTTGTTGGCGCGAACCTGCGCTGGCAAATACCCGTGGCAGCCCTAGGCGGCGCGGTCCTTGTGACCGCATGCGATACGCTCGGTCGCTGGGCCTTCGCCCCCACGGAAATCCCCGTTGGCGCGCTCATCGCGCTGATCGGTGCACCGTATTTCATTTTCCTATTGACTCGACTGACCCGAGTGCGAAACGGAGGCTAGACATGACACTGACGTGCAGCGGATTAACCGTGGGCTACGGTGGACCCGATGTGGTCAAGGACGTAAATCTTCACTTATCCAGCGGTCAAGTAACCGCTCTGATCGGGCCGAATGGCTGCGGCAAGTCGACGCTTCTCAAGACATTGGGCCGCCAACTTACGCCCAGCGCAGGTGCGGTGTACCTCTCGGACCAAAATATCAGCAAGTATTCCTCGCGTGCCTTTGCCCGTGAAGTTTCTTTTCTGCCACAACATCCCGTGGCTCCGGAAGGGGTATTAGTGCGTGACGTCATCGGTTACGGCCGCTATCCCTATACAGGGGCGCTAGCGACGATGCGGGCCGGAGATCATGCAGCGGTTGAGCGTGCTGCCTCGCGTGCTGGGGTGAGCGAGCTTCTCGACGCCCCCGCGGCAGACCTTTCCGGTGGTCAGCGCCAGCGCGTCTTCCTCGCTATGACTTTGGCCCAAGAAACGCCAATTACCTTGCTTGACGAGCCGACTACTTACCTCGACCCCGCGCACCAATTGTCCATTTTGGATCTGATTCGAGATCTCAATGGCGCCGGGGTCACAGTGGTCATGGTGGTCCACGATATGGTCCATGCCGCGCGTTACGCCGATAGAATCGTAGCCATGCGTGAGGGACGCATTGTGGCCGAAGGGGCCACCGAGGAGGTGATGACCGCTGAACTCGTACGCGAAACCTTCCATGTTGAGTGTTTAGAGATGACTGATCCCTCCACCGGTCGACGCTTTCCCATACCCATTTCCGTGCACGCTCCTGAATTTTCTGGAACCCTAGAAGGAAGAAGATAAATCTATTTAAAGGAGTACGTAGCAATGGCAAACGAACTAGGCCACGAAGTTGACCTGGATCGCAACGAATACAAGTACCTGGCATCTGAGGACACTGTGTCTTCGGCAGCTAACTCTGGCACCTCCGCTCGGTCCGGCGCGGCTGCAACAGGTGCAGGGGTTGCAGCGGCAGGCGCCGCGGGCACAGCCGGCCTATCTACCGCCAGCAAGTACGAGCCGCAGAATCACGTCGTTGCTGGCGCCGACGAAGAGCATGTAGGCTCTGCCTCCGAGCAGCCGGACCTGCAGGAGAAGCTGGATGAGAACAACGCTGACTACGCGCCGAGCCAGCACATCGTAGGTGAGGCGCAGGAAGAGCACATTGGTTCCGCCCCGCAGCAGCCGGACCTGCAGGAGAAGCTGGACGAGGAGAACTCGGACTATGCGCCGAGCCAGCACATCGTAGGCGGCGCGCAGGAAGAGCACATTGGTTCCGCCCCGCAGCAGCCGGACCTGCAGGAGAAGCTGGACGAGGGTAACTTTGACTACGCCCCGAGCCAGCACATCGTAGGCGAAGCAAACGAAGAGCGTGTTGCTACTGCGCCGAACCAGGACAACGTCAACGGTCAGCAGTCCTCTGAGCGCCTGGATCAGCTAAAGGACAAGGCATCCGAGGCTGGTAGCGCCGTCGGCGATGCGTTCCAGCGCGCTAAGGGCTTCGTGGAGGACAAGGCACACGAGTACCAAGAGGAGTCCACGAAGAAGGGTGGCTTCTTTGACCGCGTCAAGGGCGCTGTCCGTGATGCTCGCGAGTCCATCGAAGACAAGCGCAAGAACTAACCAGCGCTGATACTAAGCCGCTTTCCCAGGGCTCGGGGAGGCGGCTTTTGTCGTATGCGCAATCCTGCTAATCGTCTAAGGCGTGAAGGTAGAGTTGGCTAATCAGCAGGCGCCTTGGCACGTCCACAAGTGGGCGCAGGGAGGGGAGGAAGGGCTCTGAGGCGGCGTCGATAAGCAGCAGTGTGCGGCCATCGCGCAGGCGCTCCAGAGCGAAGGTCTCCTCGCCGCGCTCAAGGTGTCCGGGAAGGGTGCCGTAGGTGAACCCGCAGCGGCCGTCCTTGTGGAATACATCGACCACGCGGCAGCGAAAATCCCATGGGCCAAAGCTTCGCGGCGGCCTCTATTTGTTAGAAAGGTCGCTTGACTGATTCGGCTTCACAGTGCTTCGTGGGCCCGAAATCGCTAGGGCAGCATGTGCTTGCCCGTGCGCAAGGAACTGAAGATTAAGGAGAACCATCATGAACAACAAACTGGCGAAGGCATGGCCAACGCCGCGCAGTGGTCGCTCGTAGCCGCTACCGCATTCTTCGCTCTGAGCTTTGTCGGTGCACTTAGGGTGCTCCGTGCTGCGGGGGGTGTTCCTATATAGTTTGTCAACCTCGGGGGTGGATTAGCCGGGGTTGATTTTTCAGCCGGGGTTGTTTGGCCGTGTTGTTTTCTGGCATGGCTGTTAGCCGACTGGGGTTTCCCAGTCGGCTATTTGGTCCTTGGGGTTTAGGCTGCTTCGACTTCCTGTGATTGGTCGGGATCGCGGTAGTACTCGTGGTTTCTCATCATGGCGTATAGGACGTTGAGCCGTCTGCGGGCTAGCGCTACGACTGCAGCGTTGTGTCTCTTGCCTTCACGGCGCTTTCGTTCATAGAATTGCCGTGAACGCTCGTGGAATCTGATGGATGCAAAAGATGATTGCCATAGGGCGTTCTTTAATTTTTTATTGCCAGCTCTGTTCAGTGAGTTCGACATGATTGAGGTTCCGGACTGATTCGTCCGGGGTGATAAGCCAGCGTAAGAGGCTAGGTGCCCAGCTGTCGGGAAGTCGGACATGTCGCCCGCGGTCATGAGAATTTGGGCAGCTGTCTTCGGCCCAATTCCTGGCATGGATAGCAGGATTTGAGTGTGGGGGATGTCGTTGATGAGCTCGATGACTTCCTGCTCGATTTGTTTGCGGTGCTCAAGCTTTAAAAGCGCGTCCTTCGCCGACATTGCTACGCCCATTTCGGCATATTGTGCACCAGCAATGGCGACTGTTTGCTCAGAGATGGCAGCGAATATGGCATCGATGACGGGCTCGGGATTGCGTGCCTTATAGCGTCGAGCGAAGGCAGCTGCTTTGGCTTTTCCGAGTCGCTTTATTTTGGTGGGCCCGCCGTAGCGTGCAAGTAGGTGCAGAACCCATTTGCGGTGGATCACCTGGCCGCGAAGGGCTTGTTCGAATTGCGGGTAGCAGCCAACTAGTGCACTTCGAATC
>NZ_JAMFTP010000002.1:0-223883 GCF_024586525.1 Corynebacterium sp. BF-R-2 | reverse complement strand
GTCGATCGGATTAAAGGCCCGGCCGCTGGCCCCGACAAGGCCAGCTGCCCGGCCCTACCACCTAGTCGGAATCCAGCCCTACCACCGTTCCGCAACACCCCTACCAACAAGCCGCTCTCAGCAATTACCAGCGTGGATACGTGAGAGTTGACGCATAGCCAAACCTGGAAGGTAGCGAACGTCGATTCCGATATCTTGGGCAACCGCGACAGTTAGTCGCCCAATGTTGTTGGGCTGGTCCACGACGACAAGGACCTTGTGGTCGTTTGCGATAAACGTTGAAAAGAGTTTGCGCAGGGATTTTTCGTTTTGGTTGATGCGCTTTGATAGTACTTGGACGCCGTCGATATCTAAGACGCAAGCGTGGTGAAAGTATTTGCCAACGTCCATGCCGATGACATAGTCGTAGGTCATGCCAGACCTCCTAGCGAATTGAACGAGTATGAGACTTATTTCATCGCTGGTGATCGGACATACTTCACGCTGGCATCCACATTACTTTGAGACCTCACACATCCTGTGTGGGTCAGGTTCCTATTAGCAGTCTGGAGTATGTCACTGCCTTCGGCGGCATCACCCCCCGGATCATTTTCAGACAGGGACGAAAACAAGCCATACCGAAGCCAGCGACTAGTTCCACTGCCACAAGGGCAGAAGGAACGCAGATAAACATAGCCTGCCCCAGCATGGGGCTAGGAGTACGAATCCTGGGCTCCTTAAAGCGGAACTGCTAACAACGTAATGGGGAGAAGGGTGCCCCCGCAAACAACGCCGATCTCGGTGCCCGCGTTAATCGCGTCCCGAACTGATTTTCCACCCGCGTGCTGCTTTGCGTTGCTGCCAGAAGTGACGGTAGATACCGGGGACATCGGAAAGCTCAGAATGCGTGCCCAGCTGGCTGACTTGCCCGTGTTCATCCAAGACTACGATTTGATCAGCAGATTTGATTGTATCCAGCTTATGGGCGATGACAATAAAAGTAGATTGCTCCCGTAGCTCGTCCATCGCAGCAAGAATGTTTGCCTCATTTTCTGCATCGAGCGCGGAGGTAGCCTCATCAAAGAGTACAATCGGCGCTTGCTTGAGAAGCGCGCGAGCTACAGATACGCGCTGGCGTTCACCACCGGATAGAAGCCGACCGCCTTCACCAACAGGAGTATGCCACCCTAGGCGGTTGGCAATAGAAGTCACGCCTGAAAGATCAGCTGCGCGGAAGACTTCCTCATCGGAGGCGTCGGGACGACCAACGCGGATATTAGCGATTAACGAGTCGTCGAAGAGGTAGACATCCTGAAAAACCATGGACAGTCTGGACATTAACTGTTCGGTTCCAAGCTCGCGGATATCTACGCCGTCAACCATCACCGCCCCGGAATCTACATCCCAGAATCGCGAAATAAGGCGCGCAATTGTGGTCTTTCCGGAGCCAGAAGGACCGACAATGGCGGTAACGGTGCCTGGTCGAGCATGGAAAGCGATATCTACCAATACTGGTTTATCGCCGTATCCAAACGTGACATTACGCAGCTCTACACTTCCCGAACCATCGCCTGGGCGCGGAGTAGTGGGTTCCGGTAGGGAAGGGGCATCGGTGATGAGCTCAGTTTCTGTGAGCGCGATACGGCCGGCATCTAAACCGACGAAAGAAGAACCCAGCTGCTCAAGCGTGCGGGTAAACCTCAAGCTGATTCCGATGATCGCAATTGTTTCTAGTGGCGATAGGGCGCCTTCAACGGCAAGATCCGCGGAGACCATAATGAGAGCCACAATGAAGATCTGCACTACTATGCCGTTGAGTAGCAAAGCTAATGTGGATACCCATAGCTCGCGTATTCGTGCTTTATGGTCGATTTCTAGCGCTTGCTCTAGTGGCGCAAAAACTTGTGATTGTCCTGCCGCGCGCAGGGCTGGTTGACGGTTAGCAAATTCTACGATGCGCTGGGAGAGCTCTTTACTCGGCCCCAGTGCGCGGTTCGATGCTTTCTCACGAATCCATGCAGCCAACTGCATCACCACGAGCGCCAATGGTGCGATGATAAGAAGGACCAAGCCCAGCTTCGGGTTCCAGAAACACGCTCCTACTAACAAGGTGACAAGTGCCGCGCTATCGCGGTATATCGTTCCTTGAATATGCGCAATGGTCTCGGCCGCCACCATAAAGCGATCTGAAACGAGGCGAGATAGGCCGCCGGTATTAGCCGGTACGAACCAGCCGAGCGGTAGCGTTGCTAATTTATCGCCCACAGTCGTGTGCGCGGCTCGGATGAAATCCAAGGCCGTGTGGTAAGAGGCCATGGTTGCGAAAAATCGTAGCGCAAAAGCTACGAGCGCAATTGCCAAAAGCGTCCACATCCATGGTGCGATCGTCGTATCCCCATCGAGTGCCTTTGTAAGTGGCACGAGCGTGAGAACGGCGAGGCCATCAAGCACGCCAACGATAAGCGATAGACAAGCATACCTTTTATTGAGCTTATGGCCTACAGGACTTTGCAGCTTTTTGACACTGCGAGTGAGTAGCGGATCACGAAGACGCGAACTAACAGGCGTAGTGGCATTAGACATGAGAATTATCCTTCATAGGCTTGAGGCAGATTATTTGGTCTGCTCCTTGGATGGACTCCGGCTTGTGGGCGATGACTAAGACGGTCTTGCCTCTGACGAGTGTGGCTAGAGCTGCTTGAATTTCTGCTTCGCAGTCAGGATCAGTTGCCGCAGTAGCTTCATCCAGGATCAAGATTGGGGCATTGGTAATGATTGCCCGGGCAATAGAAATGCGTTGCTGTTGTCCACCGGATAAAGAGGTGTCCTCACCAACAACGGTGTCGAGCCCAGCCGGTAAAGCGCGAATATCAGCAGCTATGTGCGCAGCCTCTGCGGCTTGCCAGATCTCTTCATCGCGGGCTTCTGGGCGTGCAAGGCGAATGTTTTCCCGAATACTCATACGCAGTAAGTGAGGATCTTGTAAGACGAAAGCCACAATGCGGTACAAACTGTCGAAAGTGAGATCACGGATATCCACGTTGTTGATAGTGATTGTGCCCGAATCTGGATCCTGGAAACGCGCCAGCATCGTTGCTGCTGTGGATTTGCCAGACCCGGAGGGGCCAATCAATGCCGTGACAGTGCCTGCATTTAGTTGCGCAGAAAAGTCTTGGAGGACTGGTGTGTCTGGGGCGTAGCTAAAGCTGACCTTATGGAACTCCACCTCCATGTCTTGACTACTGGCATCGAGGCTCTTTTGGCCTTCTTTCACATGGGAAATTGTCATGACTTCATCAAGGCGCAACGCCGCATTGCCAGCGAGCTGGTAAGACCACATCATTTGGCCGACGGTTTGAATCGTGCCCGGGAGCACCAGCGCAATTAACGTTGTTGCGATGACTTCAGCGACCGTGACATAGCCACCAGCTATCAGCAGGGAACCGGCTCCTACATTGATAAGGATGAGGACAGGAACCGCCACCACAGACTCTGAGATTGCGGAAACACGCAGAAGCGGACGTAACCACTCGTAATAGAATTCCGCGAATTTTTGGGCAGCTTCGCGATATCGAGCGTGGGCTTTGCCAACGGTGCCGAAAGCCTTGACGACGGAAATACCTTCGAAGAACTCCACCGCAGTCGCAGAGACCTCACCCAGATAATTATCCATTTCCGCAGTTTTTGTGCCCATATCTTTCATTGAATACGCTTGGATTGCTAGGAAAATGGGCACAGTGGCAATAGAAAGTAGACCAAGGCGCCAATCCAAGATAAAGGCATAAACCAGAAGCGCGAGGGGCGTAAAGATCGCGGCGACCTTCTCTACAGGAGCGTGGGCTGTCAGGGTGTGCAGAGTTAGCGTATCGTCCTCGACGGCTTTGCGGACTTTGCCGGAATTAGTCTGGCTAAACCACGAGAGTGGTGCTTTCGCAATAGCGGTAATAATTCGGCGCCGGTTAATCCCCACCAGCTTTGCATCAGCGAAGTGGGTGATCGCAAGGGCAAGGAAATAGAAGAATAGCTGGCCCAAAAATGCAGCAAGTAGCCATTTCACAATGGACGAGACGTCACCAGTATTGCCGTCGATTAGAGCATTTCCCAGTGCCACCAACGCGACGTAGGGTGCTACGGCCAGTACCGAGGATATAAGCGCGAGAAACTGTGCGAAGTAGATGGTTGTTTGCACTGGGGCCAGTAGCTTTTTTAGAGCGACCTGGCCGGCTTTTTGTTTTGCGCGAGCCTCTTCTTCCGGTGACGCACCGTGTGATTCTGGTGCGTGGGTTCCGCTTGATTCTGTGGAACTTTGTTTTACTTCAGACATTACTTTCTCAATTCTTGTTGATGTCAGTCATATCGATGATTCTGGTGACTGATTCTTGGATGAATTCGTGGTCATGGGTGATGACGATGACCACTGATCCGCTTGCTGCAAGAGATCGAAGGAGCGCAGAGATGGATTGCAGTTGGCGCCAGCCCACGCCAGAGGTAGGTTCATCGAAGATGTAGACCTCTGCTTGCTTGGCTTGGGCTGAAGCTATGGCTAAGCGTTGCCGTTGCCCACCGGACAGAGACTGCGGATGCCGTTGGGCCATTCCTGCCAGATCGAGGCGATGGAGAATCTCATTGACATCGATATGGTCCCGCTTCTTCTTTGCCAGTCCGAGCGTTACTTCTTCTTCGGTGGTGGCTGCGAATAACTGGCGGCCAACATCTTGCATCACCATGTACGCGGTACGTCTGCGGGCAGCCGCTCCTACTCGTTTGCTGTTCAAACGAAGACTACCGCCGCGTTTGGGAGAAGCAAGACCACAAATGATCCTGGCGAGGGTGGTTTTTCCAGCGCCGTTGGGCCCGATTAAGGCGGTGACTTCGCCGCTGGGGAAAAATACGTGGTCAATGTTTAGCACCTCATGCGTGCCATAAGAAAAACAGATGTTGCTTAACTCGAGTCCGCTCCGCTGGGGATCGGCGTTTTCGAGCGTGGGTGGTACCGGCACGCTCGCGGGCAGGGGAACATGGTGTAAGCTGCGTAGCCCCAATTGTTTGCGTTCGGGTTCGTCTAAGGCATAAAACTCCTGAGCGCGGAAACTCCGCGTTATTTTTCCCTGAGTCAAGTAAATAACTTGGTCAGCGATATCTTTTAAGAAAAAGAGACGGTGATCAGCGATAATGATCGTTGTGCCTAATTCCTTCAAGCGGTGTAGCACGCGTGCAAGAATATCGATGCTTTCCATAGAGAGATTGGACGTGGGTTCATCGAGAAGCACGAGACTGCCCGGGGACACAAGCGCGCATGCGCATGCCACGGTTTGTAACTGCCCACCGGATAATTCTTTGAATCGCCGGCCCCGAAGATCGTTAATGCCTAGTAGCTCGACCGCTGATTGAATCCTCGACTCAATTTCTTTGGGATCTACACCAAGGTTTTCTAGCCCGAAGGCCAATTCTGCATTGACGCTTTCAGTGAAAAATTGTGTCCTTGGATTCTGGAATACTGAGGCGCTGAACTCGATGGCTCGGGACAGCGGTTCTTCCGCAGGGGTAAAAGCCTGGTCATCCTTTATAATAGTGATGGTGCCTAGTAGCTCTCCTGGATTGAAATGGGGGATGAGTCCGTTGATCAACTTGAGTACCGTGGACTTTCCCGATCCGGAATCACCGGTAATCAGTAGACACTGTCCTGGAGAGACAGAAAAAGACACATCAGATACACCTTGAATACCTGGCCGAGCTCCCAATGGATATGTAAAAGAAACGTTGTGGGCGTCTACACTGGTTGCGATACTGCGTTCGTTCATAAGTGGACCTCCGTGGGAAGCCAGACAGAGGCAACAACGAGGCCCAACCCAGCTAGTGCAGTTGCATCGACAAGCTTGAAGGAAAGATCGGCGGTGGTGGTTGGGCGTGCGGGTCCTCCCAATCCCCGGACAAGAGCAGAGGCAGCGAGCTCATCACCAGCGCGGACGACGGCACCTAATAAGGGGATGATCAACATCGCGGACGATTGTGTGGGCTGTGTGATCCAGCTTTTTACTCCAGGCTGGAGACCCCGAAGGACCATGGCATCGCGGATGGCTTTGGCTTCTGCCACGATGATCGGCAAAACGCGCAGGAAAACCGCCGGTGGAATGGTGGCCCAGCCTGGTAAACGCAGGTCCCGCAGTGCTGAGGTCAACGTGGATGGTGTGAGAGTGAGCAAGCCGAATGTGCCGATGGACATGCTGATGACAAAACGGCTTAGCCACGAAAAAATTGCCGCTGAAAAAGCGAAAAATGTGGAGCCAGGAAGCTGTAATAGGCCCCAGTACCCTAGATAGGATAATGCAAAAGCGAACAGGCAAATAAGACCATAGTGTGGCTTTACTGTAGCTAGTGCGATGGAGCTGAAAGCGATAGAAATCAGCAGTGTCGGTAGGTGGCCGTGGCTGAGAGCTACCGCATTGATTACTAGAACAGAAAGCAGCACGGTCCGTGGATCGATCGAAGATCGATGAAGCACGCCCTGTTTTTGCAGGCTCACAGGAGACCAGCGCTTTCAAAGTGTTTGCGGCTGACGCGAACTCCGACCTTTCCTCCGATAAAGCCGACGATGAGCGCACAAATGGCCAGTACTCCAATGGTCCATGGCTGGAAGATATCCGACATGGCATCGGCATATTCTTGACCCATTTGGTCTGCGATATCGACGTAGTAGGAGTCCGTATCCAGAATTAGCGGGATAAAAGGCATAGAAATCCAGACACAGAAGACGCTGTAGGCAATAGGGAAGGATTTGGCAATACTGAGGTGGCTTTTTGTAATAATCAAATCCGCGATAAACCCTAGAATTATGCTTCCCAGCAGGGTCCAGAAGTAGTGTCCGGTGAGCATGAATGCTAGTCCGTTAATACCACCGACGAGGGTGAAAGCACCCATTTTGGGCGTGCGGGCGGCATAAAGCGCTAGCACGATTCCGTTTGCGATTGCCGCGATGAACCATCCAATAAACATGAATTGTGGTCCTGCGAATCCAATCATTCCGCTTACAAAGGTGATTACAAAGTAAAGTGCAGCAAAGATGCCAGCGTTGATGAGATCTCTGGTGTTTAAACGTGCCGTCGACCCACTGGATGAGCTTGCACTCCGTGCGGGCGTAGAGGACTGTTGGGTCATAGTAAACCTCGATTTATGAACAGCAGGAAAGGTAAGGCTTACCTAAGTTAGGTAATACTGTTTATAAAACATTTCAAGTTTTGATCTGAAGATTCACCCTTAATGGGGGTGAATGCAGATAAGTAGACATCAAACCAGACCACGACTACCGACTAAGTACCGACAAAATCGGCACCAACGGCAAGACAACCCTGCGATGGGGAGGCAAACTACGCCGCCTCTACATCGGACGCAGATGGGGCGGGGAACCAATCACTATGGTCTGCATCGACAACCACGTCGACGTCAAAATAGCCATCACTGGGGCACAAATCGCCGCCTACACACTCACCGAAGAAAAGATCTACTACAACTAGAAAGACAACGAACTCAACCCCAGTCGGGGCAACTAAAAAATCTCGAGACACCGACCGGAACGATGTCTCGAGACTTCACAGCGTGCCCCAGAGAAGATTCGAACTTCCGACACCGGCTTTAGGAGAGCCGTGCTCTATCCCCTGAGCTACTGGGGCGGGGGTGCGTTGCGCACCTAGGTAAGACTAGCAGCCCCGCGTGGGGCGGCGTTAAATGCGTCGCCTTTCGTTTATTCGCCGGCCAGCTCCGCGTACTTGGCGCGGACCTCGCTGGCGGAAGGGTTGGTGGCGTGGGTGCCGTCGGAGTAGAGGACGGTGGGCACGATGCGGTTGCCGTCGTTGACGGACTCGATCCAGGCGTTGATGTCGGCGGTGTCGGGGGAATCCGCTTCGACGTTGACGAGCTCGTATGGGGTTTCGGTGCGGTCCAGGTTTTTGATCAGCTTGGCACAGAACGGGCACCAATCGGCGAAGAAGATGGTGACGTGCTCAGTGGTTTCGGGAGTGGCAACGTTGGTGCTCATTAAGCAGCAGCCTTTCTGTCGTAGGTGAGGAAACGGTATTTCATCGGCAGCTCGCTGGGCGGCTGGCCGGGAATGGTGAGGTGGCCTGATTCGGAGGTCAGCCAGTCACTATCGGCAGACAGACTGAACTCTTCAGGCACGGTGGGGGCCAGTACGACATCTGCGCCGTAGGCATCGCCGACTTGTACACCCATGAGGGTGAGCTCGATGGTATCCACGCGCTCGAGGGCGGAATGGTAGAGCTGGCCGCCGCCGATGATCCAGGCGTCGCCAGGCGCAGCATCAAGCGCGGCGTCGAGGTTATCCACCACGGTGGCGCCCGCAGACCACTCGCCGGGCTCGCGGCTAGAGAGCACGATGTTCTCCCGGCCTGGCAACGGGCGGAACTTGGGGTTGAGGGACTCCCACGTCTTGCGGCCCATGATGACAGGCGCACCCATGGTCACTTCTTTGAAGTGCTTCAGGTCTTCCGGCACGTGCCAGGGCATGACCACGCCGTCACCGATGACGCCGTCGAGGGACTGGGCCCAGATTGCGCCCAGCATTAGACGGACACCTGTGCCTTGATGGTGGGGTGGGGGTCGTAGCCGATGACCTCAAAATCATCGAAGTCATAGTCAAAGAGGCTCTCAGCCTTGTGGAGCTTGAGCTGCGGGTACTCGCGGGGCTCACGGGAGAGTTGCTCTTTGACCTGCTCTATGTGGTCGTTGTAGATGTGGCAATCGCCGCCGGTCCAGATGAGATCGCCCACCTCTAAACCTGCTTGCTGGGCAAACATGTGGGTCAGCGCGGCATAGGATGCCAAGTTGAAGGGCACGCCCAAGAACATGTCGGCGGAGCGCTGGTAGACCTGCATGGACAGCTTGCCGTTAGCGACATAAAGCTGGAAGAGCAGGTGGCAGGGCATGAGCGCCATCTTGTCCAGCTCAGAGACGTTCCACGCGGAGACCAAGTTGCGGCGCGAATCCGGGTTGTTCTTGAGCGTGTCCAGGGCGACCTGGATCTGGTCGATGTGCTGGCCATCCGGCGTGGGCCACGAGCGCCACTGCACGCCGTAGACGGGGCCCAGCTCGCCGTCCTCGTCGGCCCACTCGTTCCAGATGCGGACCTTGTTTTCCTGCAGCCACTTGACGTTGGACTCGCCGCGCAGGAACCACAGCAGTTCACCAATCACGCCGTGGAAGTAGACCTTTTTGGTGGTCAGCAGGGGAAAAGACTCCGCCAGGTTATAGCGAAGCTGGGCACCGAACAGGGAGCGGGTGCCGGTGCCAGTGCGGTCGCCTTTGGGAGCGCCTTCTTCCAAGACGCGGCGCAGGAGGTCCTCGTACGGAGTCTCAATCATGGTCGCCATGATAGCGCCCTTGCGTCCGTGCCATGTGCGCGGGGCTTAGTAGCCGCCGTTGGCCTCCGCGTAGGTGGCGGCGTGCTCCAGAATCTCCTCTGCCAGCTCCGGGCGGCAGATCAAAAGATCCGGGATGAAGGTGTCCTCGTTATTGAATTTGATGGGGGAGCCATCCAGTCGCGAGCAGTGCAGACCCGCCGCCAGAGCCACGCCCACCGGGGCGGCCTGGTCCCACTCGTACTGGCCGCCGGCGTGGATGTATCCGTCATAGTCACCGAGCAGCACGTGGATGGCCTTCGCACCCGCGGAGCCTACGCCGACGGTCTCAAAGCCCATCTTCTCCGCGACATAATCCGCTACCTTCGGCGGGCGGTTGCGGGAAACCACGAACTTCTTTGACAGCGGGCCGGTTACCGCGCGCACGTCAGAGGACTTAAAGGTCACACCCATGTCCGGCATGCCGACGGCCGCGTGGGTAGGGGTGCCGTTTTCCACCAGCGCAATGTGGACGGCCCAGTCCTGGCGGCCGGTAGCGAACTCCTTGGTGCCGTCGAGCGGGTCAACGATCCACACGCGTTCCTTCTTTAGACGGCTCAAGTCATCGGCAGCCTCCTCCGACAGGACGCCGTCCTTCGGACGGTGCTGCTCGAGGACGCGGGAGATCCACTCCTGAGCGGCCTCATCGCCGGCATCACCCAGCGCCAAGCCGCGCAGCAGGCCACCGTTGCGCACGCCTTTGAGGATTTCGCCGCAGCCATCGGCGAGGGAGTTGGTTAGACGGGAATCAGAAATCTCAACGGTCATAGTGACCAGATTAGCGCGCGCGATACAGTAGGGCATGTCTAAAAACGTTCTGGCGAAGTTCCGCCCACAGGTGGCCGGGTGGTTCCAGGACGTTTTCGCCGCCCCCACCCCCGTCCAAGAGCAGGCATGGGAGGCGATTTCCGGTGGTGCGAATGCGCTGGTTGTAGCGCCAACCGGCTCCGGTAAGACGCTCGCGGCCTTTCTGTGGGCGCTGAATTCTTTGGTGGAACGCGAGGGCCAGACTGCGCTGCCGCTGAGCAATGAACCCTCCCGCGAGGGCACTCATGCCGGCGTGAGAGTGCTGTATATCTCACCTCTCAAGGCCTTGGGCGTGGACGTGGAGAACAATCTGCGCGCCCCGCTCAACGGCATTGCCCGCACCGCTGAGCGGCTGGGCCTGGAGGTGCCGGATATTACCGTCGGTGTGCGCTCCGGGGATACCCCGCAGGCAGAGCGCGCCCGCCAGGTACGCAAGCCACCGGACATCCTCATTACCACGCCGGAATCGGCCTACTTGATGCTCACCTCCAAGGCGGCGGGGATTTTGAAGACCGTGGATACCGTCATCATCGATGAGATCCACGCCCTGGCCGGCACCAAACGCGGCGTGCACCTGGCGCTGACTTTGGAGCGCCTCGGGCTTATCGCCGGGGAGTTTCAACGCATTGGACTGTCGGCGACGGTGCGCCCGCTGAGTGCTGTCGCGAACTTCTTGGGCGGTGACCGTCCCGTGGATATCATCGCCCCGCCCGCGAAGAAGCGTTGGCAGCTCGACGTTCACGTGCCCGTCGAGGACATGTCGGACCTGCCCACCCCAGAACAGGGTTCCCCCATTGGGGAGGCGACTGTCGACGACCCCTTCGGCATCACCGAAGGCCCCCAAGACGCGTTGCGCGTGCACGCGCAACGCAAGGAAGAAGGTGGGGCAGGAGACTCCGCCCTGCCCACGGCGAAGTCCATCTGGCCCTTCATCGAAGAAGGGCTCTACGCCGAAATTATGGAGCAGCGCTCCACCCTCGTCTTTGTCAATTCCCGTCGCACCGCCGAGCGGCTCACCAGCCGGCTTAACGAGCTCTACGCCCAGGAACACGACCCGGAGTCCTTAAGCCCCGCAACCCGGCGCGACCCGGCCCAGTTGATGAAGCAGGTCGACGTCGCTGGCAAAGCCCCGGCCGTTATCGCTCGTGCCCATCACGGCTCGGTATCCAAGGACGAGCGTGCGCTGACGGAAACCATGCTCAAGGAAGGAACGCTCAAAGCCGTGGTGGCCACCAGCTCCTTGGAGCTCGGCATCGACATGGGAGCGGTGGAACTGGTGGTGCAGGTGGAATCGCCGCCGTCCGTGGCCTCTGGTCTGCAACGTGTGGGCCGCGCCGGGCACTCGGTCGGCGCGGTCTCCCACGGCTCCTTCTATCCCAAGCACCGCGCGGATCTCGTGCAATCAGCACTCACCGTCGCCCGCATGGAGGAGGGCCTCATCGAGGAAATGCACTCCCCGCGCAACCCGTTGGATGTCTTGGCACAGCAGACGGTGGCGGCGGTGGTGGCGTCGGCAAGCGCGGGCACGAGTGAGGGACTAGAGGCCGACACATGGTACGACACCGTGCGCCGCGCCTGGCCTTATAAGGACCTGGCGCGCGAGGTTTTCGACTCCGTGCTGGACCTGGTGAGTGGTGTGTATCCCTCGACGGATTTTGCGGAGTTGAAACCGCGGGTGGTCTATGACCGTGTGACGGGCGTGCTGACCCCGCGCCCCGGCGCACAGCGTGTGGCGGTGACCAACGGCGGCACCATTCCGGACCGCGGCATGTTCGGGGTGTTCCTGGTGGGAACTGGTGAGGCCGGTTCCGCGCCGCGCCGCGTGGGTGAGCTCGATGAGGAAATGGTCTATGAAACCCGGGTGGGGGACATCTTCACCCTCGGCGCAACGAGCTGGCGCGTGGAGGAGATTACGCGTGACCAAGTGCTGGTGACACCCGCGCCGGGGCATACGGGGCGTTTGCCTTTCTGGAACGGTGACCAAGCTGGGCGGCCCTATGAGTTAGGCAAGGCGCTGGGCGCATTCCGGCGTGAGGCGCACGCGGATGCGTCTATCGTGCGCGACGCTGACGAGAACGCGCGGCGTAATATCTCCGCCTACCTGCAGGAACAGAACGAGGCCACCGGGCTCATCCCGGATGAGAAGACGCTGCTGCTGGAGCGCTTCACTGATGAGCTGGGGGATTGGCGCGTGGTGCTGCACTCCCCGTTTGGCCGGCCGGTCAATGCGGCATGGGCCTTGGCGGTGGGGCAGCGCGTGGCGGAGCGCACAGGGATGGACGCGCAGGCCGTGGCGGGCGATGATGGCATCGTGCTGCGCCTGCCACAGGGTGAGTCCGAACCAGACGGGTCCCTGTTTGTGTTCGACGCTGACGAGATCGCGGACATCGTGACTGATCAGGTGGGCAATTCTGCGCTGTTCGCCTCCCGGTTCCGGGAGTGTGCGGCGCGTGCGCTGCTTCTGCCGCGACGCAATCCGGGCAAGCGCGCGCCGTTGTGGCAGCAGCGCCAGCGTGCGGAGCAGCTTCTCGACGTCGCCCGCAACTACCCCTCGTTCCCTATCATCCTGGAGACCGTGCGCGAGTGCGTGCAGGATGTTTACGACCTGCCGGCACTGACGGAAGTGATGCGGGAGCTTGCGCACCGCCGCGTGCGCATCGCGGAGGTTACGACGGAGCAGCCCTCGCCGTTCGCTTCGTCCCTGTTATTCAATTACACGGGCGCCTTCATGTACGAGGGCGATTCGCCGTTAGCGGAAAAGCGCGCGGCCGCCCTGGCCCTGGACCCGGCGTTGTTGGCCAAGTTGTTGGGCACGGTGGAGCTGCACGAGCTTCTCGACGCCAACATTATCGCCGAGGTCCACGCCCAGCTGCAGCGCACCACCCCGGAGCGTCAGGCGCGCACCACCGAGGAGGTCGCAGACCTGCTGCGCGTGCTGGGCCCGATTCCCGTCGACGAGCTGGGCGCACATTGCACGGTTCCGCTGAGCGCACTCGATGCGCTCGGTGCGCGCATTATGCGGGTGCGCATTAACGGCCGCGAACACATAGCCCAAGCGCTGGATGCGCCGCTGCTTCGCGACGGTCTGGGCATCCCCGTCCCGCCCGGCATCCCCGCCCAGCAAGCCACGATCACCGATGCCGTAGATCAGCTGGTCAGCCGGTGGGCGCGCACGCGCGGGCCGTTCATCGCGCGCGATGTGCAAGAAGCTTTCGGCCTGTCTGCTGCGGTGGCGCACTCGACGCTGAACAGTCTGGATTCCATACTGGCCGGCCACTACCGCCAGGGCGTGGAGGAGCAGGAATACTGCGCGGCCGAGGTGCTCAAGGTTATCCGCTCGCGCTCACTGGCGGCAGCTCGGGCGGCTACGCAGCCGGTCACGCCCGCGGCCTTTGGGCGTTTACTGCCGGAGTGGCAGCAGGTGGCCGCGGTGGGGCGGCGCCCGGTGCTGCGCGGGGTGGATGGCGTCTTCGCGGTTATTGAGCAGCTGGCGGGCGTGCGCCTGCCCGCGTCTGCTTGGGAGAGCCTTATCCTGCCCGCGCGTGTGGGGGATTATTCGCCGACCATGCTGGATGAGCTCACCGCTAGTGGCGAGGTCCTCATTGTGGGCGCGGGCAGGGCGGGTGCGAATGACCCCTGGATCATGCTGCTGCCGGTGGATTACGCCGCGCAGCTCGCACCCCAGGTCTCCGCGGAGGAGGCGGGCTTGTCCATGCTGCAAACCCAGATCCTTGAAGCCTTAAGCGGCGGCGGCAGCTACCTCATCTCCGATATCCAACCGCGCTTGAGCGGCACGAGCGAGGAGGTTCGCGAAGCGCTCTGGGGCCTAGTAGAAGCCGGCTTGGTGAGTCCCGATTCCTTCTCCCCGATCCGTGCTCACCTGGCTACGGGCGGCCGCGCGGGGCGGGCTGCTCACCGCGCTAAGCGCCGGCCAACCCGGTCCCGCCTGCGCATGGGGCGTACGTCCTTTGCCCAGTCCCACAATGCTGCTGGTGCGGCAACCGCGCCCGACGTGGTGGGACGCTGGTCCCTGTCCGTTCCCGCCGCCACGGATGCGACGTCGCGGTCCATCGCGCATGGCGAAGCCTGGCTGGATCGCTATGGCGTGCTCACCCGCGGTTCCGTGGTGGCCGAGGACGTCCTCGGTGGTTTCGCCTTAGCCTATAAGGTGCTCTCTGGCTTCGAGGAGTCCGGCAAAGCCATGCGCGGCTACGTCATCGAGGGCCTAGGCGCCGCGCAGTTCTCCACCCCGGCTGTTATCGACCGCCTGCGCGGCTTGGCGGATTCACCGGACGTGACCGGCTGGCCCTCGGGAACCCGCGAGCCGCAGGTCTATGTCCTAGCCGCCACGGATCCCGCGAACCCGTATGGCGCGGCGCTACCGTGGCCGCCTTCCGACGGCACCGACTCCGCACCCCGCCCCACCCGCGCTGCCGGTGCGCTGGTGGTGCTCATGGATGGCCTGCCCGTCGCACACCTGACCCGCGGCGGTAAGACGCTCACCACGTTCTTCGGGGCGCTGCCCGAGGGCATCGAGAGCGCCGAGGTATTGACTGCGATTCTTAACGGCCTCAACGAACTTGTGGCTTCTGGACGGCTAAGCAAGCTCGTGATTGAAAAAGCCAACGGCCGCTCCATCTTCGAAACTGAGCTCGCCGGCGAACTGCGCGCCCTGGGCGCCGCGCTGACCCCGAAGGGAGTGCGCATGAGCGGCTCCGCACACACTTCTTCTTCCAGCCGTGCAGGACAGCACGGCGAACCTGGAGGGGACGCGCGCTCCGCCGAGCCGCACCGTCCCCTGCTCCGAGGCGGGCGCCGCGCTGTGGACGCCATAGAGGAGCTGACTTTCGACGACCCCGTGGACTCCTCTGAGCCTAACGACCCACCATCTGCGCCCAGCAGTCCCGGCGGCTTCCGCCCGCGTCGACGCCGACGCTGATTGCTCTTCATCGGCGTTTCGCCTGTGTCGGCGAATTATTCGCCGCCGAGATTTAGAACACTCTCCGCCTCCTTGGCATTCGGTGTGGGAAAGGACGCACCGGTAGAGTAGGCACCCGTTTGGTGAGGAGGTTCTGCTGTGCCAGAGGGTGATTCCGTTCTGCAGCTGTCTAACCGGCTACAATTCATGGAAGGCCGGCGCGTGACCTCCTCCTCCCTGCGCGTGCCGCGCTATGCCACCGTGCGTTTCGATGGGCTGGTGTGTGAGGAGGTCTGGCCCTATGGCAAGCACCTTTTCATGGATTTTGGTGGCGAGCTGATTCTGCATACTCACCTCAAGATGGAGGGCACATGGGCCATCCATTACGCTGGGGACCGCTGGCGCAAGCCCGGCCACAGCGCGCGTGTGGTGCTGCAACTGGAGAATTCACCGCGCGATATCGAGCTGGTGGGCCACTGGCTGGGGCTGGTTGAGGTTTTCCCGGCACGCGAGTTTGAGCAACGTATGGCGCACTTGGGTCCTGACATCCTCGCGCCGGAGTGGTTAGAGGGCGGCTTTGAGGAGGCAGTGCGGCGCATCGAGTCGCGTCCTGAGCGCAGCATTGGCGCGGCACTCCTGGACCAACGCAATGTGGCGGGATTGGGCAACGAGTATCGCGCAGAAATCTGCTTCCTGGCCGGCATCCATCCTGCAACGCCCACAGCGCTTGTCGACGTCCCCCAGATCCTCACCATCTCCCGTCGCCTCATCTGGGCCAACCGCGATTCCCCGGTCCGCGTGACTACCGGTGTCAAAAGAGCTGGGGAGACCACCTACGTCTTTGGTCGCAACCGGAAGCGCTGCCGGCGTTGCGGCGCGCTCATTGAAAAATCCACGCTGGGTGGGGTGGACGCCGGTGGTGATGATGGCGAGCTGGAACGCGTCATCTGGTGGTGCCCGCACTGCCAGCCGCGCGGCTAGGCTGGGTGTCATGAAGATCATTTTGAACATCATCTGGCTTGCAACGGGTGGCCTTGTCCTCGCGCTGGGCTACCTCCTTCTCGGCATCCTGGCCTGTATCCCCATCGTGACTATCCCCGCTGGCGTGGCCTCGATGCGCATGGCGAACTTCGCGCTGTGGCCCTTTGGGCGCTCCGTCATTCAGCCGGTCAAGGGTACTGGTGGAATGTCGCGGTTCTCCAACGTCGTCTGGTTCCTCGTCGCCGGCCTGTGGCTGGCCATTGGTCACGTCACGACTGCTGCGGCCCAGGCCGTGACCATCGTGGGCCTTCCCGTTGCGTGGGCCAACCTGAAGATGATCCCGGTAACCTGCTTCCCCTTCGGTCGCAAGATTGTCGATTCGGATGAGATTCCCTTCGGTTGGGAATCGATGATCAAGCTCTAAATTTTCTCTGCGGTTGCGGAGGTGAGGAGACTGGTTTAGTCTCCTTTGGCATGGGGGATTTAGAGACCTATTTCTCCTTCCGCAACTCGGGGATTTCTTTGGTGGAGCAGGCGGTAGGAGGCGAGGAACACTTACGCGCACTCGGCGCGGCACCTGCCGATGCCGCCGAATTAGCACGCCTGCACCACATCTACTTCGGGGCTACCAAGTTCACGGGTAAGCAACGCACCGCGCGTGCGCGGGCCCTAGACCAGGGCCATGATGTGGCCACGCTAAGCCTTATCGAGTCCTACACTTCGAAACTCAAGAATCAGTTGGATGCCTGGAATCTAAGGCTCAGACTTGCTGGCACCGACGCACACAACATCCCAGCAGTAGCCACCAAGCGGTTAAAAGAGCTCAAGCCCAAGCGTGTGCCGAAACCCGGGGTGCGCATGACCTACCGTAAGCAAGGCCCGCACTCGCTGACTATTACTGGTGATGCGTTGATGATTACTGAGATGCACGGCACCTTAGAATCCATCAACCACACCAACCTGCTGGAGGCTTGCAAACAGGTCTTCTTCAGCGACACTCATGGTGGAACAAAGCCTGCGGTGCTTACCAGCGTGGTGGTGACCTTGGATAAGCTTGACAAGATTGTCTCCGGTGACGGTGACGACATTGTCCTCGAACTGACTAATGGTGGGCGTATGACCGGGGCTGAGTTTTTAAATTACAAGTTTGCTGAAATCGGCTACGTCACCCTAATCCACCCCACCATCGGGCCGGTATGGCTACACCGAATGCAACGCTTCGCTGGGTTTGAGCAACGCATGATGGCCAGTGCCGAGCACCCTACGTGTGCCAGGGAAGGCTGTAACAAGCCTGCTGATTATGCCCAGGTGCATCACCTGGTGCCGTGGAAGGCAGGAGGGGAAACCAATCCACCGAATTTAACCATGTTGTGTGCTTATCACAACGGGATTAACGATGATGACCCGGATAAACCCACCGGGGCAGGCTATGTCTTCCGCCTGCGCGGTGAGGTTGGCTACATCCCGCCCTGGGCAGAACCAATCACCACCCAGGCGGCTTATCAACAAGCCCAGAACAACCTGCCCCGGCCAGGGTAAACCCCCAACGCCACACCGCCCACGCGGACGCCCCACCAGGCATCCGCGACGTTGGTGATCCCGAAGAACAATCCAGTCCTCTCATACGTATAAACCCCCGACCGTTTGATCGATCGGGGGTTGGTGAGACGTCGCCAAGCAGTGCTTAGCGGTGGTTGCGGTACCAACCGATGAGAGCATCGGTGGAACCGTCGCCGGATGCGGCTTTCTCCTTGCCGGAGACGGCCGGTGCCAGGTCGTTGGCTTGCTGCTTGCCCAGTTCCACGCCCCACTGGTCGAAGGAGTTGACGTCCCAGATAATGCCCTGGGTGAACACGATGTGCTCGTAGAGCGCGATGAGCGCGCCGAGGGTCTGCGGGGTCAGTTCCTCAGCCAGAATGGTGGTGGTGGGGCGGTTGCCTGGCATGACCTTGTGCGGAACCACGGCAGGATCTACGCCCTCAGCTGTAATTTCCTCCGCGGTCTTGCCAAAGGCCAGCACCTTGGTCTGCGCGAAGAAATTACCCATGAGCAAGTCATGCATCGAGCCGGTGCCGTCGGCGGTGGGGAAGTCCTCCTTCGGGCGGGCAAAGCCGATGAAGTCCGCCGGGATGAGGCGGGTACCTTGGTGCATCAGCTGGAAGAAGGCGTGCTGACCGTTGGTGCCCGGCTCGCCCCAGTAGATCTCACCGGTGCCGGTGGTCACGGCGGTGCCATCGCGACGCACGGACTTACCGTTGGACTCCATAGTTAGCTGCTGCAGGTAAGCCGGGAAGCGGCCGAGGTCCTCGGAGTAGGGAAGCACTGCGTGGGTCTGAGCGCCGAAGAAATTGGAGTACCAGACACCGAGCAGGCCCATCAGTGCGGGCACGTTCTGCTCCAGCGGTGCGGTGCGGAAGTGCTCATCCATGGCATGGAAGCCTTCGAGGAAGCGCATGAAGTCCAGTGGGCCGATGGTGCACATGAGCGACAGGCCGATAGCAGAATCGACGGAGTAGCGGCCGCCCACCCAGTTCCAGAAGCCGAACATGTTCTGGGTGTCGATGCCGAACTCGGCGACCTTCTCCGCGTTGGTGGAAACCGCAACGAAGTGCTTGGCCACGGCGGACTCATCGCCATCAAACTGCTCGATGAGCCAGCGGCGAGCGGCGTGTGCGTTGGCCAGGGTTTCCTGGGTGGTGAAGGTCTTGGAGGCCACGATGAAGAGGGTGGAGCCGGCGTCGAGGCCGTCGAGGGTCGCAGCGAGATCCGCTGGGTCCACGTTGGAGACGAATTCCGCGCTAATACCCGCTACCTCGTAAGAACGCAGGGCCTTGGCAGCCATGGCTGGGCCCAAGTCGGAGCCGCCAATGCCAATGTTGACGACCTTCTTGATGGTGTGGCCGGTGTGCCCCAGCCAGGTGCCGGAGCGTAGGGCAGTGGCGAAATCACGCATGCGGCCGAGGACCTCGTGGACGTCGGCAGCCACGTCCTGGCCATCGACGCTGAGATCCTTCTCCACGGGCAGGCGCAGTGCGGTGTGGAGGACGGCGCGGTCCTCGGTGTTGTTGAGGTGCTCGCCGCCGAACATGGCGTCGCGGCGGCCCTCGACGTCGGCAGCGCGGGCAAGGTCCACAAGCTTGGCGACGACCTCCTCATCAATGAGGTTCTTCGACAGATCCACATGTAGTCCTGCGGCATCGAAGGAATAGTCGGCGGCGCGGGAGGGTGAGGAGGCGAAGAGCTCGCGCAGATTGAGGTCCTTCTTCTCTTCAAAGAGCGAGCTGAGCGCGGCCCACTGCGGCTGTGCGGTGATGTCCATTGCAAAAGCCTTTCTGGCAGGTAGCAGACATGAAACTTACTGTTTCTACCGTAGTCCAGAACGCGCGACGCTGCCGGGGGAGTTAGATGTAGAGGGTAAGACCAAAATGCTGCATTGTGTTGCCGATTTCCATGGCGCCGGCTTTCTGGTTATCGGGCTCATCAACGACGTATGACATGACGCCCACGGCGTAGAGCTCGTTATCGATGACGGCGTAGACGGGGCCGCCGCTGTCTCCACGGTCGCTGTCGTTACCGAAGGCAAACAACCCCTGGTCAGCATCTCGCCCAATGTAGTTACCACAAGACACTCCTCGCGTGGACCCGGCGCGGCAGATGGTGGGGTGTGCTAGGTCGACTTCGTCAAGGCTCATCCAACCGATCAACGGTGCGTTGAGAGCCGGGGATGTGGATACCTTGGCTGCGGGATTAGAAACTTCGATCAAGCCGATATCGGCGGAGTTGATCTGTTCGGTGTTGGTGTTGCGTGCTTCGAGCACCATCTCACCAATCTTGACGCGGTTTCCGGCGGTGTCGTTGTAATAGAACGTATCGCCCTTATCGCCGCAGTGGCCTGCGGTGAGAATAAAGAGGCGTTGGCCGTCACCCGCAAAATGGCCTGCGGAACAGCGTCCGTCATTGTCGAGATTGTAGATTGCAACCCCCGGGGTTAGCACTCCTGCCGTCATGAAGTATTCGGCTGCTTCGGGCTGAGCTAGGTCAACGCGTGGTTCGGGGCGCTCGGCCTGGGGGATTTCGGTGGTATTATCCCACAAAGCGTCGCCATCGAGGACCTTGTCCGAGCCTTTCTCCGAGGCCTGCGTATCGGGGTGCTGCTCATTATCAGGGGCGCGGCCGCCCTCCAGGCCGGCGCCTGCACCTGGAAGGTTCAGCGTAGTCGTGGTAATCGTTGCGACCGTGGAAGAAGAGCTGCCACAGGCACTGAGCGCTACGGCGGAGGTGATCGCGATGAGAGAGGCCGCGAGGCGGGAGGGAAGGCGCATGCCGCGAGCTTAGCGCATGCTGAATGCCTCTGTTCTCAGTTGGGGAGCAGTCCGCGGCTGTCCACGGGGCACACCGAAAAGTTTGAGAGTGTGACGACACAGTTGACGAGGTGGCGGATCCCCACAGTGACCTTAAACGCAGGGCTGATTCTTAGGAATAGACCTTGAGCCCGAAGTGATTCATGATGTGGCCTAATTCCATAGCCATCGTAATCCGATTATCTGTGGTCAGAGAGCCGGAGTAGATACCCACGGGGTAGTACTGACCATCAATGAGCGCATAGACTGCTCCGCCACTATCACCGAAGTAGCCGTCGTTTCCGAAGAAGAAGGCACCGATCTCTGGTTTCGCAGTGAGGTAATTGCCGCAGGAGTACCCGCGGGTAGCACCAATGCGACAGATAGTTGGCTTTATCCGATCGACTTGTTCGAGGGACAACCAACCATTGACCTTGCCATTGAGCGCTGGTGTCGCTGAGTACTCCGCGGCGGGGTTGGTGATCTGAATGAGGCCGATGTCAGGAGAAGAGATAAGACCGTCCCGGTTGGTGTTCTTGGTCTCTACGGTCATCTGACCGAAAAACACTGGTTTCCCCGCGCGGTCACGGTAAAAGAAGCGGTGTCCGGGATTGCCGCAGTGCCCAGCGGTGACAACAAAAACGTTGTGCCCATCGCCCACAATATGACCTGCAGAGCATTTCTTCTGTTCGTCGTGGTTGTAGATTGCAGATCCAGGCTCGACGCGTCCAGCGTTGGTGAAGTACTGAGCAGCATTCCGGTCGGCGACATAAATCTCCGGCTGCAGGTTTCCTGGAAGCGAGATGCTGCCATCCCCTGTGGGAGCCAAGGCATCAGCGAGGCCACCTATATCAAGCTGCGATGACCCTGAGCTGAGCTGCGCCAAGCCCAACTGGGCCTGTGCTGCAGGAGCCCAGAGGCTCGCAGCGATGGCAGCTGCGGTGACTGTAGAGAGAATGCGAGAGAGAATTTTCATTGTTGAGCGGTCCTGTCCGGCGGGTCTAGCCCAGCTTGCCGCGACCCAAGCGCAGCAGAGCGGAGGCAATGGAGGGGCCTTCCTCGCCGAGTTCATCGCGGAACTCATTGAGGATGGCAATCTCGCGGGTATGCACCAGGCGGGTGCCGCCAGAGCTCATGCGAGTCTTACCTATTGTGCGGGAAATATCTGTGCGGCGCTTGATGGCATCAAGGATGACGCGGTCGAGGCGGTTGATTTCCTCGCGGTAGCGCTGAATTTCGGCGTCGCTCAAGGGATCGTCCGTGCCGGAGGGCATGCGGATGTTCAGCCCGTTGTCCACGACATTGGGGTCGTGGTGCTCCGGGTTCACGCTTGCGGAGGAGGAATCAGCATGTGAAGAGCTCATGCCATCAGATTTTGCCACCCCGCCAAACAAAAAGGAATCGCTTCTGGTGGTTCCGTGGTTGGTGCAGGTGACATGTGGTTTACGGGGAATGTCCAGCGGGGCTAGTAGGTTGGAGAGCATTATGAACAACGAATCTCCTTTTAGCCCTCGTCCCTCCGCGCCACAGTCCTCTTCACCGTTTAGCTCTGCGCCGTCGGAACCTGCCGCTGACGATGCCTTGTTTGGTCTGCCGGCGGAGCCACCAATGGAGCCGGAACCGGAACCAGAAGAGCCGGAAATGGGCGTTGATCCACTGCTGGAAGGACTTAACCCACAGCAGGCAGAGGCCGTAACCCACTCTGGCTCGCCGCTGCTTATTGTTGCCGGTGCAGGATCCGGCAAGACGGCAGTGTTGACGCGACGCATCGCCTTTCTTATGCGCTCGCGCGGGGTAGCTCCTTGGCAGATTCTCGCTATCACCTTTACCAACAAGGCAGCTGCAGAGATGAAGGAGCGCGTCGGCCAGCTCGTCGGCCCGGTGGCTGAGCGCATGTGGGTGTCTACGTTCCACTCCATTTGTGTACGCATCCTGCGCAACAATGCGCAGCTCGTGCCGGGGCTGAAAACGAACTTCACCATTTATGACGGCGATGATGCGCGCCGGTTGCTCACCATGATTGCCAAAGACATGCAGCTGGACCTTAAGAAGTACTCTGCTCGCGTTCTGGCTAATCAAATTTCGAACCGCAAGAATGAACTTATCTCTCCAGAGGAGGCACGCGCTGAAGCGGAGAAGACGAAGAATCCCTTCGAACTCACCGTGGCGAAGGTTTTCGAAGAGTACCAGCGCCGCCTGCGTGCAGCGAACTCAGTGGATTTTGATGACCTCATTGGTGAGGTTGTGCGCATCTTCAACCAGCACCCACAGGTGGTGGAGTTCTATCGTCGCCGCTTCAAGCATGTGCTTATCGACGAATACCAGGACACCAACCACGCGCAGTACGCTCTCGTCTCTGCTTTGGTAGGAAGGGGAGAGCTTCCCCATGATGCTCCTGAATTGTGTGTGGTGGGTGACTCGGATCAGTCCATTTATGCCTTCCGCGGAGCCACGATCCGTAATATCGAAGAATTCGAGCGTGATTACCCGCAAGCGCACACGATTCTTCTGGAGCAGAATTACCGCTCGACCCAGACCATCTTGAATGCAGCGAATGCTGTCATTGCCAAGAATGATGGCCGCCGCAAGAAGAATCTGTGGACGGCACACGGCGAAGGCGAGCAGATTGTGGGTTACGTGGCGGATAACGAGCACGATGAAGCTCGCTATATCGCTTCTGAAATCGATTCTCTTGCGGATAAGGGGATGTCCTATTCCGATATTGCGATCATGTACCGCACGAATAATGCTTCCCGTGCGCTTGAGGACGTGTTCGTACGTTCCGGCATTCCCTACAAGGTGGTAGGCGGAACACGCTTCTATGAGCGCCGCGAGATTCGAGACCTCGTGGCTTATCTGCGCATTATGGATAACCCAGATGACACCGTGAGCCTGCGCCGCATTATCAATGTCCCCAAGCGCGCGATCGGTGATAAAGCCCAAGCGCAGATTGCTCTCCACGCGGAGAACTTGGGTGTCAGTTTTGGTGCTGCTCTGCGGGACGCTGCGGAAGGACAAGTCGCTGGGCTGGGAACACGCGCAGTTAATGCGGTGAGCAAATTTAACGAGATGATGGACGGCGTGCGTGAACAGCTGCCGGGCATGACCAATGAGGTCACCGGCCAGCCGGACCTAGGGGAGCTGCTGAATGCACTGCTTGATGCCACTGGCTACCGCGCCGAACTGGAAAACTCCAACGACCCTCAAGACGGCGCCCGTCTGGATAACCTCAACGAATTGGTGTCCGTGGCTCGTGAATTCAGCTCAGAGGCAGCCAACCAAATGGCCTTTATGGGGGCGGATGCGCAAGAGACTCCTGAGCTTGCGGAAGGAGAGGCCGCGCCGGGCTCGTTGCAAGCCTTCCTTGAAAAAGTCTCGCTCGTGGCAGACGCGGACCAGATTCCGGACCACGAATCCGGAGTCGTCACACTGATGACTCTGCACACTGCAAAGGGCCTGGAATTCCCGGTGGTCTTCCTCACCGGCTGGGAGGACGGCCAGTTCCCGCACATGCGCTCTTTAGGTGACCCGAAAGAGCTCAGTGAGGAACGCCGCCTTGCCTACGTGGGTATTACCCGCGCTCGGGAACAGCTCTACCTCACGCGCGCGATTCTTCGTTCGTCGTGGGGCAACCCGGTGACGAACCCGGCCAGTCGCTTCCTCGCCGAGGTCCCGGAGGACCTCATCGACTGGCGCCGTGAAGAACCAGACAGTTCGCTGTCCGGCGCGTGGGGTGGAGATGATTCCTACCAATACGGGCGTAGCTTTGGCTCCGAGAGCGGATTCTTCCGTTCCCGAAGCGGTGGCAGCCAGGGTGGTTATGGCTCGCGGGGCGCTGCGTCTTCCCCTTCGCAGCGCTCACGCAAGCCAGCGTCAGCATCGTCGATGCCAAAGAATAACCATCTCAATTTAGTTGTAGGGGACCGCGTCAACCACGCGAAGTACGGGCTGGGCACGGTCATCGAGGCCTCCGGAACCGGTGCGCGCGCAACGGTTACCGTGGACTTCGGTTCAGCGGGCAAAGTCCGCCTCATGCTCATCGGCGGTGTGCCGATGGAAAAGCTCTAAAGCTTTAGATGAGGATGCCGCGCTCGTCGAACCACTCCACTGGGTCAACAGCTGCGCCGCCGCCTGGGTGAACCTCGAAGTGCAGGTGCGGGCCGGTGGAGTGGCCCTCGTTGCCGATGACGGAAATCTGGTCACCGGCCTCGACGCGGTCGCCTACGCTGACCAAGAGCTGGTCGCTCGGCATATGGCCATAGACGGTGATGGTGCCGTCATCGTGCTGGATGCGAATCCAGTTGCCGAAGCCTTGGGCTGCGCCTGAAGAAATGACCTCGCCGTCCATGACGGCGTAAATCGGGGTGCCAACCGGGTTCGCCACATCGATACCGTTGTGGAAGGAACCCCAGCGTGGGCCGAAGCCAGAGGTGAACGTGCCGGACGTCGGGAACACTACGGTGTTGCCATCCGCATCCTCGCCGCGCATAGGGGTGAGACCAGAGTGATCGCCTTCAGGGGCGAAGGCCTCCGCGAGGCCGGGAATGCTGGAAGGGTCGAGAACGATGTCATAGCCGTTCTCAGTGGCATTGACCGTGGGGACGGATGCGCCGTTCAAAGCACCGGCCGTGGAGATGAGGAGCCCAGTGAAAGCCTTGAAAAGGTCGGACTGGGACTCTTCGTTGACGTCTGTAGTGACCGTGCCCTTGGAGGACCCGTCGGAGACATCTACGCTCGCCGCTGGTTCGGCGGCGAACGCCGGAGCCGTGACGGTAGCGGCGGCGCTAACTGCCACGGCGGCGAGTGCGCAGAGGGTGCGCTTCATAACTTCACGTCCTTATGAACTGCTCTGGCTAGCTGTATCGGCGACTTCTGCTGAGGTAGGGCCCTCAGCATGAAACCTGTGAGTGATGGGCTGCGGTCCTAACAACCGCGGTGCCGCCGCGCGGCCAGCGACACGCCGGCGTCTTAACGCCATCGTGTGAGTCCGTGTGGCAACGAGATACAAACTATCCCGGGTTGACCCCCTGTGCAATGTGAAAAATGCAGGTAAACCCAGGAATTGTTCGAAAAATCATCGAACAGCCCTGCATGTTACGCATGTGACTGAAGTGAAAATAGTTACAAGGGTAAAGTAGTGGTTTAAAGAATGGGGGTATGAAATGGGGGTGCCCCGGACCGGAGGTGGTCCGAGGCGGAGAGGGGTGTCGAGCTCGTGCTAGCGAGCTGGGGTGGTTCCAGACACGTTAGGTCAGCGACCTGCTCTCACTACGGTCACGAGCTGTGAGCGCAGCTCCTTCCCGCGTGCGGTTCACGGCGGCGGCAAGGGCTGCAGCGATCAGCGGCACCACAAGCACCGCGAGGAAAGACCACCAGTCGGGGACGAAGTAGTCCTGGCCGCGCAGCGCATAGGAAGGCGGATCGAGTAAGTAGCGCGGGTTATCGCAGAAGACATACGTGCCAATGTGACCAGCCAGCACACCGAAGAGCATGCTTGCGGTGGCCACCAGCCAGGTCTGCCACGCCGACACCCGTGACATGAGCCCCGGGTCAGCGCCGATGGACTGGAACACGTTGTTCTCCTGACGCATGCTCGTGGCGGCATTAGCGATGATGAGCGCCAGAACCACCAAGCAGACCACACCCATGCCGAGGGCCGGGTAGAAGCGAACGTCCTCAACGGGACCCGAGGCCCAGGCAAGGTAGTACTGGGACTGGGAGGCTTGGGCGGCGGCGTCGCTAAGCTCCTCGCGCGTCGTGTTATCCGGAACCTCGTCTAAAGCAATAGCACGTCCCTCATAGAACGGTTCCATTCCCAAGGCCTCGCCTGCCTGCGGGCTCACAAGAACGATGTCACGTGCCATGGTGGGCAAGGCTTCAGTGATGGGCAGGTCAGCAGACCGTGTGTCGGTCTTTGCACTGGCAGAAGAATCCTCGAACGTATCCACAGTCACCGTGCCTTCAGTGTGCGTTCCAACATGAGAATTGTGGGCAAGCACAATGCCTCCGGCATCGAGTGTGCGGGCAGCGGCCTGGCGGTCCTGTTCCGTATCGAACTGCCACAGGTCCAACTGCGCGGAGTCAGCCTGGATGAGGCGGGAATCAGAGATCATCGAGTTACTGACGTACATCGTCATCATCTCGTGTGCGCACTCCTCGCGCGCTTCCTCTGATTCATCGGTGCGGCGTCCTTGCGAGTCGATGAACACGGCCCTGTCAACCGGCACGGTGATATCAACTTGCTCGCACAAAAAATCAAACTCGGTGCTGAGGTCGTAGATCTCTCGATCTTCCTCTGCCCAGGAGTAACCCCCATAGGACGGGTACGTGTAATAGGGGTGAGTGGAGCCTGGGGCGGTGTTGATGACGGCGTCGGCAGCCGCGCGTTCCGCCTCATTCGATTCCTTCACAGGATCGCCGTACGTTTCACTCTGGATGAGCGCTGAAGTTCTCGGCATGATGATCTGCTCTTCAGCGCGGTGCTTGGCGTCCTCGGTCATGGTGGACACGCCGAACACTGTGGCGACGAACGAGACGGCGACGATGGCGATGGCCGTCGGCAATGCATGCATGCTGCGGCGGGTCAGGCTGCGACCTGCAAGTCGGAGCGTCAACGGCCCGCGCCGGGCAATCTTTGAGCAGAGGAAAACTAGTGCGGGGGCGGAGCCGGCGATGGCGATCATGCCGAAGAGCACAATGAGAGCGGAAAACATCCTGCCAAACGGGGTGAAGCTGAGGAGTAACAGGAGCGGCAACGCCACAGGACCGATGGCCATCCACGGCCGGAAGCGCAGCAGACGGTCAGGAGCGCCGCCCTGAATAGCCGCGGCCAAGGCGCTGCGTTGAGCCAGCCACGCCGGGACGATGGACACCACCACTGATCCCACGACTGCGACGAGCCAGGCAATGATGCCCTCAGCCCATGGCATGTGGACGGGGAAGTCCGGGTACCGCGCCGTCCACGCCAGCCATCCGCCACCCAGTCCCAGGGTCAAGCCGATCGTGGCGCCGAGGATGCCCATGAAGAAACCGTAGGCCATAACCGCCAGCATGATATGGCGCGGCATTGCTCCTTGACTGGACATGAGTGCATAAAGGCGCGTATTGCGCCCCATGGCGAGTGTGAATACAGGTGCCAGGAGGAAAAGAATGAGTAGGCCAGCGATGATATAGACGCTGGCGAAGAACACGAAGAAAACGACGGTTTCTAGTGCTTCCCCGGGGGTGGGCGCGTGTGCTTGGTCTGGGAGAGATTCGCTTAGCTCGGGGCCCCACAGGTCGAGTCCCTGCTGCGCGGCGGCGTCCTCCATCTCAGAGGTGAGCTGGACATCGCCGTTGATGGCCCACGTAGTGTTGGTCGATGCGTGACCCGGGGGATCTCCTAGGGCAGGGGCGGTGACGAAACTGAAATTGTCTGGTCCGATGGCGGCCACTGTGGCGTGGCGCTCGCCGTCGATGGAGCGGCCCAGAAACGTCACGGTATCGCCCACTGCGGCATCGAGCTCGCGGGCAGAGCCGCGCGATAGGACGATCTCGTTTGGTCCAAGCCCCAGCTTGTCGACGACCTCCCGCGCCTTCTCCGGTGGATTCTCCGCATCAAACTGCACCAACCAGGAACTGGTAGACCGGTCACCTACGAGTACCGACGTGTTGGCGAAGCTGGTGATAGGCGAGACGGTTGCGCCTTCAGGGAGAATCTCAGAAGCGAGCTCGGGAACGTCAGCGTTGGTGGTCTCCTTCTGGTCGCTACGGACCTGAATGCTACGCTCGGGTGACAGAAGGAAAGTATTGAACGTGGAGGACGCCGAGAACAAGGAGAATCCCACCACGAGGGCCACTGGTAGTGCGATAAGGATGATGGCGGCACATGTGCGCCACGGGTGGCGCCATAGGTCGCGCCGGGTAGGGCGGGTAGCGGCGGTAAGCGCTGACATACTAGCGTGCCTCCTCACCGGTGAGGCGGCCGTCGCGAACCATGACAACGCGGTCGGCCCAGCCGGCAAAGCGCGGCTCGTGGGTAACGAGCAGCCCAGAAGCCCCGGCGTCGATGCGGGAGCGCAGTACCTTCATGATGTCCTCACTCGTTGCGGTATCGAGGGCTCCTGTCGGCTCATCAGCGAGCAGCACCTTGCGTGGCCCGATGAGCGCGCGAGCAATGGCGACACGCTGAGCTTGGCCGCCGGAGATTTCCTCGGGGAAGCGGTCAATGGTGCCGTCGAGGCCCACCTCGCTTAATGCTTCCTCTGCAGCATCGCGGCATTGTGACGGTGAAAGTCCATCCAGCTCAAGGGGTAGAGCAACGTTCTCACCCACGGTCAGGGACGACACCAGGTTAAAGTGCTGAAATACCAAGCCGACATGGCGGCGCCTAGCCAGCGCAGCCTTGGCCTTGGAGAGGTGGGAGGCGTCGGCGCCGTCGAGAAGCACGCGGCCCGATGTGGGTGGCTGTAGGAGCCCCGCCACGTTGAGCAACGTAGATTTTCCGGAACCGGAAGGACCCATAACGGCTACTAGCTCGCCGGGGGAGAGCTGGAGGTTGACTGAGTCCAGTGCGGTGACCTGGCGAGCGCCGCTGCCGAAGACACAAGTGATGTTCTCCAGCTCGAGCGGGAAGGGCAGGTGCTGTGTTGCTGGCACAGAGGTGGGAGTCATTGCGGGGCCTCCTCGGTATCGGTGGGGGTGGATGGGTTGGCCAGGGATTCCACGCGGTCGAGCCAGCGTGAGAGGGATTCAAGGTCGAAAATGTGGCGTTCGACGGCGAGGCGCTGGGCGCTGCGTTCCGCGGGGAGTTCAGCGGCCTGGCGGTTGAGCTCGCGGAGCTGGCGGACGGTGGCGAAGCGCTGGGCGTCCAGCACAGCAATGACGTCCACATCGGAGCGCCGTGCGGCAAGCGTTACTTTGAGGACGAGTTCGTCGCGCTCGATAGCGTCTTTGTTGGTTGTTGACGTCCACCAACCGGCTAGCTCGTCCCGGCCGGCGTCAGTAAGGGCGTAACTCGTGGAACGCCGCCCGGTGGGGCCGGTAACTTCGCCGTCGACGGTGATGAGGCCGTCGCGCTCGAGGCGGCTCAAGGTCTGGGCAATTTGACCCATGTTGAGCGGCCAGAGGTCATCAAAGGACTCAGCAAAGCGGGTCTTGATTCGGCTGGCGGTGGCGGGTTCCTCACTGAGTAATGCGAGGACGGAATGTTTTACGGACATGGTCACCTCCCGGGGGAGTTATCAGTAAAATGTGTTGCATACCCGGTAAGTTACCGGGTAACCATCAGTCGAGTCAAGGGTGTAGTAGCTGGGGGTAACGCTTTGGCCCCGGGTGAGATCTTCTGCGAGGCGCGGTGGGGGAGGCTTTAACGCCAAAGGCGGCCCAGAGCGTGAGTGCTCTGAGCCGCCGGGGCTGGTGGAAGGTTGAGAAGAGTTGGGGTTCTAGGAGATGACGACTCCGCGCTCTGCCAGCCACGGAATCGGATCTACGGCGCCTTCACCCGTGGGGTGAATTTCGAAGTGAAGGTGGGAGCCGGTGGAAAAGCCCTCGGAACCCATGCCTGCAATCTTCTGGCCGGCATGCACGCGCTCGCCCACAGCAACGTCGAGGGTCTGCATGTGGCCGTAGACGCTCATGGAGCCATCATCGTGCTTGATGCGGATCCACTGGCCGAAGCCGGAAGCCGGGCCGGAGTCGATGACGGTGCCGTCCATGACGGAAAGGATGGGAGTGCCGACTGCGTTAGCGATATCGATGCCAGAGTGGAAGGAGCCCCAGCGCGTGCCGAAGCCAGAGGTGAATACACCCTCGGCCGGGCGAGCGACGGAAGGCGCACGGTTGGCCTCATCGGCCGCGGCGCGGGCATTGGCGGCCTGGATGGCCTTGTCGAGCTGTGCGGAGAGATCTGCAACCGGCTTAGACTCGGCGATGGCGAGAATCTGGGGTGCGGCATCCTCGATGGACGTCTGAACGTCCTTCAGCGGATCGGTATCTGCCTGAAGGGCGTAGTCGATGGGCTGGGTCTTAGTCTCCTCAGTGCCGCCAGACTGAATGGTGCCTGCGGCTGCGCCGCCAACACCTGCGGTGGACACGGCGCCAGCAGCGACGGTGACGACTGCAATGCGTCCCTTCGCGGTCTGCGAGGTGGTGATCTTGCGGTGGCGACCTGCGCTCCGCTGAGTCTTGCTTCGCATGAACTCTTCTTCCGTCTTCATTCACCATCGTCCGTCCGGCGTCAACGTTACGTTCTCGGCCGGTTGGTTATCCGATTGTGACCTTCCTGTTACCAACGAGATGTAACAGTAGCGTCTCAGGAAAGTTAGGGCAACCCAGTTTGCTGTTTTTCCTTTGTATGTGCCGTAAATCCTAACAGTAATGGTACTGAAGCTAATTGTTGTGATGAGTGTGACTACCCAACGGGGGTAGTGCAAGAATATTTGCATCTACCTGAGGGCTTGAGTCTGTGGGCTGAGATTTTGCTGTTTGTGTGGGCTGTCTCTGTGTGGCTTCTCGGCCACCACCTGCGGCCAAGCGATCATTTGGGTCTAGCCCCGCCGCGCCACCCCTGTTGGGGGAGTAGGGCGTGGCAAAGTGGACGCCAATGAATAAGAAAACGAGTCCCCAGTCACGGTCGGCAACCCGGCCGCGCACTCAGGTGCGTGGACATGGCCAGGATGGCGAGCGTTCCAAGCGTTCTTCCCGCCGCGATCGCCGCGCGCCTGCTCAGCGAATTAAAGGGGTGGAGTCCGCTAAGGCTAAGGCGCGCCGCGCCCAGGGGCCTACGACGCTGCGGGAGCGTATCCGCCGCATGCTCATGGTGGTTGCCGTCCCCAATCTGGTGGTGGTGCTGGGCATTATTGTCGTGGTCATCGCCGCGCTGTTGCTGACGAGCTCGCCATCCGCATGGTTCAACACCATCGTGGCGGAAGCCTGGATGGTCTTTAACCTCGCGCCAATTCGTGCTGGAGGCGTTGATCTTGGTTTCTTGCCGGCCTTACCTGCGGTGCTGCTGGCCTGGTTGGTGGGGTCCCGCGTGCGCACAGCGATTAAGGACAAAGTCAGTATTAATGATCTGATTGTCCTCACCGGCTGTGTCTTTGCCGTACCGCTCGTCTTGACATGTCTGGCCTGGCTGATGCTGTGGGACGCTGGTAAGGCCTATGACGTGTCCCCACCGGCGCTTTATGTGGTGCTTCCGCGCATGCTTCTCCTGCATTCAGCAGCGCTCATCGGAGGTATGGGCACGCGTCTGTGGAAGGCGCTGGCTAAGCGGGGCGGGGTGCCGCACGTGCTTGTCGACGCCTCCCGCATCGGTCTCAGCTACCTCGGATACCTCGTCGTCAGTGGTTTCGTCCTCGTTGTTGTCCTGTGGGCTCTGGGGTGGCCGCGACAGGCTGAGATGCTGGCGCAGTATCCGGCGCTTGATGCCCTGGGGACCGCCGGACTGATTTTTGTGAGCATTCTGTACCTGCCTAACGCCGTCGTGGCCGCGGGTTCCGTGCTGAGCGGTTCGGAACTGCACATCGGGCCGGAGAGTAGCGTGAGCCTGTTTAGCAGTCATATGGTGCCTTTGCCGCCGTTGCCGCTGGCAGCCGCCGTGCCTCCGAGCGTTAGCTCCTGGGCTGTGGTTCTCCTTGCACTGCCCGCTCTGGCTGCTGCTGTGGCCTTTGCTCGTCGCCGAGCGTTGGTGAACTTCCAGGTGGCCGTCACTGCGGCTGTGGTTGCTGCCCTTGCTGCGTTGGCTGCCGTTTACGGTGTCTCCGGCACCCTTGGGGCCTACGGCTATACCGGTCCCGAGCTCTGGACTGCGGTGGGGCTCAGCGCACTGTGGTGCCTTGTCGTGGGGGTCGGCTTCGCCGCGGCTAATGCGTTGATGGCCTGGCGTCGCGGTGATGGAACCGAAGCCAAGACTGCCGGCGTCAAGGCCGATGTCGAGAATGCTGCGGTGCCCACTGCGACAACAGAGACCACAACAGGGACCGTCGCAGCTGACTCTACTGAGTCCACTGAGTCGTCTGAATCTATTGAACCTGATGTGGTCGAGGCCGAAGTTGATTCTGAAGCCGCGACTGCAGTGCCTGTATCCGCCATGCTCGCTGATGAGACTGATGACGCTGAAGCAGCGGCAGACCCTGAGGAAGCAATAGACCCTGAGGAACCGGCGGAGGATGAGACACCGGCGGAGGATGAGACACCGGAAGCTCCAGAAATCAGTGATGCGGACGAGGACCACGGTGGCGTGAGTGATGAGGGTGATGAGGGGGACGTCGCCAAGCACGTGCACTCGGACCCCACTAAGGAGTAAGAAATTCCCTGTTTAGGCTTCGCAGCGGCTAGGCTGTAGCGCGTGACTACACCGCACCAGCCCGCTACTTCTGCCCGCCTCAACGTCGTGGTTCTCGTTTCTGGAACCGGCTCCTTGCTGCAGGCCATCCTCGATGGTCAGGACGAACACTACGGCGTAGTCAAAGTCATCGCGGACGTGCCCTGTAAGGGCATCGAACGCGCACAGGCGGCGGGAATCGCCACCGAGGTCGTGGAAATGGGTGCTGACCGTGCCGAATGGAATAAGAGTCTGGTTGCTGCAGTAGATGCTGCGCAGCCAGACATTGTTGTTTCTGCGGGATTTATGAAGATTCTGGGGAAGGATTTTCTGGACCGCTTCGAAGGTCGCACCATCAACACCCACCCGGCGTTGTTGCCTGCCTTCAAGGGCGCGCACGGCGTGCGCGACGCGCTGGCTTACGGTGCCAAGGTCACAGGCTCCACAGTCCACTTTGTTGATGCCGGTGTCGATACTGGCGCCATCATCGCCCAAGAACCCGTGCGAGTGCTGCCTGAAGATGACGAAGCCAGCCTGCACGAGCGCATCAAAGTGGTCGAAAGAGAACTCATCGTCACTGTCCTGCGGGCATCCCGCGCGCAGGATGCGGCGCTGACCATTGAGCTGTAACAACTGCAACAACCGCAAGGAAGGCTAGAGTCCCCACACCATGAGCGAAGATCGTAAGACCATCAAGCGCGCACTGATTAGCGTTTACGACAAGACCGGTTTGGAGGACCTTGCCCAGGCCCTCGACAAGGCCGGAGTAGAAATCGTCTCTACCGGCTCCACCGCGAAGAAGATTGCGGATCTGGGCATCGAGGTCACCCCCGTGGAGAAGCTTACCGGCTTCCCGGAGTGCCTGGAAGGCCGCGTCAAGACTTTGCACCCGCGCGTGCATGCCGGCATCCTGGCGGATACCCGCAAGGACGATCACCTTAACCAGCTGTCTGAGCTCGACGTGGAGCCGTTCCAGCTCGTCGTGGTCAACCTGTACCCCTTCCGTGAGACCGTAGCGTCCGGCGCGGACTTCGATGGCTGCGTCGAGCAAATCGACATCGGCGGCCCCTCCATGGTCCGCGCGGCCGCAAAGAACCACCCATCGGTGGCGGTTGTCGTGGACCCGGCTCGTTACGGCGATGTCGCTGAGGCCGTCGCCACCGGCGGTTTCACTCTGGAGCAGCGCCGCGGCCTAGCCCGTGATGCCTTCCTGCACACTGCCGATTATGACGCCGCGGTGTCTGCATGGTTCGTCGATCAGCTCAGCGAGGAGCCTACAACCACCTCGCTGCGCTATGGCGAGAACTCCCACCAGACCGCCACCGTGACCCGCATCGGCACTACCGGACTGGCTAATGCACAGCAGTTCAACGGCAAGGAGATGAGCTACAACAATTACCAGGACGCCGACGCTGCCTGGCGCGCGGCTTGGGATCATGATCGCCCCTGCGTGGCGATCATCAAGCACGCTAATCCGTGTGGCATCGCGGTATCTGAAGAGTCCATCGCGGCTGCTCACCGCGCAGCACACGCCTGCGACCCCATGTCCGCCTTCGGTGGCGTTATCGCCGTCAACCGTGAGGTGACCGTGGAGATGGCCGAGCAGGTCAAGGAGATCTTCACCGAGGTTATCGTTGCCCCGTCCTATGAGGAGGGCGCCATTGACGTCCTCAAGGCCAAGAAGAACCTGCGCGTGCTGCAGGCAGAGCACGAAGCGCCGGAGGAGGAAGTTAAGTTCATCTCCGGTGGTGTGCTCACCCAGGAGCCGGATACTTACCAGGCAGAGGGAGATAACCCAGCCAACTGGACGCTGGCTGCGGGCGAGGCTCTCAACGAGTCCGACTTGGCACAGCTCGAGTTTGCCTGGCGCTCCGTGCGCGCGGTGAAGTCCAACGCCATCCTGCTGGCCAAGGATAACGCCACCGTGGGCGTGGGCATGGGCCAGGTCAACCGCGTGGACTCTGCCAAGCTCGCCGTCGAGCGTGCCAACACTCTGGCGGACGGCACCAACCGTACCGAGGGCTCCTTCGCAGCCTCCGATGCTTTCTTCCCGTTCGCTGATGGCCTCGAAGTCCTCCTTGAAGCCGGCGTGAAAGCCGTTGTTCAGCCGGGTGGTTCCATCCGCGACGAAGAGGTCATTGAGGCCGCGAAGAAGGCCGGTGTGACCATGTACTTCACCGGTACGCGCCACTTCTTCCACTAAATTCCCTGAAAGCTTTGTCCTGACGGTATGCGCAGGACCTGACAAAGCCGCCCCTCAGCTCGGTGCAGCGCACTGGTTGAGGGGCGGCTTGCGTGGTATGCGGGTTATTACTGCGCGTGCAGTGAGGCCACCGCGAAGCCGGTGTTCTCAGCAGGATTGCCGGCGGAATCCTTGTAGGTAAAGGTAAAACGCAGTGTCTGGTGATTCGCCACGTTGATGGGCATTTCCACTGCTTCCTCGACGGGGACCTCGAACGATGCAAGCTCTGCGCCATCACTTCCATTGACGGTAACTGTAGCGCTGGCAGCCTTGGTGTTCTCACGATTATCAATAAACCCAAAGACCGCGATGAGTTGGCTCTGCCCCTCAGCCAGCTGCACATCAGCGATATTTGTGCTGCCTCCGTGGGAGACATAGGAATCCGGAAACAGAGTGCGTGCGATAACCGCATCCTGTTCGGTGAGATCCGTCTCGATGCTGCCATGCGTGCTAATCGGAGTGCCGGCGAGCGCGGCTGTCGACGTCTGCTCCGAGGACGCCCCTGCCTGTGCAGCATCGGCGGAGTCACGGCCCCAGATAAACCACGCGCCAACACCTAAAACAATGGCGAGGACAACGAGGAGGGCAATGAGCGCGCCAATCGCGCCGCTGAACCTGCCTTTTCCTTTGCCGGCGCCTTGCGGGGACGTCGGGGCGGAGTACTGCGGTGTCTGTGGCTGATGCGGGGGCTGGTTCGGGGCGTGGAACGACGACTGTGGTTGGCCCGACTGGGCATGACCCGGGGGAGGCGTCGACCCGCCACCGAAAACGGGCTGCGCGTTGGCGCTACTACCGCCAGTAGGAGCACCCGGATACGACCCCGGGCTCTGGGGGCGGCTGCCGAAGGGCGGCGGCCCACCATGGCCGGAACCCCCAGAACTCCCGGCAGGAGATCCAAAGCCGGGACGAGGGGTACCGAAACCGGAGTTACCTCCTGAGCGTCCAGATGGTGTGCCCGAGGGGCCAGAAGGAAATGTCATGGGTCCGTACCCGCCTTTCCGCATGCGTGAGAGGTGTCTCTAACAACTTAAACCGTATCCGCCTTATCCCGCGCGGTGCTTGCCACTTTTGAGGGATATTCCCCGCGCGCTCGTGACTGCGCTAAGAAATTGAGCAAGATATCCGTCACCACTGTGCAAAGATGGAGGCACTGTACTCGCTGTAGCGGCAACCACTCCAGACATCGACGCTGCAGGCACTGTAGAAACGGAGGTTTCGGTGACTGACTCAGAACGCAACCATGGATTCGGCGCGCCCCACCCTCAGGAACACGGCGGCCAACCGCACTCATCGCGCAAGGATACCCACCCGGAGACTGTGGACTTTGAGCCTCAGTCAGGCCCTTTGAGCCAAGATCGTCAGTACTCCAATCCCTTCGCACAACCGGGTACTGCACATCCGACCCAGCAGTTTCCTACACAGGAACAAAGCCCAGGTCAGCAGGGCTGGCAAGGACAGCAGAACCAGTGGGGACAGCAGGCAGCGCCCGCTGGTGGTTCGCCTGCCGCATACCCGCAGCAGGCCACGGCACACTCTAGCTCCTCCAACGGCGGCAAGATGGTTCTCATCGCCGTTCTGATCCTCGCCGTTCTCCTCGTCATTGCTGCGCTGGGCTACCTCTTCTTCTTTAAGAACTCCACTTCTGGGCATCAGGCCCAGCCGCCACTGACCACGGGCGTGCAGGCAACCGAGGAGGCCACAGGCGATGAGGGCGAAGCAAACTCTACAGCGGGAACCGCGGAGTCACCGACCTCTTCGGAACAGACTACGAGCTCCGAACCGAAGAAACGCCCCGAGCACCCTGAGCTCCCAGCTGGTGCTGAGCCCGTGAACGACGCTGCCCGCAACAACGAACCGGGCGGAAACTTTAACAGCATATACCGCGGTTCCACGGTTACCTCCGAGGCCTTTGCCAACATCGTGCGCGATGAATACGTGAAGCACTACGTCGATACCAAAGAACTCAACGCGACGATTTCCGCCTACAGTCCGGTGACCAAGCAGACCTACTCGATGGACTGCTCCGATAACGGTAAATTTGTCACGTGCACTGGTGGCAACAACGCGATCGTGTACATCCTCTAATGCGCCGAATGTTGACACTGCGCGATTCCGCGCTTGCTACCGCGACCGTCGTGTCGGTAGCGCTGCTCAGCGCCTGCACGATTGGGGACGTCTCCTCCCATGACTCTGCCGAGGATCCGTCAGCACTCGGCCCCTCGACTCCGCAGCCTACGCTGCCGGAAACCTCATCCGCCCCCGACACGATGGAGGACGTTCCCGTGATTGAGGCGGCTAGCCCCCAGGAAGCCCTCGACGCCATCGCGGCGGAGAACCCCGGAACCGGCATCGCCGTGGCCGGTGCTGACGAAGTCTTTGCCGCGGGAATCACCGACCCAGTGGCCGCATGGTCGACGTCGAAGGTTCCCCTCGCCATCGCCGCTGAGCGTGCCGGGGTAGCTGATTCCGGTGCTGTGTCTCAAGCAATCACGTATTCCGATAACGCTGCTGCTGATTCGCTGTGGTCCGCACTCGGTGGTGGTGAGAAAGCAGCGCAGGCAACGCAGGACGTCATCGGAACGGTCACAGTGCCAGCGACCCCGCCGCGCGAGGGTTTTAGTTCCTTTGGACAAACCCAGTGGTCGGTGGCCCAACAAGCTGAGTTCGTTTCCTCCCTGGGCTGCATGGATGGCGCGGAGGCAGTGCTCGCGGCGATGGGGCAATCCGATCCGGCGCAAAACTATGGCCTTGGAAGCCTCGAAGGAGCAGTGAAGAAGGGTGGATGGGGTCCAGCCACCGATGGATCCTATGAGGCCCGCCAGATGGGGCTTATCACCCTTGGCGGCCGTACGGTAGCCGTGGCGATCTATGCCGAAGCTGAATCTGGGCAGTACGGCGATGCCCAACAGATGCTCACTCGCCTTGTGTCTCAGCTGGAGTCCGCTGACGTGGAGTGGCCTTCGGCCGGCTGCCAGCAGGGAGCGGTATAACGTCGAGGCAGAAGCTCGCCCACCCTTATTTCGGCCAGTACACGTCAAAGACTCCGGTATCGTCGTCGATGGCATAGTCCTTGCCGCGGATAGTCAATACTGAACCAGTGGTGGCGCCACTTGCGGGATCCACAATGGCAGCGCTGAAATCAGTGCCGTTGCCTCTTGCCGGTCCAAAGGCAGCGCCGCTTGACCACACACCGCGGTAGACGAGGGAATCGTGACTCTCGCAGATAACAATGTGTGAATTCGGGTCGGAGCCAGCTGCTGCGAAGACCATCGATTCACGGTTCTGACAGCGTGCCTCCGGGAAATCGGACCAACCGGCGGCAGTCAGGCCGGGCGGAACCGCAGCAACGTCGGAAGCATCCGCCGCGGCGTCTGTGATCGGTGGGGCCTCTTCCGCAGCACTGTCCTTGGGCTCAAGCTCTGGATCTTCCGAGGCCACGGCAGTGTCGGAGTTTTCTCCTGCCACAGGTACTTCTTGGCTGGTGGAGCGCACGTCGTTCCAAATAACGATTCCGGAGATCATGAGCGCGATGAGGATGGCGATCGCGCACATGATCGGCACATTATTGCGCTGTTCAGAGACAGCAGAAGCCGGGTGAGCAGAAGCCGGGGTGAGGTCGTGCTGCTCGGAATAAGAGTTCGTGCCAAATCCTGGGGTAGTCATAAAGTCCTTGGAAAGACGATTGAGAACAACAGCGATCATAACGAGCATGCCCGAACCGGCATCAACCGAGGGGAGTACCCTCCATTCGGGGGAGACGGGACATGGCAGACTCAGCGCACTCTTTGCATATGGTGCAATGGTCAGGTGACTAGTTCCTATTTCGTTCAGTGGCTTACCCAACATAAGCGCTACACCACCGTGTACCTGTTGGGTGAAGGCGGCATGGGGCAGGTCTTTCATGCGACGGATCCAGATCTCTCCCGAGAACTAGCGGTCAAGGTGCTGCTTGATGATGTCCGTGATGAAGCCTCACGCGCCCGCTTCCACAACGAGATGAAGGCGCTGACCCGTATCGGAAGCCATCCCGGCGTGGTTCAGTTCTACTCCAAGGAGTCAACTCCGCGTGGTGACGACGTTATGGTCATGGCCTTTATTGACGGTGGCACTCTCGCGCATGCGATTAAGGATCGCGCCCGCACTGGACGAGGCTTTAGCGTGAATGAGGTTGTCTATTACCTCAAGCCGATTGCCTCGGCATTGGACTACATGCACCACGAGTTACATCCTGGCTGGGTACACCGCGACGTCAAGCCGGCGAATATTCTGCTTCGGAAGCGTCCAGGTAGTCTCCCGCCAGCTGTCCTCACGGACTTCGGCATCAGCATTCAGGAAGGCCAGTCCCGCCTGACAAGGATTGGGCACATCGTAGGAACAGAAAAGTATTTGGCCCCCGAGAACAATGGCCGAGCTTATGGCGATGATGATCTCTCGGCCCGTGCAGACGATTACGCCTTGGCACTCATCGCCTTTGAAATGTTGACTCTGCATCATCTCAAAGACACGATGCCCCGCAGCGAGTGGATAGGGGAGCGTCGCCTCCCCGATCTGACGAGTGCGGCCTTTGCCGATTTCCTAGCTCCGGAAACCGCGCGAGTGGCTAGCCACGTACAGAAGGCGTTAGATAAAGCCCTCGATGGCGTGCCCATGCGCCGCTATGCCACGGCGCAGGAGTTCATCTCGGCTCTCGACAAGGCAGCGAGCTCGACCTCGTCTCCGGCCGCACTGCCTAGGCAGCACGTGCCCACACCAGAGGACCAGTCACAACCGAGGCCAGAGGCCCGTGTGACACCACCCTCGCAACCCGAACAGCAATCTCCGCTACCGCGCATATCGCAGCAGCAACAGCAGCTGTGGCCAGAGCCATCGGGGCCGACAGAACACAGTCGGCCAACCGGATTTTTCACACCGGCAAACCCCATCTCGTCCACGGAGCACATTGATCCTTCAGCGCCTGTAACTCCGGCGGTGCCGTCAGGTTCACGCATACCGGACAAGAAGGACAACACGAATGCACTTTTCATCGCTGCGACCGTCGTGGTAATCTTCCTTATTTTCCTGGTGACCTGGGCAGTTGTGGCTTAGCGGAAGGCTCTTTCAGAAGCTCCATAGGAGTTGGCGCTAGACTGAAAGACAATTTTCCGGGCATGATTGCCAAGTTGTGCCCCCGACGGAGGTGACTATGAGCACGCAACAACCACATACGCTTCAGGAAGCGGAACGCGGCCCACGGCTGCGGATTGATGATCTCATTGGTGGCGTGAGGATCGTTGCACCGGGGGAGGAAGTCGTTGTCGGCCGCGCCGGTGATTTTCGTGTGGGCGAAGGTGATCTCACCCTGCACCGTCATCTCTTCCAGCTGTGGTACGCCGGCCAGGGCTGGATGATTTGTAACGTGGGCAGCCACATCCCGTTACGCATCGAGCTGCGTGGGGTTAAGGGGTTCTCGCGAATCGACCTCGGCCCGCGGGCAGTGGCCGCCGTTCCGCCCGGACCATCCCGTATCACTTTTGAGACCCCCGAGTGCCCTTATGAGCTCTACATTGACGTGGAGAATAGCAATTATGCGCGTCGCACCAAGCGCGAGCAGGTGCAGGAAGAAGAACGCACCCGAACTCGCCACGTACCTAACGATGAGCAGGAGGAACTCCTGCGGCAGCTAGCGAGCTACCTCAAGAAACCCGGCTCAACGGATGCTGATATCCCATCCGTGCGTGAGATTGCGGACGCCCTGGAATGGACGGAAAAGAAGACGAACCACAAAATGGATCGCCTCGTTGACAACCTCAAAGCCGACGGCGAGAAGGTCTACAAACCCTATAAGACGTTTCTGGCGCACTACGCCATTCGTCACGGACGCTGAAGGCGCCGAGGGCTGCTAGCGTACTGCCTTCTTGCGGTCGGCGGCGGCAGCGGCGGCCGAGGAAATGGAGTCATTGCGGTTCTTGAGCAGCTCCAGGGTCGTGGCCTCTGCGGCGTCGGGAGGAGTGGTGCCGAGGACGGCCAGTGCGGCGTCCGCCAGCATGGCGGATTGCTCCGGCACGCGCTGGGAAGCGTCGAAGGGCGCGGTGCCATCATTGGGGCGCATTTCAATGACGGATAGGGCGATGTGGAAGGGGAGCTCAACGCGCGGATCATCTTCACCGACAATCCCGGCGGCCGCCGAGCGGAAATGCTCCTTCAGACGGTCACGCTGCTCGTGGTACTCCCCAAACTCCGGGGAGTTAGCCACCGGAAGCTGATATAGCCGGCCCACATTCCACGCGGAAGTCAGCAAGAGGCGCGACTCTGCCGCAACGAGAGACCACAAGCGCTGGGCCGGTGCGGCGTCTGAGGCAGCGAGCTCCTCTGCCAATTCGAGTGAGGGCTCAATAGTGGAGTTGAGCAGGGTAAGGAAAATATCCGTCTTGGACGGAAAGTGATAATACAGCGAGGCCTGGCGAATACCCACGGCATCGGCGATCTGGTGGGTTGAAGTCGTGGCAAACCCTTGTGTGGTGAACAGCTCGGACGAGGCGTCTAAGATCTCCTCGCGCGCGGTGTTGCCACGGCGGCGTGGGCTGTTCTTACGCGGCCTGCCAACGGTACCTGCCATCAGGCGGACTCCCTTCGATGAGCGTCACTCACTAATTATTTTCAATTCAACTATCGTACTCCGCACAGCGGGAAGGGCTTAATTCCTACCCTTTAGTTGTGCCTACCACACTACCGTGCCGCGCAACGATGGATTCTACAGTTGCAGAAACAGTGCGGCAGGCAGAGCCATAGGCGGTGCGATCGAGTGGGGGAAGGTCACCAAGAACAACGCCGTGCTTGTCGACGCCCTCGTACCACCTTCCGAGCTCAAGTGCCACGCCCGTGCCCCAGGCGAGGCTCAGCCCCTCGGCCTCGCTGGCGGTGAGCAGCTCGCGTTCCACTCCGATGGCCAAACGATCCGGAGTAGGGCGAGGGGCGGGCGCTGCCCAGCGGGCAATGGCGGAGACAGGAGCCAGTAGAGTCGGGCGGATGGCGACGTCAGCGGAACGGTCCGGCAGGCCATCGATGAGCTTGAGTGGGGCTGGGCGCTTGGCTAAGGCGTCGGTGTAGAGGTCCTCTTCGCCGCCAGCGCCCAATGGGAGGCCGGCATCGGCACGGGTGGCGGCGGATGCTTCAACCGCGGCGCAGTTAAGGCCAGCATCGGCGATTACCTGCTCCAGCTGAGGGTCTTCTCCTAGCCACGTAATGCGCATGGATGGTAAGAGATCGCCCCGGGCGGCAGGCCCAGTGAGACGTACAGGGCTGCAGAGGCCCGGAGAGCGCACGAGATCTGTGACCACGCGGGCAAACCACGCTGCCAGCTCGACGCCATCCGCGCGGTGCGCAGCAGCATTGCGGATGAGGTCCTGGGCCTCCTCCAGCAGGCCGCGGGCGTGCGCGGGGGAGTGGCAGTGTGCGGCGAGCTCGCTTAGATCAGTTAAGGATTCGTGCAGCGACATAGGTTCTCAGGCCCCTTTCTGTCAGGGTGTTTCTCGTTCTTCAATCTAGCAGTACAGCCACCGATGGCCATGTGGCGGGTGGTGCGAGGTTACGTCAGTTGTAGCGGTGAAAACGAGAACCGCCGCCCCAGCTCCTCTGAATGAGGAACGAGGCGGCGGGCCTGAAAGCTCTTTTGTCCTGTCCTAGTGAGTCACGAGTACAGCGGCAAAAGTGCGCTGTTGAAACCAGCTAGTGTTTAGCGGGACGTGAACGGCAGGAGAGCCATTTCGCGTGCGTTCTTGACGGCAGTAGCAACCTGGCGCTGCTGCTGCGGGGTCAGACCGGTGACGCGACGGGAGCGGATCTTGCCACGATCGGAGATGAACAGACGCAGAGTCTTGATCTCCTTGTAGTCAACCTTCTCAATGCCCTCGGCCTTGAGCGGGTTCTTCTTCGGGCGACGGGTCTGCTCCATACGGAACTTCTTGTGGTTATTACGCTTGACAGCCATTGTGTGGTTACCCCTTTACCAGCTGGACTTGCGAACGCCCGGCAGCTCACCACGGTGAGCCATGCCGCGCATACGGACACGGGACAGACCGAACTTGCGGAGGTAACCGCGCGGGCGGCCATCGGCAGCGTCGCGGTTACGGACGCGAACGCGGGCAGCGTCGCGCGGCTGACGGTTCAGCTCGAACTGCGCCTCGAGGCGCTCGTCGTCCGGGGTGTTCGGGTTCTTGATGATTGCCTTGAGCTCGGCGCGACGCTCCGCGTAGCGGGCGACGATTTCCTTGCGCTGCTCGTTCTTGGCGATCTTAGACTTCTTAGCCATAAATTATCGCTCCTCGCGGAATTCGACGTGCTTGCGGACAACCGGATCGAACTTCTTGAGGGTGATGCGATCCGGGTTGTTGCGCTTATTCTTGCGGGTCACGTAGGTGTAACCGGTGCCCGCAGTGGACTTCAGTTTGATGATTGGACGAATGTCATTACGTGCCATCTTTAGATCTTCTCCCCACGTGCGCGAATCTTGGCCACGACGGACTCGATGCCGTCACGGTCGATGATCTTCATGCCCTTGGTGGAAACATTCAGGGTGATGGTACGGCCCTCGGAGGGCAGGTAGTACCGACGACGCTGCACGTTGGGGTTCCAACGGCGCGAGGTGCGGCGGTGCGAGTGCGAGACCTGCTTGCCGAATTCCGGCTTGCGGCCCGTTACCTGGCAAATAGCCGACATGGGTCTTCTTTCTCCTAGCCGCCCACATCGAAAGCGACTAACGGAGTGCCTAATCCGCGGTGAGGCGCGGCGCTCGAAAAGTGAGGTTGAGCAGGAGGCTTAATCCGTTGAACACCAGTTGATGAGGGCGTAAAACGATTACTTTGACAACAGCAAGGGGAAATCTTACATGCCAGCCAGCTCAGAACCTAATCGCCGATCAGTTGAGCCATCGAGTAGGCGCGTGCGGTTGGCCGCGCTGAGGGGCGTGCGGAGGGGGAGGCGTCGCTAAGCATAGCGTGCCAGCTCTTGCCCTGCTCACCTCGCTGTAAGAGCAGGCGAAACTGGCGACGAGAGCGCATGTGTAGTGCCCGTCAGGTGTGTGATCTCTGAGGCCCTGTGTGGCTGGAGATATAAAGGAGATGTCGGCCCGTTGTCGCGATTTAGGTTTTGGAACCTCGGCCCTGTAGGATATTCCGAGTTGTCGGCGAGAGCCGCACAGTTTGTAAGCATTGAGACCCAACTCGGGCACGATCCTTACGCACGCTGTGGCGTTGCGACGTGTAGTGATGCACCCACGCACGGTGTGGAGAGAGGGAACCGACCCGTAGTTCAACCCTGAGGGAATCGACATATGAAGAAAGATATCCACCCGGATTACCACCCGGTGGTCTTCAAGGACGCCGGTACCGGCCACTCCTTCCTGACCAAGTCCACCGCTACCTCCGACCGCACCGTTGAATGGGAAGACGGCAACGAGTACCCGCTCATCGTCGTCGACGTGACCGCTGAGTCCCACCCGTTCTGGACTGGTGCCCAGCGCGTCATGGATACCGCTGGCCGCGTTGAGAAGTTCAACCAGCGCTTCGGTGCAATGGCTCGCCGTAAGAAGAAGAACGCGTAAGGAGGATAGGAAAAGATGGCAACTCCTAAGTTTAAGAAGTCCCGCGCGAATACCCACTCTCGCCGTTCCCAGTGGAAGGCTGACAACGTCGCCCTCCAGGAAGTCACCATCGACGGTCAGACCGTGCGTATCCCGCGCCGTCTGGTGAAGGCTGCCAAGCTCGGCCTCATCGACGTCGAGCAGTTCTAAGGCGTTTAAGCCTGCTGCTGTGACAGTATCCCCGGCGTAGTCATTCAAACTGAGTGATTATGCCGGGGATTTTTCTATCTTCACCCCGTCATTGAGCAGCGCGTTTCGGGGTTGAGGAAGGGGGGTATGAAGCCGGAGGGGTGATTTTCGTCCTTAAGGGGGGATTGAAGGGGGCGAAATAATACGTTTCGCTTCGTTAAAATGCCCTTCATAAGTCATAATTGGTTCTATGAAGATTCTAGTCGTGGATGACGAGCAAGCCGTACGCGAATCGCTTCGCCGATCTCTGAAGTTCAATGGTTACGATGTGGCGCTGGCCGCCGATGGTGTTCAGGCCGTCGAAGCAGTGCACAGCGATAACCCTGATCTACTCATCCTCGATGTCATGATGCCAAACATGGATGGCCTCGAGGTCTGCCGCACTCTGCGTAGTGAGGGCTGGGACCGTCCGATTCTTGTGCTTACCGCCCGTGATGGTGTCTCGGATCGTGTTGCTGGCTTGGATGCGGGTGCTGATGACTACCTGCCCAAGCCCTTCGCGTTGGAGGAGCTGCTCGCGCGCGTGCGTTCCTTGGTCCGTCGCGCTGCTGCTGATTCCATTGGTGCAAAGCCGCCGGCTGAAACCCAGCTGAGCTTTGAGGATCTCAAGCTGGATGCAGACACCCGTGAGGTCACCCGCGGCGGCCGTCAGATCTCTCTGACCCGTACCGAGTTTGCCCTCCTGCATCTGCTTATGGAAAACCCGCGCAAGGTGCTCTCCCGCAACACCATCCTCGAAGAGGTGTGGGGCTATGATTTCCCCACCTCGGGCAACGCCCTCGAGGTCTACATTGGATACTTGCGTAAGAAGACCGAGGAAGATGGCGAACCGCGTCTCATCCACACCGTGCGTGGCGTGGGCTACGTGATGAGGGAGGCTATCGCGTGATTCTCCGAAGGCCCGCGTCTCACGCGGTGCCTTCTGAAGCCTCACCGGCCGCCGCACAGGTGGCCATGTCCCCCCGCCGCGGCAGCTGGGCTTCACGGGCGCCGCTACGGTGGCGCCTTTCTCTCGTGACAGGCGTTGTCGTCGCTGTATCGGTTGCAGTCATGACATTGGTGACCTATTGGCTGGTGGCAGCGTCAATGACGGCGAGCGTGGATAAGCTCATGGCGCAACAGGCCGATGTGCTGATACGTCAAGCGCAGGATCCCAGCTTCGTCGGCAATATCGACCAAGAAATCGCGTCCTTCAAGCTGTACAACCCGGAGACACGGGTCTCCATTTCGCCTCCTTCGGCCACTTTTGCCTACGGTGATGCTCTCCCGGTGGGCGGGGATTTCAAGCGTGACGGTGACACGACGGAAACCTCCATCTGTACGGTGAATGGCGAGCGGGTGTTGGCTAAATCTCACGATGGCGGCGCCACGGTGGTCGTGGCTAAGAGCCTTAGCGCTACTGAGGAACTAATTTCTGCCGTGGGCTCAGCGCTGCTGATTATCGTTGCCTTCGGCGTGCTGCTGGCAATTTTTGCGGGCATGGTGGTGTCGAAGACAGGAATGCAGCCGATCGCGCGCCTGAAGCGCGCAGCAGATTACGTTACCCAGACCAATGACCTGCGCCCGATTGAAGTTGTCAGCAACGATGAGATGGCGCAGTTGACGGTGTCCTTCAACCGAATGCTGAGCGCCCTTCAGCACGCTCGCGTGCAGCAGTCCCAATTCGTGGCCGATGCCGGTCACGAGCTCAAGACGCCGCTAACCTCCATGCGTACCAATATTGAGCTACTCATGATGCTTAACAAGTCTGGTGGTGGATTCGGCATCAGCGAAGAAGATCGCCGCGACCTCGAAGACGACGTGATGGCACAGATGTCTGAGCTCTCCACTCTTATTGGTGATCTCGTGGACTTGGCGCGAGAGGACGCAACGGAGAAGGAACCGGAGCCGGTGGAGCTGCATGAGGTTTTGGAGAACTCTCTCAACCGAGCACGTCGTCGCCGCCCCGATGTGGATTTCCGCGTGAGGTTTATCCCGTGGGTGCTCGATGGCGATCCCTTTGCTTTGGGTCGTGCCACGCTCAACCTCATGGACAATGCGGCCAAGTGGTCTCCGCCTACCGGTACGGTCCGCGTGTCTATGCGTCAGGTGGCAGCGAACAAGGTGTTTCTGCGCGTCGATGACTCTGGCCCCGGTATTGCCCCAGAGGAGCGGGAAAAGGTGTTCGAGCGTTTCTATCGCTCTGCGGAAGCTCGTTCGATGCCGGGCTCCGGCTTGGGCTTGGCCATCGTCAAGGCTGTGGTTGAGCGCCACAATGGTGTCATCACCATCAAGGACTCCGCGGATGGCGGAACGCGTATGGAAGTCATTTTGCCGGGCCGCCCCACGGAAGGCGATGCCATGGTGGACGGACTGGAAGAACAGCCTAATGAGTTTCAGGAGGATACCCCCGCTGACCGTGGCCAGATCTTTGCGGAGCGGTGGTTCAACCAAGGCTAGCCAGAGGCTAACGTCCCAGTTCATGACATACAGGAAACGTTCAGCTTCTTGTAGCAGAATTGCAGTGCACTAACAGATCCGCATCAGCGCTGTAGTGCACACTAGATGGCATGAACGTGAGGAACTCGAACATGGATAACTCGCAGGAACCCCGTAACACTCAGGCGGGGAGCGAGTCGACTGGCTGGAACCAGCCGCGCTCTGCGGCACAGACCCCGCAAGGCTTTGGGAACCGTCCCAGCCACAACCCTGAGCAGAAAGGGTCCAATGACGCTTCGGGGGCGTCGGCCCCGCATGCGCCTCAGGCGCCGCACTCTCCGTACGCCGGCCAGGAACCCATGGGCGGGGAGACGTCGCATAGCGGCGGCAGCTCCTATGGCTTTGGTGGCCCGCGGCCACGCAACGGCTACAACGCGCACAGCACTCAGCAGCAGCAACCCTATGCCGGACAGCGAGCGTTCGGCACCGCTGCCAGCACTGGTCACAACCCCCAGAATCAGCCAGTGTTCGGCGGCCAACAGAACGCTGGTGTTCACATGGTTCCTACTGACAAGCAGTCCACACCCAAACGCACAGTTGGCTTAGGCACCGCGTTGGCGATGCTGGTAGGTGCCATCGCTGCGGGTGGTGTGACCGGCGCTGTCGTCGGCGCGATGAACAATGACAAGGATTCGACGTCGACGGTCAATGAGGTGTTGCAACAGCAACCCGTGGTCAACAGCACGGGCAAAGAGCCTGCCGATGGCTCCGTGGAGGAGGTGGCCTCGAAGGTGCTCCCAGCAGTGGTGTCGATTTTTAGTATGACGCGCTCGGGTGGTGCTGAGGGCTCTGGGTCAATCATTTCCCCGGATGGCTATGTTCTCACCAACCACCACGTGGTCGCGGGAGCGGATCAAGGCGGGCGCCTTGAGGTAACGATGAATGACGGCTCGCATCATTCCGCAACCTTTGTGGCCTCAGATGCCACGACAGACGTTGCCGTAATCAAGATCGATGATGCGAAAGACCTGCCGTTCTTGCAGTTCGGCGATTCTGATTCCGCCGCAGTGGGCCAGGAAGTCGTCGCAGTAGGCTCGCCGCTGGGACTCAATGCGACGGTGACGTCCGGCATTGTGTCAGCAAAGAACCGTCCAGTGCGCGCTTCACAGGAAGGCGGGGAGTCTTCGCTTATCGACGCCATCCAGACCGACGCCGCGGTAAACCCCGGAAACTCCGGCGGACCACTGGTCGATATGGAAGGTAATATCATCGGCATGAACTCGATGATCGCCTCCCTGTCCAGTGGCGCTAACGCTGAAGGTGGCTCCATTGGGTTGGGCTTTGCCATCCCGTCCAACTTTGCTAAGCGCATGGCTGATGAGCTCATTAACAACGGCAAGGTCAAGCACCCCACGTTGGGAGTGAAGGTGCGCGCGCAAAGCACTGTCTATGGTGCAGAAATCGTCGAGGTGGAACCCGACAGCCCCGCTGACAAGGCAGGCTTGAAGGACGGTGATATTGTCACCCGAGTCAACGATCGCCTCATTGAGAGCTCCGATTCGCTGATCGCGGCCACACGTTCTCAGGAGTTCGGTGCGACCGTCACCCTTGAAGTGACGACCAAGGACAGCGAAGATTCGCGACAGGTAGAGGTAACGCTGGCGAGCGAGTAAGTTTACACATAGCCAGGCGGTTGACGTGGGCGCCGTGTTCGGGGCCGCACAGAGACCGCCGCACCTAGACCACGCAGAGAACACCCCACGGACAACACTGAGCCTTTGGCCTTAAGGAGACACTCCCTTGGCAGAGAAAACCGATACCACAGACATGCTGGGACGCGACGCCTCATACGAGCTTGATGACGTCAACGAACCCGATGACGCCTTCCTTTTTGCCAGTGAACAGGAGCAGAGCGTGCAGGCGCCACGTCGTGCGCTCGTCGTCATCGTGACGGATCACCCAGATGACACTGCGCAGGATACTTCCCGCCTCGCGGGCGAGCTGCTGTCGGAAGCAGAGTTTACCGTTGATGGTGCTGTGATTGTCCGCTCGAAGAAGTCTAAGATCCGCCAAGCCATCGAAACAGGTGTCGTAGGTGGCGTGGACCTCGTGCTCACCATCGGCGGTACCGGCGTGGGGCCGCGCGATAAGACTCCGGAGGCCACTCGCGCAGTGCTGGATCAGATGGTCCCCGGTGTGGCACAGGCGCTGCGGTCCTCCGGCCAGGCGTGTGGTGCGGTGGATGCATGCACGTCCCGCGGTATCTCCGGTGTCTCCGGTTCGACGGTGATTGTCAATGTCGCAGCGTCGCGTGCCGCGGTCCGTGACGGCATGGCTACGCTGACGCCGCTGGTACACCACCTCGTTGACCAGCTGCAGAAGTCTAGCGTCTAATGGCTGAATCAGATCGGCGTCCTGCACGTCGTCGCCGCCGCGTACAGCGCCCGTCCACTGCGCAGAATTATGACCGTAGCTTTGATGCACCCAGCACGGATTTCCGCGACACCGCAGGAAACGTGGGTGATGACGAGCTGCGCAGCGTCGCGCTCGACAATGACTCCGTCGTCGGAAACGACGATGAGCCCACCGGTGAGGCCTTCTACCGCGAGAACATGCCGCCGCATTTCGGGGCTACCCAGTAGAGCAGGCGGCCGTAGGCAGTGCATGAAAAAAGGGCGGGCCTTCCTCCTCGGAACGGCCAGCCCTCCTTGTGTTTTACGCCCTATGCTGATTACTTCTTGGTGGCGTTGGTGTTCTGGCCCGTAGCACCACCGCTCTCAGCAGCGAGCAGGTCACGAATCTCCGCGAGAAGCTGCTCGCTGGTCGGTGCAGCCTCTTCAGGATCGACACCCTGGTGGCGCTTGGCGCGCTGCGTCAGAGCATCGATCGGCGCAATGATTCCGAAGTAGACCACAGCGGCGATGATGAGGAAATTGATGACGGCGGTGATGACGGCGCCGAAGTCCAGGAAGGTTTCCGGGCTATCGGTGATGCTGAACCCTAGGCCGCCCATATCCGGGGAGCCGAAGGAATTGATGAGCGGCTGGATGAGGTGATCTGTCACGGAGGTGACAATGGCGGTGAACGCCGAGCCAATGATGACTGCGACAGCTAACTCAATGACGTTTCCGCGCATGATGAAGTTTTTAAAACCCTTGAGCATATGAATGTCCTTTTCTAATGAAAACCTCGTTCGCCTTACAACCTTCCTCGTAGGGATGTCGGTGCAGTGCGCCATACGTAGCGTGCCCACTGCGATGTATTCGATGCTGTGGTGGGCTAACGGGAAAGAGGGGCGAGACGGAGCGGGAAACTACTGCGATGAGAGGCCACTGACTGGCGCACTGCCGGCAGCTCCCTGTGGGCTAGTGGGCTGTGGCGCCTGAGTGGACATAAACACACTAATCCGCGCAGGTTAACGGAGGCAACGTGCAGAGACAGGCATCCGAGAAAAGGCGCTGACAAACACAGAACCTGACTATGTGTGAGCGCGGTCTCCAACAATGACCACCGTGAGCGGTTGCGCCAGGGACGCGGCGGCGACGGCTTCAGCAGCCTGCGCGGGTAGTGCGACGAGGAGTGTGCGTGTGCGGGCGCCAGCGTCCGGCGCGTCAACCGAGACGACGCGTGCGCCGCTGGCGATTGTGGCGCCTTGTGCAGAGGAACCATAATCATCGAGAGCGACCGCGTCATCCACATCGCGGGAGTCTGTGCCGCCGACGATATTAACGGTATCGCCGTGATGCAGGTTGGATGCGATCTCCGGTTCCGCCAAGGTCAAAGGGATGAGGTGGGCATCTGACATCCCGAAGTCCGCGACGAGGTCGGAGCTCAGCAGCCGCGTAGTAGTGAGGATTTCACCTGCGCCAGCCGATGCCACGAGAACTCGGCCGACAGCCTCCTCCGGGTTACTTCCTAGGGCTGTGGCGGGAAGAAGAGACGAGGGGACACGAGCCACCGCAACATCACCCTGGGCAAGTTTCTCGCCCGCAGCTACCTCGCGTGCCATGACCACAGTGCGAGGCTGCTCACGAGTAGAGGCTAGAGCGCTCACGGCAGCAGCCACGAGCAGCATGCAGGCCAGAGTTCGCCGAATCAGCACGCTGCGTCGGTGCCCTGGTGTGCGCAGGATATGAACGAGTTCCATATCTTCTTAGACTGTGCAGAGCTCCGTGCGGTTCCCAGGTCGCTACATCCAACTCATCCCGAGCTCAGTGAGGATGCCATCGACGGGACGATCGTGGTCCTCAAAGGGAACCTCACGTACTTCGGTGGAATGCACGAGAGCGACCACAGGCGGCTGGCCAGTCGTGAGGGGAGCCAAGGCGCGGTCGTAGTAACCGGCGCCCTTTCCCAGGCGCATGCCTGCTGGGCTCACGGCCATGGCGGGAGCCAGAATGAGATCCAGCTGTGCCAACACCGCGCTGGAGTGGCGTTTGCCAACCGGTTCCGCAATGCCCAACGCGCCGGGACGCATGGAATCTGGGCCGTCGTAAAGCGTCCACAGCAGCTGACCATCGGTGCCGGAAATCGGCAGATAGACCTCGCGACACGCAGCAGCGATGCTGTCCACCAGCTCTGGGCCACCCGGCTCAGTGCCGAGCGGGTGGTACGCTGCGACCCGCATTGCAGGCGTGAGAAGTGCACGAACCCCGGCGCACCACGCCTTGTTATCTTGAGCGCGCTGCTCGGGGTTGCGCGCTCGGCGCGACTGAAGAAGCTGGGCCCTGAGAACAGCCTTAGGGGTGGTTGTCATGGATATAAATCATAGATCGCTGGCGTAGCGCACCGCGGAGCTGTGGTCGGCGCATTGTAAACTGGAATCTATGGCTATTGCACATGAGGATTCCCCCACTGGGATCGCCACGGTTGTTGTCCCCGCAGCTGGCATGGGCACCCGCTTTTTGCCCGCCACCAAAACTGTGCCGAAGGAGCTGCTCCCTGTCGTCGATACGCCGGGTATTGAGCTGATTGCGGAGGAAGCCGCATCCGTAGGCGCACAGCGCCTGGCCGTCATCACCGCACCTAATAAGCAGGAAGTGATGCGCCATTTTGAGGAATTTCCTGAGCTGGTTGAGACTCTTGACGCTCGCGGCAAGGATGAGCAGGTGGGCAAGGTTAAGCGTGCCGCTCAACTGATTCACCCCATCTCCGTTCCACAGGAGAAGCCCCTTGGTTTGGGGCATGCAGTCGGCTTGGCTGAGTCCGTTTTGGACGAGCACGAAGACTTCTTCGCCGTGATGTTGCCAGATGACATCGTTCTACCCGCGACCGTCATGGGTGAGATGGCTCGCGTGCGTGCAGCGCTCGGCGGCAGTGTGCTGTGCGCGTTCGAGGTGTCCCGGGAAGAAACCTATAACTACGGCGTCTTTGACGTAGAGGACACCAATGTCCCTGGCGTGAAAAAGGTCGTGGGCATGGTGGAGAAGCCGGAGCCGGAGGACGCTCCGTCCAATCTGGTGGCGACAGGCCGCTACCTGCTGGACCGTAAGATTTTTGATGCCCTGCGCCGTATTAAGCCGGGCAAGGGCGGCGAGTTGCAGCTGACCGACGCCATTGAGCTTCTCATCAAGGAAGGCCACCCGGTTCACGTTGTGGTTCACCAAGGCAAGCGCCATGACCTGGGTAACCCGGGTGGATATATTCCCGCAAACGTGGATTTCGGCCTGCGTGATGAGAAGTATGGCCCTGCGCTGTACAAGGCCCTCAAGCACATCATGGATGAGTATGAAGCGGAGAACGGCCTGAAGGGCTAGCCTCCGCACATTAAGCTTTAGTCCATCCCCCACAGACCCCACAGCGAAGGTAGGCGGTGTATGCGTTCGGTCGATGACCAGATGGCGTTCATTCTTGATGCGGCGGTGACCCCGGAGCCGGTGCGCATAGCCATCGCGAATGCCCTGGGACTCAAGTGCGCTGAGGAAGTGCAGGCGAATCAGCCGCTGCCGGGCTTTCCGCAGGCAGCGATTGATGGATATGCAGTGCGTGCAGTTGATGTCGGCGGAGAGAAGGCACTTAAGCCCCGTCCGCGGCCGGCAGAGGATGAGGCGGGTGACCCTGCCTCAGAACCGGAGACTGAACGTTCCCTACCTGTGGTCGGTGAGGTACCGGCAGGTTCGCGTCAGCCTTTGCGCCTTCAGCCTAAGCAGGCAGTGCGGGTGTACACGGGTGCACCTTTGCCGACGCTTGCCGACGCTGTCCTGCCCCTCGAATGGTCTGATCGCGGACGCAAGCGCGTAACCTCGCACCGTCCAGTGCGCTCGGGTGACTTTGTCCGTCGCGTGGGCGATGACATTCAGCCGGGTGACGTTGCAGTGTCCTCTGGGACCGTCCTGGGGCCAGCACAGATTGGCCTACTCGCTGCGGTAGGCCGCTCCAAAGTTTTGGCCTATCCACGTCCGCGCGTGACCATCGTGTCCTATGGCAAAGAGTTGGTCGATATTGACCGTGAACCGGGCTTAGGTCAGGTCTTTGACGTGAATTCCTATGCCTTGGCGGCCGCAGCGAAGGAGGCCGGCGCCGACGTGCAACGCGTGGGTATTGCTGCCGGCGAGCCGCGCCGCGTGCGCGAAGCTCTGGAAACCCACCTCGCGCGTAGTGAAGTTCTCGTCATTTCCGGTGCCGTGGGTGGCGCAGGCGCAGACGAGATCCGTGGGGTTCTCGATGAGCTTGGTGACGTCGATACCTCACGTGTAGCCATGCACCCAGGCTCGGTTCAGGGCTTTGGCTTGCTGGGAGAGGAACGTATCCCGACCTTCCTGCTGCCCTCGAACCCGGTCTCTGCGCTGGTCATTTTTGAGGTCTTTGTTCGCCCGCTTATTAGGCTATCCCTGGGCAAGCGAAGCGGACAGCGCCGAGTGGTGCGCGCTCGTGTGCTCAACCACGTTGAGTCTCGCCCGGGCCGGCGTGGCTTTATCCGTGCGCGCTTGATGCGTGACGCTGAAACCTCTGACTACCTTGTGGAAGGGCTCGGTGGGGCCGCGGGCGCACCTGCTCACCTGCTTGCCGGTTTGTCAGAGGCCAACGCCATGATTCGTATTCCGGAGGAAGTCACGGAGATCCGACCAGGCGATGTGGTTGACGTTTTGTTCTTGACCCAGCGCAGCTAGGCCCATGCTGGATCCCTTTGGAAATGCCGCTGGGCGGCTGTCGAGCCCTGCGAGCGGTGAGGTTAACCCGAATCATCCTGGTTGGCCAGAGGCCACTCCCGTCGTTCGCATGAGACCAACTCCGGCGTTTCCACACGGACTGTCTGTGCGTCTGCGGCCGCTCATGCGCGGTGATGGCGGAGCTTGGCGGCAGCAGCGAATTGAGGATCGTGAGTTTCTCAAGCCGGTGGAACCAACCCTGCCCACTTCTTGGAACTCCGCGCATTCTCAGTCCGCGTGGTGGAACCACCTGATGTTCCTGCGTGATTCAGCCCGCTCCGGCACCGTGGTCCCTCTTGTTATCGAGGTTGACGGCCAGTTTCGTGGTCAGTTGACCTTGGGAAACATCCAGCACGGAGGAGTCAGTGAATGCTGGGTGGGCTACTGGGTACATTCAGGGGTACACCGCGCGGGTATTGCCACTGCGGCCTGCGCATTGGGGGTAGATCATGCTTTCTGCCGGGTTGGTCTGCACCGCGTGACCGCGACCTATCTTCCGGGCAATCCCGCTTCCGGCAAGGTCCTTCACAATAACGGTTTCCGTGATGAGGGTTTCCTTCGCCGCAATTTGCATATTGATGGTGCGTGGCGTGATCACCACTTTTTGGCGCTCAATCGAGAGGATTTTGCATCGAGTGCCGTCGAGCGCCTGCGTAGTAGTGGTCGTATCGCATAAAGGCCGTCGACCTCTGCTTTCACTTAAGTCACAACCTTGTAATTTTGGGGCCGACAATGCCCGAATCGGGTAGTAGGGAGGCTAAAGTGGGGGCCTAGTTGTACTCCCTTTTCGTCGACCCTGGAAAGTGGGAACCTTCCTCATGATGACCACTGTGCCCATCATCCTCGTCATTGTGGTGTGGCTTTTCATTCTTGCTCCGTGGCTGCTGCGCTCCCAGCGCCCCATGAGCCACACCGGTGAGGCCTTCGAGGAGACCCGCGTGCTCTTTGAAGGCGACTCTGGCTCCGTACCGGGCCGCCGCAAGCCACGATTGGGTAAGGCGGATATCCGGCCCAGCGCCCGCGTCTCTGCCGAGGACCCGGATGCCGAGTATGAGTTGGTGCTGGCTGATGATGCCTCGGATGAGGATTCCAGTACTGCTGATGTCGCTTCCAGTAAGGGTCCCGGTGAGGGGACTGAGGGCCATGTCGTGGCGGACACTATCGACGGCGAAGTGGTCGAGACCCCTGAGGGCGCCACCACGGCTGATTCTGTGGCGGCGGTCCCCGTCGGTGCTGAGAATGCCGCATCAGATGCAGACGCGGCCGAGGACACCAGTGATGACGACGGTGAGGATGACGTCATCGTGGAAGAGGAACGCATCCAGGAGCCCAACGCAGACGTCGATCCCGTTGAAGCTGAGGTCTTTACCACGCCGGCCCACACCTCAGTGGCAGAGGATGCCTACGACTTCGATGAGACCTTCACGTCCCCGGTTGATCTCCTTTATCCGGGGGCTATCGATGCCCCGGCTGCCGCGAGTGCTGCTGACATTGGTGAGGGTACGGCTGATGCTGAGGAGGCTGATGCTGAGGACTCCGCAGAGTTCGATGATGCCGTCTCTTCCGGATCGGCTGCTGTTCCCATGAGCGAGGCCGTTGACGGGGAAGAAGAACCGGAGCGCAACCCACACACCGATACCGAGCTTTCCGCTGAGGAGCTTGCCTTTGCACAGCGCCGCCTCGGACGCGGCGGCTGGGATCCGGTAAAGGAGAAGGAAGCATCCGCAACCCGCTACCAGCGCCGCCAGCGCACGCTTATAGGCTTGGCCGTGGCCGTGGTTGCCACGGTTTGTCTCGGCATCGTCTTTGGCGGCTGGGCTTGGTGGCTCGCCGGAATCGCCGGTGTCATCACCACCGTGTACCTCGTCGCATTGCGCTCCCAAGTGCGCCGCGAGCAGGAGTTGCTGCGCCGCCGCGTCTACCATTTGCGCCGTGCACGCCTTGGAGTGCGTAACGCAGAAAACCCAGCTGAATCGTTGCCGCCAAACCTGCGACGCCCAGGTGCCCTCGTCCTCGAGATTGATGATGAGAGCCCTGACTTCGATTACTTGCCGGTCTACGACGAGGATGACACTGACGGTGATTTCGACGGCCCGCACAGCTCTCCACGTCAGCGCCGCGATGACCTTGCGGCGCGCCGTGTGGGCTAGTTAGGCCGGCCAGATACCGGAGGTGCCGCGGCGGTGTGAGCCCACCAAGTGGGCATCCACCATGCCGATGGCCTCCATGAGGGAGAAACAGGTCACCGGCCCTACAAACTTGAATCCTGCATTCTTCAAAGCTTTGGACATGTCTTCAGCTTCCGGCGTGTATTTGGGAATATCTTCCTCGCATTCAGGAGCGATGGTGTCTTCTGGCAGGAAGCTCCAAATGAACTCATCGAGCCCGCCCTCCTCGCGTAATGCCACCGTGGCCTTAGCGTTGGTGAGGGTGGCCTTGATTTTTAAGCGATTGCGGATAATGCCGTCATTTTCCATGAGGCGTTCGATTTCTTCCTCCCCAAAGCTGGAGAGCAGATCCGCATCAAAACCGGCAAAGGCTTCGCGGAAAGCATCACGCTTGCGCAGCACGAGCTCCCAGTTCAACCCTGCTTGAAATCCTTCGAGGCACAGTCTCTCCAAGAGAGCGGACTCTTCGTGAACGGGCATACCCCATTCAGTGTCGTAATAGTGGCGTAGCAGCGGCGAGGTCATCGCCCATGCGGGGCGCCCCAATCCCTCCGCGTCGTACACAGGCCCAGTATCGTTCGTCATTTCCGTAACAGTCATACCTTCTTAGACTGCGCAAACCTCTCAGCGGTTCCCGCTCTGCGCCATCCTAGCGTGGTGTTCTTCGTGTTCTAGGAGGAAAGCCTTGGCTTCGGCGCCGCCGCGGTAGGAACCGATAAGCCCGTCGGCGCGCACTACTCGGTGACAAGGAACCACGATCGGCAGCGGATTGGATGCGCAGGCGCTGCCGGCTGCCCGAACCGCACGCGGGCTTCCTGCGGCCTGTGCTAAGTGCGCATAGCTCCACCGATGCCCATAGGGAATGAGGCCGAGAGCTCGGTGGGCGCGATCACGGAAGGACAGCGGGGGAGTAGGCAGGGCGAGTTGCACGTCGAAATGGTGGCGGGTGCCGCCAAAGTATTCGATGAGTTGTTTCGTTGCGGAGCAGAGCACGCGCTCGGGTACGCAGGTAGACCTAGCCGCTGCTGTTGCAAGTGGGGGTTGCGGGACCGCATCCAGATCAGGGTTCTCAGTAGGAAAATAGACATGGGTTAAGCCGTCGTCGCTGGCGACGAGGGTCAATGAACCCAGCGGTGAATCTACGGTGGTCCAGATGCTCATGGCGCGGGAGTCCTTTCGTAGGGCAGTGGGCATCCAGGGTAGTCTATGAATCATGAATCGACCCGCTGTTCGCGATGCCGCGTTGCTCATCTTCCGTGCAGTGCTGGGCGTCATCTTCGTGGCGCATGGCGTGGACAAGATGTTCTTTGCTGGCATGGACGAAACCACCGGGCAGTTCTCTGCGTGGGGAATCCCGCAGCCGCAGCTATCGGCCTATTTGGCCAGCGTTGCGGAAATGATTGGTGGCGCCGCCTTGGTCGTCGGCCTGTTGACCACCTTTGTGGCCGGCGCACTGGCGCTGCTCATGGCATGTGCTCTTTACTTCGTGCATTTGAGTAATGGCCTCTTCACTGCGGACGGTGGTATCGAGTATCCGCTGGTGCTCATGGTGTCCTTACTCATGATTGTCGTGTTTGGTTCGGGTCGCGCCAGCGTAGATGGGGTGTTGAACCGTGCTGACGCATGAGCAGGTGCAGGCGGCAATCTCCGCGCAGTTGGACGGTGAAGTGCCGCAGCTTGCTCCGGATGTCATCGATGCCCACCTTTCCGGATGCCCGGAATGTGCGGCCTTCCGCGATAAAGCAGCTGCGCTGTCTCATTCATTGAGCCAGGTCCAACCTGCAGGGCACCCCCCTCGGGACCTCTCAGAGGTCATCCTCGCGGGCGTGGAACCGGAATGGCAGCGGGCCTCGAGCGCACGCCAAGCCTCCGTGGCTCTTGCGAGAATAAGCCTGTCAGTACTGTCCGTGGTCTTTCTTGTGTGGGCAGTGGTGGTCGTGGTGAGTGCATCTGGGCTGACCACCACCGGCAGTGAAGGAACTCTGGCAGAAGGTGCGGATCCGGAACGCGCACGCCTGCTCATGGAAGCAGCTGCGTTGCGCTTTGGACTAGCCAGTGGTCTTGGCTTTGCCGCTTGGCGGCCAGCATCAGCGCCTGGCCTGCTGCCGGTCGCCTGTACCATGTTCGCCTTCCTCTGTGGCTTCACCATGCGGGATTTCGCATTGGGAACGGCGGGGGCCGGCCAAATCTACATCCTTGTGGCCACGGGATTGGCTGCAGTGGGCCTGGGCTGGGCGTGGGCCGCGGACAGGGGCTTTGTGCTGCGGGACGTTTATCGCGCCCTGACTGCGAGCCCTCGTTAAGCGTTAGGGGAACAGACACATCCTGTGAGGTGGGATTAGCTCCACGATGGCAGCCACATCATCGACTGATACCACGATTCAGGGATGAGAAATCCGTACAGAATGGGGGAGAAGTACGCGAACATGGCGACCACGAGCGCCGCATAGCACACAGTCAGGAAGGTTCCTAGCGGTATCGCTGAACCGAAGATCGAGCGGAGCCATGGCCACCTGAGTTCCGGCCCACGGCCAATCATCTGGCCACACGCGAGAGCAATGAGCACGATGACAAAGGGGATGAAGGCCGTGGCGTAGAAGAAGTACATCTGTCGGTCAAAGACCATGAGCCAGGGGAGGAAACCGGCAGCTGCGCCCACGAGTGGGATGAGGAAAGCACGGTTGCGTCGCACGAGCAGCGACCACAGGCCCCACAACACGGCCGGAATGACGAGCCACCAGATAGCGGGGGTGCCGAAGAGATAGAGCATCTCGCGGCAGTCACCACCATTGGGGCAGGTGAGATCGGTAGAGGAGTAATAGAGAATAGGGCGCGCTGCCACGAGCCACGCCCATGGCTTGGAATCCCACGGGTGGCTATGGCCGCCCGAGGAGGTTAATGAAGCGTGGAACTCCAAGACCGAGCTGTGATAGTAGAACCAGCCTGCAATAGGTTCGGGGAGATTGAGGAGCCACGAACCTTCGTCGATCGTGCCGTCCACCTTTGCGTGGCGGTACACGGCGGTTTCATCGGCAAACCATGCACGCCAGGACCAGGCGTACAGGGCAATGGGCAGCACGACGATGGAGGCGAGAGCTGCCGGAGTGTCACGGATGAGGGTGCCAAGGACGTAGCGGCGCACACCGTACATGCGGCGCAGAGCTAGGTCAGAGAAGACGCTCATGAGGCCGAAGAACATGATGTAGTACAGGCCGGACCACTTCACGGACAACGTCAGTCCCAAGAAAACACCGGCCGTAAAACGCCACCAGCGGAAGCCAAAACGGGGACCGAAATCAGATGTACCCATCGCCCCCGTGATGAAAGCGGTGTGGAGGCGCTCACGCATCTGCTGGTGGTCACGGGCAAGCGCCCAAGCGGCGGCGACAACAAAGAAGACCTGGAAGATGTCCAGCATGCCAAACTTCGAAGAGACGAGGAGCACGCCATCGCATACGGCGATCAGTCCAGCTAAGAATCCGACGTGCCAGGAACCCGACAAGCGGCGAGCCAGGGCCATCGTGAGTAGTACAGTGCCCACACCGAAGAGGGCGGTCATGAAACGCCAGCCCATCGGGGTATAACCAAAGACAGACTCGGAAAGAGCGACAATCTGCTTTGCTAGCGGTGGGTGAACCACGAGACCGTAGCCGGGGTTGGACTCGATTCCGCCGAGGAACAGGTTGTGCCAGCTGCTCACCATGTCCCAGGCCTGCGGCACGTAGTGCTTCTCGTCGAAGACCGGGGTGCCTTCCGATACTGGACTGGTGAGGCCTACAAAGCGCGTGATGAAGGCCAGCACAGCGATAATGGCGGTGCTAATGGTGTCGGAACTGGTCCAGACGTAGGGGCGGGGCGCAGGCGGCGCCGGCCGGGTATGGCGGCCGGGCGCGGCGGTGTGGCCCTTCCGGGCAGGTCGGGGGATGGACGTTGCGATACTCACTCGGAAGAGTTTAGCGTGCGTGTGCCATGCTGGGGTGTATGAGTCTTCAGCTTGATCCTTTGCCGCGCGGTGTCATCCTCGCTGCGACGCCCCTAGGAAATCCTGGCGATGCCTCCGCACGCCTCATGCAAGCCTTGGGGCACGCCGATGTCATCGCTGCGGAAGATACCCGCCGCGTACGCAACCTAGCCCAAGCATTGGGCGTGGACATTCGAGGCAAGGTGGTCTCCAATTTTGATCACAATGAGGCGGAGCGCTCACGAATGCTGGTCGACGCCGCGCGAACCGGGACGGTTCTTGTCGTGTCCGACGCAGGAATGCCGTTGGTTTCTGATCCTGGTCATTCCATCGTCGATGCGGCCGTGGCGGCAGGTGTCCCCGTCACCTGCTTCCCTGGTCCGTCCGCGGTGCCCACGGCCTTGGCGCTCTCAGGCTTGGGGGTGGGGCACTTTCTCTTCGATGCCTTTCCTCCGCGTAAGCCTGGTCCACGCAAAGCGTGGTTGGAGTCGTTGGTAGGGGAGCGCCGCGCTATTGCCTTCTTCGAGTCGCCGCACCGGCTAGCGCAGACGCTTGGCGACGCCTCCACGATCCTCGGCGCCGAACGCCGCGCTGCGGTGTGCCGCGAACTGACCAAGACCTATGAAGAGATCAAGCGCGGAACGTTGGGTGAGCTTGCTGAATGGGCAGAAGAGAATGCGCGCGGCGAAATCACCGTGGTGATTGAAGGTGGTGCTGCTGAGCCCGCGTCGCTAGAGGAGCTACTTGCTGAGGTCCGTGCTGAGGTGGAGCGCGGCGTGCGCGCAAAGCAGGCCTGCAAGCAAGCAGCCGCGGGGACTGAATGGTCGAACCGTGAGTTGTACGACGCGTACCTCGCTGCCCGCGACTAGCCTGCCGCCGTTCCCGCGCAGTGGGGGAATGTGTGGTTGTGCAGCATCGACGTTGTGTGGTGACCGCTGTCTCTCTTTCCCTAATCGTTATCGTATCGTTACGTGATCGATCTGTGAGTACGCGGTGAGACGGTCTAAAATCCTCTGTCAGCTGCGCAGTCCCAGTTCGGGACAGGACCGCGGTGGGGAAAAGGGGGACGTCGGAAAGCACGGGCTCCTGCCTATTTTTCTGCGGATATGTGCGATACGGTGCGCCTTTAGCGCGCCTGCAAGTTGACTAGTTGGTGGCAGGGCAGCAAGGTCTGAGACTATGACAGACTCGACCAATGTAGACAACGTAAAGGACACGGGGGTCTCGTCAGCCGTGCCGAGCGGGACAAGCTCGCAAAGCACGGTCGATGAGTATCGCACTGTCGATGAGCGCCTCGAGGCAGCCTCGGCCACGAGCCAGCTCCAGGACATGATCACCAACAAGGCCTTCAACCCGGGGGCCTACTCGGTGCCCGCAGAGGACAAGGAAACCGAGGAGTTCGGCCCCGGCGGCATTGATTCGCCGATTGACTGGTCCATTGTTGGCATCGCCGGCCTTCTTGTGGCCGCCATCGTGGCCTGGGGCCTGGCCGCACCGGATAACTTCGGTGCTTTCGCAAGCAACGCCCTGAATTTCGTCGTCAATGACTTCGGCTGGGCCTACGTGCTGTTTGGCACCATCTTCGTCGTCTTCGTGATCTTTATCGCGATGTCGAAGTTTGGCACTATTCGCTTGGGGCACATCGATGAAGAGCCCGAATTCTCCACGGTGTCCTGGATTGCCATGATGTTCGCTGCCGGTATGGGCATCGGCCTCATGTTCTACGGCGCTTCCGAGCCGCTCAACTACTTCAAGAACGGCGTGCCCGGCCACGGCGAGCACGAGGTGGGGACCGCCATGGCCACCGCGATGTTCCACTGGACCCTGCACCCCTGGGCCGTCTACGCCATCGTGGGCCTGGCCATTGCCTACTCCACTTTCCGTATCGGTCGTAAGCAGCTGCTGAGCCAGACCTTCGTGCCGCTCATTGGTCAGCGTGCCGCTGACGGTGCTCTGGGCAAACTCATTGACATCCTGGCCATCTTCGCCACCGTCTTCGGAACCGCCTGCTCCCTGGGCCTGGGTGCTACCCAGATCCAGGCAGGACTTGAGGCCTCGGGCCTGATTGAGAACCCGTCCCAGGGCGTTGTCATCGGCATCGTGCTTGTGCTGACCTTGGCCTTCATCCTGTCCGCCATGTCTGGTGTGGGCAAGGGTATTCAGTACCTGTCCAACGCCAACATGGTTCTGGCTGCACTGCTGGCCATCTTCGTGTTCATCCTGGGCCCGACGGTCACCATCCTTAACCAGATTCCAGGTTCGATTGGTAACTACCTGGCCAACTTCACCGAGATGATCGCCCGTACCGCTGAGTCCAACAACGGTGAGGCAGCCGAGTGGCTATCGTCTTGGACCATCTTCTACTGGGCGTGGTGGGTGTCCTGGTCCCCGTTCGTCGGTATGTTCCTGGCGCGCATTTCTCGCGGCCGCTCTGTCCGCGAGTTCTGCATCGGCGTCCTCCTCGTCCCGGCTGGTGTGTCCACCATCTGGTTCGCCATCTTCGGTGGCACCGCCATTCACATGGAGCAGAACGGCAACTCCATTTCCGGTGATTCTGCTGAGCAGGAGCTCTTCAACCTCCTGCAGAACCTTCCGGGAGGCTTCATTGCCGGCATCGTCGCTGCAATCCTCCTGGCCACGTTCTTCATCACCTCGGCCGACTCCGCGTCCACGGTCATGGGCTCCATGTCCCAGTCCGGCGCCACCACCGCCAAGCCGTGGCTGTCCGCCACGTGGGGTGTGCTCACCGCGGCCGTTGGTCTGACGCTCCTGCTGTCCAGTGAGGACTCCCTGTCCAACCTGCAGAACGTCACCATCGTGGCAGCCCTGCCGTTCCTCTTCATCGTCGTTGGCCTCATGTTCGCCATCTACAAGGACCTGAGCAACGACGTTATCTACTTGGAGTACCGTGAGGCCCAAGCCTTCCAGCGCAAGCTAGCCCGTGAGCGCCGCCTGCACCGCGAGTTCCAGCGCGAAGAGGCCTACAAGGCCCGCCGCCGTCAGCGCATGCACAAGAATTAGTCGCGCCCGGTAAGTTCGCGCCTGACAGCGAACACGTAGTGACACCCCCTCACTGCACATACGGTGAGGGGGTGTTCGATAGAGTAGGGGCCATGACTGAGACAGTTGTCGTTAATGTTGCTTGGCCCTATGCCAACGGACCCCGCCACATCGGACACGTGGCGGGCTTCGGCGTTCCTTCCGATGTGTTTGCGCGCTTCCAGCGAATGCGCGGCAAGGATGTCCTCATGGTCTCCGGCACGGACGAGCACGGCACCCCGCTGCTGGTCCAAGCGGACAAGGAAGGCGTTACCGTTCGTGAACTGGCGGATCGCTACAACCGTCAGATCGTGACCGACTTGGCGGGCCTCGGACTGTCGTATGACCTTTTCACCCGCACCACCACCCGCAATCACTACGCGGTGGTGCAAGAACTCTTCAAAGGCCTCTACGAGAACGGCTACATGCTCAAGGAGACCACCCAGGGTGCTATCTCGCCATCGACGGGCCGTACCTTGCCGGACCGCTACATTGAGGGCACCTGCCCGCTGTGTGGCGCCGATGGTGCCCGCGGTGACCAGTGCGATAACTGCGGCAACCAGCTGGACCCGGTAGACCTCATCAACCCAGTGTCCAAGATCAACGGGGAAACGCCGGAATTCATCGACACCGAGCATTTCCTGCTGGACCTGCCTGCGGTCAAAGACGCCCTCGAGTCGTGGCTGAAGACCCGCGAAGAGTGGCGTCCCAACGTGCTGAAGTTCTCCCTCAACCTGCTGGAGGATATGCGCCCGCGTACCATGACCCGCGATATTGACTGGGGTATCCCGATCCCGGTTGAGGGCTGGGAGGACAACGGAGCGAAGAAACTCTACGTGTGGTTCGATGCGGTTATCGGCTACCTGTCTTCCTCCATTGAGTGGGCACACCGCACCGGCAACCCTGAGGCATGGAAGCACTACTGGCAGAACCCGGAGGCCCGCCACTATTACTTCCAAGGCAAGGACAACATCACCTTCCACTCCCAAATCTGGCCGGCGGAGCTCTTAGGCTACGCGGGCAAGGGAGCAAAGGGTGGTCAGCTGCACACCTACGGTGAGCTGAACTTACCCACGGAGATTGTCTCCTCGGAATACCTGACTATGTCGGGGTCCAAGTTCTCCTCCTCCAAGGGCGTGGTTATCTACGTCAAAGACTTCCTCAAGGAGTTCGGCCCCGATGCCCTGCGCTACTTCATCGCAGTGGCCGGTCCAGAGAACAATGACACCGACTTCACCTGGGATGAGTTTGTCCGCCGTATCAACAACGAGCTGGCCAACGGCTGGGGCAACTTGGTCAACCGCACGGTGTCAATGGCGTTTAAGAACTTCGGCGAGGTACCGGCCCCGGCTGCTCTGGAGCAGCCGGACAAGGATATTTTGGCACTGGCGGAGGACACCTTCGCCACTGCCGCGGACTTCCTTGAGCAGTCCAAGTTCAAGCAGGCTATGACTTCCATCATGCACGTCGTGGGTGAGGCCAATGCCTACGTTGCCGCAATGGAACCATGGAAGCTGGCCAAGGATGAGACGCACCGCGAGCGCCTCGCTACCGTTCTGTGGACGGCACTTCAGGTGGTTTCTGACTGCAACGTCATGCTCACCCCCTTCTTGCCTTTCACCGCGCAAAAGGTACACGAGACCTTGGGGCGTGAGGGTGTATGGGCCGCACAGCCACAGGTTGAGGACGTTGTCGATGACATGCCGGTCGAGGTCGTGGGTGTGAACCTTCCGCCGGAGAACCACCCGTATCCGATCATCACTGGTGATTACACCGCACAGCAGGCGGCGTGGAAGCGTATCGACGTCACGCCGGGCACCACGCTGCAGAAGCCGAAGCCGCTCGTGGCCAAACTTGACCCAGAGCTCGGTGAGACCGGCCCAGAATGGGCCCCGGTACAGAAGTAGGTTCTGTGGGGCAGCGCTTCCGGCGCACACTCGCGCCTGCCTTGCTGTTCACCGTCGTGTGCCTCACGGCGGTGAACTTGCGATCCGGCATTGCCTCGGTAGCGCCGGTTCTCGGACAGATTCAGGGATTCTTCGGTATCTCGTCCGGTGCAGCCGGACTGCTCACCGCGCTGCCAGGCCTGTGTTTTGCGGTCATGGGCTTGGCTGCTGTTCCCATCGCGCGTCACGTAGGGCTGAGCCGCACCTTGGCGGCCGGCACGGTAGCACTCGTTGCCGGATTGGCGCTGCGCCCATGGGTCAGCAGCTTCCCGCTCTTTGTGGTCCTGACAGTCTGCGTTGTCGCCGGCATCGCGCTGGCCAATGTCCTGCTTCCAGCGTGGATTAAACAACATGGCTCGGGACGCACCCTAGTGGCGCTCATGACGACGTACACGACGATGCTGGGGGTATCGAGTGCGCTGGGGCCGTTGTCGGCGGTCACTCAGCGCACATGGCAGGGTGCGCTGTGGGTGTGGTGCCTGCCCGCCATCGCGCAACTCATCGCGTGGATGGTCGTGCTCCCGCGGACCGGACGCGATGTTGCCCACGGAGCTGTCGACGGCGAGGGCGCCCCGCGCCCCATGTATACCTCGCCCACGGCTGTGGCCATGCTCTTCTTCTTTGGACTGCAATCAACCATGGCCTATGTACAGATGGGCTGGCTGCCCCGCATGCTCGTAGAAAAAGGCGTGGGTGAGAACACCGCGAGCGTGGCTCTGGCCATCATCGGTGTCTTTAACATTGCTGGCGGCGTGATCATGCCGTGGCTTATCTCAAGAATATACAGGCTGGCGGCTGTTCCTGTGGTGCTGGCGCTGTGCACGGGCGCCGGCTGGGCCGGTGTGCTGCTGGCTGCTGACTCCACGCCGCTTTTGTGGGCCTGCCTGATGGGCATTGGCGGCATGTGCTTTCCTTTGGCGCTGGCTTTGCTGACTGCACGGACCCGCAGCGCGCTGACAACTGCGCGCCTGTCCGGCTTCGTCCAACCTGGCGGCTACATCCTCGCTGGGTGTGTGCCTCTGCTCGTTGGTGTTATTCGTGGTGCCACCGGTAGCTGGACCGTCGTGCTAGTCGGCCTTTTGGTGCTGTCGCTGTGCATGCTTGTCGCTGGTTTGCGCGCCACCACGCGGGTCTACATTGATGACGAGCTTGTTGGCTAGCGAACTCAGAGCTGGCAAGATACATTTTTAGCTACAATGAAGAAGCATTTGACGCCTTGCGTTATTGACGCGCGGCGTCATGGGGGGATAGGGTGAGACTGTGATCCAGTCGTTTGCGGACAAGGCCACCGAGCGTTTATGGAATCGTGAGAAAGTACCTTCCATCGACCCGCGTATTCACACGGTTGCTCTCCGTAAGCTGAGGCAGCTGGGTTATGCCCAGAGGCTGGATGAGCTCCGAATACCTCCGGGAAACAGACTCGAAGCGTTGAAGGGTGCTCGGCAGGGTCAGTACAGCATTCGCATCAACAGTCAATGGCGGATCTGTTTCCGATGGACCGCCGCAGGGCCACAGGAGGTTGAGATCGTTGACTACCACTGAGAAGCTCCCCCCAGTGCATCCAGGTGAAATTCTTGTGGAGGATTTCCTTAAGGAGATGGGGATAACCCAACACAAGCTCGCCGTATCGATTGGAGTTCCGCCTCGTCGGATCAATGAAATTGTCCACGGCAAGCGAGCTATCACCGCTGATACTGCACTGCGGTTGGCCAAGTTTTTCGGAATGACTCCGCAATTTTGGCTAGGTCTCCAGTCGCACTACGACTTGGATGTCGCGGAAGATAAAATCCTCTCTGAGTTAGAGGAAATTGAGCCGCTCACACCGGCTTCAGCCTAACGACTCGGCATAGCCAACGGTGGAGCGGTCAACGCGCTAGGAGCGGTCAAAATCGCGTTGCAGGTGCACCAGCCCCAGGCGCACGCCGTCCTTGGTGTGGATATTGGGCATGCGGCCGGTTTCGCTAAAGCCGAACTTCTTGTGCAGGGCAATAGAGGACTCATTGGTGTCCACGATGTAGGTAATGATGGTTTCCACGTACTCATTCTCGGCGGCATGATCCATGAGCGTGGCCATCAGTTCGCTGCCGACACCCCTGCCGCGCGCAGACTCAGCGATGTAGATGGAGTCTTCAGCGGTGCCGTAGTAGATGGCGGGGGTCACGAACTGGAAATATGCTGCCCAGCCGACGATCTCCTCGTCGTCCACAGCGACATAAACCGGGTAACCTTCTTTCTCCATCTGTGTAAGCCACTGCTCGCGGTCTTCCACGGTTTCCTGCCAGGTGACGAGGTTAGCAGCCGGCGTTGCAGCGGAGGCGGAGTTATAGATGGCGGCGATGGCGGGGGCGTCGCCAAGCACTGCGGGACGAACGTGCATGATTGATCCTTAAACCATGAGTTGCAAATGGGTGAGGTCGGGCCAGCGCCCAGCCTTGCAGGTCACTTTCTTGAACGTACCTACAGTGGCAAAGCCGAACTTCTCATGCAACTTGATAGAGGCCGTGTTCTCCGGAAAGCCCGGTTGAGGGCCGATGTTATCGCGGGGGACAGTGGAGTCCGTCGCTGTGCGGATTCTCATGCGCGCGCGACTACACTCGCAGCCATGTCTAAGAAGAAGCCACGCCCCACGCCCGTGCCCGCCGAAGGTCTGAGCCAGCTTATCGACGCCCACACGCACCTCGCCTCGTGTCGCGACTCTGACGCCGACTTGGTTGTCCGCGCCCGTGCCGCTGGAGTGGAACGCATGGTCACCGTTGGTGATGGTTTGGCTGAGGCTGAAAAAGCCCTGGCTGCCGCCCACGAGTTCGATAACGTGTATGCCGCGTGCGCAATTCACCCGACAAAGGCGGGTGAGCTCGACGAGGCCGCCCGTGCTCGCCTGACTGAGATGGCTGCGGACCCGCGCTGCGTGGCCATCGGCGAGACCGGCCTGGACACATATTGGATTCATCACGAACCGGAGAGCACCGCACCGCTTGAGGTGCAGGAGGAAGCGCTGCGCTGGCACGCGGAGCTGGCGGCCAAGGTTGGTAAAACCCTTATGATTCACAACCGTGAAGCTGACGAGGACCTCATGCGCGTGCTGGGGGAGTGCGCTCAGGCGCCGACGGTGATGCTGCATTGTTTCTCCTCCCCGCTGGAGGTGGCCAAGGCAGCGCTCGACCGCGGCTATATCCTCTCTTTCGCCGGCAATGTGACTTTCAAGCGCAATGAAGAGATGCGTCAGGCGGCGGCACTGGCACCAGCGGGTCAGCTGCTTATTGAGACCGACGCTCCGTACATGACTCCGGAGCCTTTCCGTGGGTCGCGCAATGAGCCTTCGCTTATCGGACATACCTACCGTTGTGTCGCGGAGGCCCGTGGTCAGCAGGTGGAAGAACTTGCTGCGGAGGTGACGGAAACTTTCGCCGCAACCTTCGGGGTGTGAGGATCTTCACTTTTGCTAAACCTCCTGCTCAGAGGTGGCAGGCGTGTTTGTTGTGACGAGTGTTCTGCCAGTGGTAGCGGCGTGTACGTACTTCTCGATTGTTACGTCCTGTTACCGTATCGTTATCCAAAGTTAGCCCGGCATTGAGATTGCCGGGGCGCGCATTCTGTCGCGCAGAGTCAGGTGCCGGGCGCATGCTCGGCACGTCATACTGCAGAGACGAGAAAAGGTTTATGTCCCCGAAGAAGCAGATCAAGCGAATCAACAATTCCCGCTCCCTGCCGTTGCGCATGGCAACCGGCGGTGTACTGGGCACCCTCGCCGTGGGCGGTGTTGTCGCCGTCGGTGCGCAGAAGGACATCACGCTTGACGTCAACGGTGAAACCACCACTCTGGCTACCTTTGCCGGGGACGTCAACACCGCCTTGGAAGCCGCCGGGGTCAGCGTAGACGGTGAGGACCTGGTGTACCCGGCCCTCTCCGAGCAGCTTGCCGACGGCGACTCCATCACCGTTCGCACCGCCAAGCCGGTCGCCGTCACCATTGATGGCGTGGAAACGCAGCTGTCCTCCACCGATCTCACCGTCTCTGATCTGCTCGGCGGCCTCGACGGCATTGTGCCGGGAGCTGCGGTAACCTCCGGGGCGAAGGAAATCGCGGACGACGAGGTAGTGACCGAAGGGATGAACATCGAGGTAATTTCTCCGAAGATTGTCAAGGTCTCCGACGGAGGCTCCGTCTCCTATGCAAGCGTCTCGGCGAAGACCGTTGAGGATGCGCTCGAGGCACGTGGCATCACCGTGGACAAGGATGACCGCGTCAGCCCAGAGCTTGATACCCCGGTCACCGCCGGCATGAGCATCACCGTGGATCGAGTCACGGTCTCTAAGGAAGACAACACTGAAGAGTTCGATGCACCGGCTAAGTATGTGGATGATCCTGAGCTGGAAGAGGGCACCGAGGAGGTCCGCGAAGAGGGCACTCCAGGCTCCCGCACCGTCACCCGCAAGATCGTGACGGTGAATGGCGAAGAAGAGTCGAACGACGTCATTAAGGAAGACGTCCATACCGAACCGATCGCCGCCCTCATCGCGCGCGGCACTAAGCCGAAGTCCACCGCCCCTGCCGTCGCTGAAGGCTCGGTCTGGGATGCCATCGCGCAGTGTGAAGCCACTGGCAACTGGTCCATCAATACCGGTAACGGCTTCTCCGGCGGCCTGCAGTTCACCCCGTCCACTTGGGCTGCCTTCGGTGGCAATGAATACGCACCACAGGCCTGGCAGGCCACCCGCGAGCAGCAGATTGCCGTAGCTCAGAAGGTCCAGGCCGCTCAGGGCTGGGGCGCATGGCCTGCCTGCACCGCGAAGCTCGGCCTGCGCTAAAGCTTTAAGTGCTCGGCGTATTAATCTGGATGACATGACACAACCCCTCCTGCTGGGCCCGGTGGAGATACGCGAGCTTGCTGCCGAGCTCGACGTGACACCGACAAAGAAGCTGGGCCAGAATTTCCTGCATGACCCCAACACCATTCGGCGCATCGTTGCCGCCGCGGACCTTGACTCCGAGGACCGCGTGGTGGAGGTTGGGCCGGGTTTGGGATCACTGACCCTGGGCCTTGTGGGAGAGGTCGAACATGTCACGGCCGTGGAAATCGATCCGCGCCTGGCTGGCAAGCTTCCGGGAACCGTCGCTGAGCGTGCTCCCGAGCAAGCGGATCGCCTGACCCTCGTAGAAAAGGACGCCCTCGCCGTTGGGGCCGGGGAGCTGGGGGAGCCCACCGCACTCGTGGCCAACCTCCCGTACAACGTCGCCGTTCCGGTTCTCCTGCACCTGCTTGAGCTTTATCCTTCGATTCGTCGCGTACTCGTTTTGGTTCAGCTCGAGGTGGCCGAACGTCTTGCTGCCGCGCCGGGCAGCAAGGTTTATGGCGTGCCCAGTGTGAAAGCCTCGTTCTACGGGCCGGTGCGCCAGGCCGGGACGATAGGCAAGAACGTGTTCTGGCCCGCCCCCAAGATCGAATCGGGCTTGGTGCGTATCGACTGCACGCGTCCTTATGACGAGTCTCTTCGCCCGCGTCTCTTCGCGCTGGTTGACGCTGCTTTCGCACAGCGCCGTAAGACTCTTCGCGCTGCGCTGGCTGGGCACTACGGCTCCGCCGCGGCGGCTGAAGAAGCGCTGCGTGCAGCGGACATTGATCCGCGCCTGCGCGGTGAGAAGCTTGGTGTGGAGGACTTTGTCCGACTGGCGGAAGTCTCATGAGCAATCCCATGACAACACCCCCGCGCCTGTGGCAGGCCCGTGCCCATGCCAAGGTGAACCTGCACCTCGGGGTTGGCCAGGCGCGCGAGGACGGCTTTCACGAGCTCGCCACCGTGTTTCAGTCCCTCGACGTACACGATCGAGTGAGCTACCGCTGGGCCGAGGACACCACCGTGGAGGTCACTGGGCTTCACTCGGCGGGGGTGCCGGCATCCATCGACAACTTGGCCTGGCGTGCCGTGGAACTGGTGGCGCAGCGCCTCATGGTGCCGGCGACTGGCACCCTCACGATGGAGAAAAGCATCCCCGCTGCCGGCGGCATGGCGGGCGGATCGGCCGATGCTGCTGCGGCTCTGCTCTTGGCCAATCATGCGCTGAGCACCGAGTTCGGCCGCGAACCCGTCACCGAGGAGATGCTCTTCGAACTCGCCGCCGAGTTGGGCTCTGACGTGCCCTTCACGCTCATGGGCGGCACCGCACTAGGCCGCGGCCGCGGCGAATTGCTCACGCCGATGCTGGCGCGTGGCCGTTACATCTGGGCCATCATCACCAATTCCGAAGGCCTATCCACCCCGACGGTCTTTCACAAACTTGATGAACTGCGAGCCGCCGGCCGAGGAAGCGCTCCGCACCTCGATACAGAGGCTGTGGGCCAAGCACTCGTCAGCGGCAACCCGCGGGAGCTTGCCGCTGCTGTGCACAATGACCTTCAACCGGCAGCATTGTCCCTACGCCCAGACCTGCGCAAGATTCTGGATACTGGTGAGGCTGCCGGCGCGCTCACAGGCATTGTCTCTGGTTCTGGCCCGACCTGTGCCTTTCTATGCGAGGACGAGGAGACGGCGGCTGAGGTCGTTGCCAGTGTGTGCGCTGATAACCGCGGGACTCGTGGACTTGTGACCACGGCTCCTGCCACGGGCGCAAGCCTCGTCGATCTTTCCTAATTGATACTGCCACCCACTAGGATGAAGGCGTTATGGCGAACCTCATCAACCTGGAAAATGTAAGCAAGTCCTTTGGACTCAAGACCCTCCTGAACAGGGTCTCTCTCGGTGTTCAAACCGGTGATCGTATCGGTATCGTCGGCGTCAACGGTGGTGGTAAAACCACGCTGCTGGAGGTCCTCACGGGCATTGAGCCGCCGGATTCGGGGCGAGTATCGCACAACTCGGATCTACGCATGGCGGTGGTGACGCAGCGCTTTGAGGTGGAGGAGTCGCTCACCATTGCCCAGGTCATTATCGAGCCCCTCGGTTTGGAAACCTTCGAGTGGGCCTCCAATGCCAAGGTGCGCGATGTCCTCGGCGGGCTCGGTATCGTCGACCTCGGCCTCGATACCCCGGTGGGATCCCTTTCCGGTGGTGAGCGCCGCCGCGTGAATCTTGCGGCCGCGCTGGTGCAGGACCTTGATGTGGTGGTGCTTGATGAGCCGACGAACCACCTCGACGTGGAAGGCGTGCAGTGGCTGGCGAAGCACCTGCTTGCCCGCAAGCTAGCGGTCATCGTTGTCACCCACGATCGCTGGTTCCTCGACACCATTGCTACGACCACGTGGGAGGTCCATGATGGCGTGGTTGATGCGTACGAGGGCGGTTACAATGACTGGACTTTCGCCCGCGCTGAGCGAGCCCGGCAGGCCGATGCCATGGAGCAACGCCGCCAGAATCTGGCGCGCAAGGAGCTCGCGTGGCTGCGCCGCGGTGCACCGGCGCGAACCTCGAAGCCGCGCTACCGCATCGAGGCCGCTGAGGCACTCATTGCGGATGTTCCCGCACCGCGCGACAAAGTTGAGCTCATGGCCTTCTCCAAGCAGCGCCAAGGGCGCGTTGTCATTGAACTCGAGGATGCCACAGTTACGACGCCGGATGGTCGCACGTTGGTGGATCACCTCACGTGGCGCCTCGCCCCAGGTGAGCGCATTGGGCTTGTCGGTGTCAACGGCTCAGGTAAGACAACGTTGCTGCGGGCGCTCGCAGGTGAGGTGGAGCTGGCCGCAGGTAAGCGTATCGAAGGTAAAACCGTGCGCCTTGGTTGGTTGCGGCAAGAGCTTGATGACCTCGACCCAGAACGCAGGCTTCTCGACGCCGTCGAGGACGTCGCCACCTATGTGCATCTGGGAAAGAAGGAACTCAGTGCTTCTCAGCTGGCGGAACGCCTGGGATTTTCCGCCAAGCGCCAGCGCACTCCAGTGGGTGATCTGTCCGGAGGTGAGCGCCGCCGACTGCAGCTGACCCGTGTGCTTATGGCGGAGCCGAACGTGCTGCTTCTCGATGAGCCCACGAACGACCTTGATATCGATACCCTTCAAGAGCTGGAATCCCTCTTGGATTCTTGGCCGGGCACGATGGTGGTTATCTCGCACGATCGCTACCTCATCGAACGCATCGCGGACAATACCTATGCGCTCTTCGGCGATGGCAAGCTCACCAACCTTCCCGGTGGTATCGAGGAGTATCTCCGGCGCCGCCAGCAGATGGAGGCCACCGCGTCTCGCGGTGTTATTGATCTTGGGGAGAAGTCTTCGGAACCTGCCGCGGACGCTGCCTCCAGCTCAGCAGCAGATTCCGCGCAAGGACCGGCACGAGGTTCTGCCGCCGCAGCCCCCACCAAGCGTCTCAGCTCCCAGGAAGAGCGTGAACTCACCAAGAAGATGAATTCACTCGAGCGCAAGATGGCCAAGCTTGATGAGAAAACCTCACAGTTGAACGAGAAAATGGCTGCCGCCGCCGAGAAAATGACCTCCGGCGAGGGCGATTCCGCAGAGCTGTCGACGCTGGACGCAGAACTCAAGGCCGTTGCCGCCGAGCGTGAGGAGCTCGAGATGGAATGGCTGGAGCTGGGAGAGAAGCTCGAAGGATAGGGAATGCCCTAGCCGAAGAGAGCCGCGATACCCAGCATGGCTGGCAGTGAGAGGAACGTGGTGAGGAAAACCGTATCGCGCGCTACGGTCTCACCAGTCTGGTAGGTTGCGGCGTAGTTGTACACGTTTTGTGCCGTGGGCAGCGCCGCCAAGATGAGTGCGGCATAGAGCTCGCTACCGCTTAAGCCAAAGGCTAGGCCTGCAGCAAGGGCGATGGCCGGCATGGCGATAAGTTTGAGCACTGTCGCGGTGATGGTAGGAAGCCGGTCATTGTCCAGAAGTGAGTCTCCTTTGAGGGAAGCACCAAAGCTCATGAGGATCATCGGAATGGATGCCCCGCCTAGGATCTCCAGAGGCGCCATGATGACGTCCGGCACGGTCCATCCCATGGCCGAGACGATGAATCCCAGAACTGCCGCGATGACGACCGGCGCGGTGAGACCTGAAGTCACTGAGCGGGTCACAGAACGGAAGCTTGTTCCTTGTGCATTGAGTCCCGCGATGATGAACGGGGACAGCACCGCCATTTGAAGCACGAGGGCGGGGACGACGAAGGTGGCGTCACCGATCACGTAGGTAGCGATGGGGAGACCGATGTTGACCGAGTTGTAATAGCTTGAGGCCGCAGCTCCCGCCATCGTCTCTGCGCCGCTACGACGGAAGAACAGCAGGCTCAGCAGCCCGTATAGCCCCATCGTCGCTACCGAGGCAACCGCAATGACCGCCACGACAGGAGAAGCAAACGCCGAGGTATCTGACTGTGCCACACTGGAGAAAATTAGCGCCGGGGTTGCAGCCCAAAATGCAACTCGGTTGAACTGCAGCCGAGCTTCGCCTTTACCGATGACACCTTTCTGTGCCAGCACGAAGCCCACAGCGATAACGACGAAGATAATCGCAAACCCCGTCACAACATCCAGCACTACTGCTCACCCTTTCGCCTACGTCTCGGAGGATAACAATGCCATATCGAATTTCCTGTGAGTCCGGAAGGTTAGTTCTCAAACACGGGGATTCTATGGCACGGTAGTAGGCATGAATGCATTCCGTCGTGTTTCTCGCCTGTCCGCCACCGCTGTTCTGACCACAGCCCTCGCGGTGTCCGGCGCATCAGCCGCCCAGGCACAGGATATTAACCAGCTGTCCTCCCAGGCCACTGAGCAGATTAATTCTCTCCAGATCGAGCTGCCTGCCCAAGCATATGATGTTGCGAAGCAGTTCAATGTCCAGCTGCCGGCTTTCATCAAGAAGCCGACTCCCGCCGTGGCGAATGAGCTCGTTGGAGCTACTCACGCTCACCTGCTGAAGCAGGGCCACCATGCTGATGGGAACGCCAAGAACATCGCCCAGGAATGGGCGGACCAGGCAGCTGCCGGCAAGGTCACCTTCCATGAGAACGCCGGTGACGGCCTGACGCACCTAGAAGAAGGCAGCGGCAATATCTACAAGCTCACCGAGTCTGAAGCGAAGGACCGCGTTAACTGGCTCAACCGCGATGTACCCGTGACCAAGACTGACGGCACTGGCTTCGGTGTTGCCCAGTCCTACGACGGCACTTACGTCTATGTGGCGGAGTACTTCTTCAACAAGTAGCCCCCACAAAATAACCCCAACAAAGACCAGTGAACGAAGCCCTGCCGTTGTAGGCAGGGCTTTCTGCACGTTTTCGGCCAGCGCGTTACTGTGGGGTTCATGATTTTGATCAACGTACAGTTCCACGTCAAGCCTGAGTACGCCGAGACCTTCCTCGATGAAATTGACTGGTACACCAAGGCCTGCCAGGCCGAGCCCGGTTGCATCGACTTCAAGTGGTTCCGCGATCCGGAAGACAAGCAGCGCTTCCTGCTGCTGGAGTCCTACAAGGACGGCACGGATGTCGACCACGTCAATACCGAGCACTTCAAGCGTTCTTGCGAAGAGCTCCCTAAGTACTTAATGGAAACCCCGGACATCATCAATACGAAGATCGAAGGAAAGACCGAGTGGGATAAGATGGCCGAATTTTCCGTCGACTAATTCGCTGCTACCGACTTATCTGGGCTTACCCCACACGACAAGCGCCGCTTCCGAGCGGCGCTGTTGGCGTTTTATAGGGAGCAACCAGGCTTACCTCCGCTGGGAGTGGCTCATGCTTCGCATGCGGTCGCGAGAGATTTGTCGTCGTTGGCGTATTGTTCGAGAGCTTCCTCAAAGGCGTGGGCGTACAGGCTCGCGCCTTCGGCTAGCGGATGAACACCATCGTCATACAGCAACGCCGGGTTCTCTTGTGCGGTGCCGCACCAATCCGCCAGGTAGACGTTGTCGCGCTGCGATGCTGCCTCGACCATCTCCGCGCGTGCTTGGCCCATCCACTCGCGGTCACCATACGGTAGGGCGAGGATGACGGTTCGCTCGGGGCCGATAGTATCGAGTAACTCATCCAACTGCCCGTCAGCGGCCGCGCCATTGGTGCCAAGTCCTACAAAGACGGTGGAACGCAGCTGGCCGGACTCACTCAGGGATGACACCTGGGGGAGTGCAGCGGAGTAGTGGCGGGAGACCTCCGCATCTATGTAGATACCGGGGAATGCAGCATTGAGCGCCTCTGAGGAGGCGAGCATGACGGAATCACCTATCGCCGTAATCTCCGCGCCAGTGGGAAGCTGTCGCTTCTCCTTCGGCTTCTCTGAAGCCGTAGGCGTTGCTGCGGCAGACGCTGCCGCCTCTTCGTTGGACTGCGCCATGCGCTCCAACTCACGCTCAAGTTCCGTCTTGTCACTGGAAGTCACTACTCCGTAAATCACTCCCACGACAGAAAGCACGACGAGGGCTGGGACGGCGGGCCACATGGCCTTGCCAAAGCCCTCCTTCATCTCATGCAAGGAGGGGCGTGCTGCCCAGTAATTGTGCCATGTCTTGAGGTAACCACCGCGGCGGAAGGGGTTTTCCACAAACTGATAGGTGATCTCTGCCAGTACGAAGGAGAGCGGCAGGGCAAGAATCCCCAGGGCCCACGCGGGTGCATCGGAGACAGCCAGCAGAATCATGATGATGGGCCAATGCCACAGGTACAGGGAAAAGGACCTCTGTCCCAGCCAACGCATGGCGCGCGTGCGGAACAACCAGGTCAGTGGCCCAGCTTCGCGCACCACGCCCCATATCATGGCAGCACCGAGCACACTGGTGAGCACAAGTCCGCCCCGGTACGTGAACTCGCGGTCCGCGCCCATCCATACCAGCTGCGTCAGATAAGCCACACAAGCCAGGGTTCCCACGGTGCCGGCGATTGCGCCTTTGCTTGATGACGCCCACGAGTCCGCCCCCGCATCCTTCGCCGTCGTGGTGAGCACGAAGGACAAAAGCGCGCCGATGAGGAGGCCGAAGGCGTGCGTATCGGTTCCATAGTAGACGCGGGTAGGGTCCTCGCCGGGCGTGAAGAGGAACGCCATAGCGAGGGCAGAGGCGATAGCGAGCAGCAGAGTCACCGCGATGGGGAGGCGCTTGGGTTTCGCGCGTGAGATGCGGAAGACACCGATCATGAGAAGCGGCCATAGCAGGTAGAACTGCTCCTCCACAGCAAGCGACCAATAGTGTGCAAAGACCTGAACTTCATTGGGCGCGAAGTAGGTTTGGCTGGTGGCAATTTGGGTCCAGTTGTTGACAAAGAACAAGGTGCCCAGGAATTGCTCACGGATGCCAACGGCCAGGTCACCCCCTATCGCTGCGACTAGTGCAGTGCACACGCAGAGCACGATGAGCGCCGCCGGCAGGATGCGACGGAAACGTCTGATCCAGAAATCCTTGAGGTTAATGCGTCCGGTGACGTTGTACTCGCGGACAAGCAAAGAGGTAATGAGGAAGCCAGACAGGACAAAGAACATGTCCACGCCCAAGTAGCCGCCTGGCACAAGGTCACCGAAGAAGTGATACAGCACCACAGCTAGGACTGCGAGGCCACGAAGGCCGTCGAGCCCCGGTACGTGGCGCAGGCGTGCGCGCCGCTCCCGCTTAACGGTGGCGGATTCCTTCGGCACAGCCAACACGTCAGTAGCGTGCTCGTTCCCATTCTGGCTGACTGCTACAGCAGATGATTCAGCACGTTGATCGGCGCGGACCTGTTCCTTATCGGTCAGCTTGCTATCTTCCGCTGTGGTTGCGGACCGCCGCTGTTCACGGGAGGGGTGTGCCGGCTTGAGCTGTTGCGCGGTCGGTGTGCCCACGGGCTGGGAGCGGCGAGCCAAGGCGCGCGCAATCTCGTTGTCTGATGTTTCTGTGACCGGCTTTGTCGTGATAGACGGGCTCGGAGTGGTCTTCTTCGGCGTGCTCGGCTCTGGCAATGGTTGCACTGGACTAGTGGGAACCGCGGGAGCAGTGCGTTTTGCCTGTTGTGCAGCAGCGGCCCCTGGCTGAATCTTGACAGCACGCGGGAGCGGGCGGCGGCGTCGCGAGGGTGTGTCCTCGGCATCTTCGCGGGCCTTAGTAAGTTGTGCCTTGCGCACAGCGGACGCTTTGGGGAGGGACGCCGAATCTAGCTCAAGGGAGGTGTTGTCGCTCCTCCGGGGACGTAGGCGGCCAGATTTCGGTGCGGGCTTCGGCGCCGGTTTAGAAGCTGGCTTGGGCTTCGGCTCTGGCTTGGGCTCAGGCTCGGACACTGGCTTCGGCTTAGGCTCTGCCTTGGGCTTAGGCTCGGACACTGGCTTCGGCTTAGGCTCTGCCTTGGGCTCTGGCCTCGGCTCGGGTGCGGCCGATGGCGGGGAAGAAGGGGAGGGCGTCGAGGGACTTGAGGAAGACTTCTCACGCTTTGTCGAACGTGACAACAACGACCGCACAAACTTCTTCACGTAAACACTCCGCACGTGGGGATCAGAGGGCTAGGGAACCCGGGTAATGCTACTCCGCGGGCATGGTTGAACCGGACAGGATACCTGGGAGCGTGTTAGGAGCTAAGAAGCTTACGCAGAACCACGCTGACACCATTGTCTGTATTGGCTGGGGCGATGATGTCTGCCACCTCCTTGAGCTGTGCGTGCGCGTTGTCCATGGCAACGGCAGTACCAGCAACGCGCAACATCTCCAGATCATTGAGATAGTCGCCGAAGGCAACTGTGGCAGAAACAGGAACCCCAGAGAGTTCTGCCAGTGTGGTGAGCGCGGCGCCTTTATCAACGCCACGGGCCATCACATCGAGCCACATCTTGCCGGACACCACGACGTTATCGTCGGGCACAGCTCTCCGGATGGGCTCATAAACGTGCGCCTCGGTACCGGATTCACAGAAGATAGCGATTTTGATGATGTTGGTATCGGGGACGTCGCCAAGCACAGGCACCCATGTGACCGCCTTGTAGTACGTGGAAATTTCCTCGCGGGCGGCTGCCGGTACATCCTCAGAGGCGAAGGCCGTCTCCGGGGTGCACAGAACAGTGGCGTGCGGCTCGGTGATGGCATCCGCGGCGGCGCGAGCGGCGCGCACAGTTTCTTCCCCGATAGGCGAGGTAGCGATAATCTCCCCGCCACGCACGACCACAGAACCATTCTCCGCAATGAAGGTACCAAGGTCAGGGAACATCTCCGTGAGCGTGGCAAGCTGACGGCCCGACGCCGGAACCAGTTCGCAGTGTTGCGCGGCGGCCAACGCGCGGAGTTCAGGAAAATCGGCGGGCAGCTGGCCGTGCGGATTGAGAAGCGTGCCATCCATATCGAGGGCAACGAGCTGTGGAAGCAAGAAAGAACACCGTTTCTGTAATCGTAAAATTCGGTGGCCGAAAGATTTGTGATGTGGAACACTGGTGCGTATGACTACGACTGATCCAGTGCTCGTTTCTGTCCGCAACCATACCGGAGTCCTTGAACTCAACCGACCTAAGGCACTCAACTCGCTGAACCCAGAGATGATTAACATCATTCGCCGCAGCCTCGAGGAGTGGGCAGAGGATGATTCTATTGAACAGGTCCTCATTCACTCAGCGAGCGAGAAGGCATTCTGCGCTGGTGGCGATGTTCGTCATGCGCGCGAAGGGATTGCTGATGACAGACTCGAGGACGTTGATGCTTTCTTTGCCTCCGAGTACCTCACTAACGGCGACATAGCTGAATTTCCAAAGCCCTACATTGCGGTGATTGACGGCGTTGTCATGGGCGGTGGCCTGGGCATTTCACTTCACGGTTCGCATCGAGTGGTGACGCAGCGCGCCTTTGCTTCTATGCCGGAGATGAACATTGGCTATGTCACCGACGTCGGTGTGGCCTATGCAGCTCAGCGTATGGTGGGCACCCGTGGGGTGGCATCACCTGGTCTGGCTAAGTTCTGGGGAATCACTGGCTACCGCATGTATGCCGCCGATATGCTGTGGACTGGCGTTGCTACGCACGTGGTGAAAGATGCTGCTCAACTCATCGAGGCAGCCATCGAGCGCGGGATCGACGCTGCCTTGGCCGACCTAGCCCTTCCTGCACCGCAGGAACCAGCACCGCTGGAGCAGGTAGCGAAGGACTTGGAGGAGACCTTTGCGCTGTCGACGTGGGAGGAGATTTCCACAGAACTGGACAAGCGCCCGATGATCGCTGGTGAAGTGAAACGGCTCATGTCCGCGGCATGCCCAGCGGCGATCATTGCTGCCAACGAGCTTTTTGAGGCCGAGGCGAAGGTCGATGACATCCGCGAAGCCCTCTTGTTGGAGCTCAAGCTCGGCATGCACATGTACCGCCGTCCGGATTTTTCGGAGGGCGTGCGGGCGGTTCTCGTGGACAAAACCCAGGATGCGCAGTTCACTCCGTCCTCGATTGAGGAAGTTGATTCGGAGGAATTCCGCGCAATCCTCACGCCCTAGTGAGAAGTTAGAACCCGCGCTGGCGTTGATAGGCGGCGCGGGCACGCTGCTCATCAACCCCCTGTGGCACGGGGATGCGCAACGTGGCGTCAATGGCGGCTGGTGAGGGCGCAGGCAGGCGGAAGGCAGGGGCGTCGGACAGCGCGAGGCCGTGGCGCCCATCCGGTAGGCGCACCGGCAAGAGCGTCCACAATCCGAGGATGGGCAAGGCCAGCTGTGGCAGACGAGCGTGGCGGGCGTAGGCTACGGGGACTCGAGCCCGGAGGAGGTCAGGCACGGCGTGGTCATAGGCGAACCGCCGCAGATTGCCAGCTGCCTGTGCTGCCTTGGTGGAGGCGAGGGCATCGGCCCAGGCCCATGTGTAGGTCCCAGCCTTCTCATCGAGTGTGGCGATGAGGTGAGCTGAGGCCGTCAACGAACCATGGGCGGTCGTCACCACGGTGCGTGAGGTATCAGGATCCAGGTCTGCACTGAGGTTGGGGAAGCGCCCGTCGAGGAAGAATTGGTGCTCGGCAGCAAGGTAGTGGGCATCGGCAAGAATGTCACGCGCGGTGGGGCCCGGGTGCTGCGAGGGGTGAGGAAGAGCAACGATACGGGAGCCCTCGAACTGAGCTAGAGCGTCGGGGGTATCGTTGGGCACATTCATATAGGAGGCGAGCTCGGCGGTAGCAATGCGCTCGTCGACGCCTCCCTCGATGTCTCCACTCCGCTCCACACCGGCGAGGATGACCGCAGCGGGATGTGGGTCGAGCTCTGCGAAATCCACGGCAACGAGGGACTCGCCCTCACCCTGGGGAACGCGGACGACAGGCCGGTCACCAACGAGGCGGCGTGCTAGGCCACGCAGGAGCTCATTGTCCGGCTGGGGGCCGCGAAATTCCGGGATAGCGGAGTGTTCAGCCAAGCCCGTGGCCCAGTGGAACTGGCCATCCTTCATGGTGGCAAGGCGCAGGCCCTCAAAATCGTAGGTGCCGTTGGCGGTGGTAAAACGCACGGTGGCGCGCTGGTCCAGAGCAGGGTGATCCTCCTGCTCGGGCTGCTCTGTCTGCTCGACATTCGCCGCCTGACGCGGTGGGGTGGGAACGAAGTTGACCTCGACGTCACTGACATCGCCGAGGCGGCGAGCGAAGGCGGCGTCAATGCCGGCCTGGATAAATGCGCCGGCGGAGTACAGGTTCTTCGCTGAGTCCATAAGTGCTCCTTGACTGTTGCTCTTTAGTCCCTGCGGTAGGGATGCTCGATAGCCTCCTCATATGCGGCGAGGAGGGCCTGAGTGGATTCTACCCAGGAATACTTTTCTGCCTCGCAGCGGGCAGCAGCTCCCATGTTCTCTCGGCGTGCGGAATCCTGAAGCAGCTCAACCGCAGCGTTTGCCCAGGCAGCGTCCCCGGCATCGGGATCGATGAGGTGTCCGGTGACCCCTTCCTCAATGACGAAGGGAATACCACCTGCTCGCGTGCCGATGACGGGCACGTGCGACGCGAAAGACTCGAGAGCGACGAGCCCTAGTGTTTCAGTAGCGGACGGGAAGAGGAAGACATCCCCAGTCGCAAACGCCGCGGCCAATTCCTCACCGGAAAGATAGCCGGTGAAGACGGTGAAGGAAGGGTCAAAGGTTTCCTTGAGCTCGTTGAGGAAGGGGCCGTCGCCGACGATGGCTAGACGGGCATCGTCACACTCAGCACGCACGAGACGCATCACGTTGTTGAGTCGCTTGAGATCCTTCTCCTTGGAGACACGGCCGATGTAAGTGAGAAGCGGCGCTTCAGGGTTGCCATCGGTAAGGCGGGTGCGCATCTCCGCGGTGGCCCGGGAGGGATGGTAGGTCTCAGTATCCACGGCCTTCGGCCACAACTTCATATTTCGAATTCCTACCTCGCGGGCCGTGTCCACCATGGGGCCAGAGGTACACAGGTTCACTGCAGCCTGATTGTGGAGATACTTGAGCGCGGCTTCAGTGAGCGGGCGTGTCCAACCGATGCCTAGGGCATCGACATACTCGGGGACGTTGGTGTGGAAGCTCGCCACGAGAGGAACGGCATCGCGCTGCGCGGCAAAAACACCGAGGGCGGCGGTCCAAATGGGGTTGACGGCATGGATGACATCGGGGTCGAAATCCCGAATCTCTCTGAAGAAGTTCCAGGAGGGCAAGCCAAACTTGATCTCTGGATAGACCCAGAGTGAGAGGCTCGGGATACGCGTGACTTCGAAGCCGGCATAGGTGTCAGGCGCCTTGCCTGTGGCAAAGATGCGGACCTCATGGCCCATCGCCGCCAGCTGATCTAGAGTGCGGGTCAGACGTGTGACCACGCCGTCAATTTTGGGCAGAAAAACCTCGGTAACGATCGCGATGCGCACGGGCAGATTAGGCCTTTGCTGCGTTGTCGGCCGCGTCTACCGCGGTGTCAGGAACACCTGCGTGCTGCTGCTTGGTCCACAGGGACTGGGCCGGAATCTTAGAGCGATCGACGCGCTCTGCGTATTTGCGAGCAACATCCTCGACCTCATGGAGCAAACCTTCCGACAAGGTGGTGGGCTGCAGTCCCAGTTCCAAGAAGGTGTCATTGGTGACATGAAGCTCGTTTTCCGCGGACTCCTTGCGCGGGTTGGGCACGTAGGCCACCTCGGCGCCGGAAATCTTCGCGAGCAGCTCAGCCAAGTCACGCACGCGGTGGGTCTCAGTCATCTGATTAATGATTTTGACGCGCTCTCCACGTGCCGGCGGGTTGTTGAGTGCTAGCTCGATGCAGCGCACCATGTCCCGGATGTGGATAAACGCGCGGGTCTGGCCGCCGGTGCCGTGGACGGTGAGGGGGTAGCCAATACCTGCCTGGATGAGGAAGCGGTTGAGCACCGTGCCGTAATCGCCGTCGTAGTCGAAACGGTTGATGAGGCGCTCGTCGCGCGCGGTCTGCTCGGTGTGGGTGCCCCAGATAATGCCCTGGTGCAGGTCGGTGATGCGCAGCTCGTCGTTCTTGGCGTAGTAGGCAAACAGGTGCTGGTCCAGCACCTTCGTCATGTGGTAGACCGACCCCGGGTTGGAGGGGTAGAGGATTTGTTGCTCCACCACGCCGTTATCCCCGGTATCCACCTGGACGTCCAGGTAGCCCTCCGGGATCTTCATGCCGGCGGTGCCGTAGCCGTAGACGCCCATGGTGCCCAGGTGCGCAACGTGAATGTCCTGGTCGGACTCCACGATGGCGGCGAGCAGGTTGTGGGTGGCGTTGATGTTGTTATCCACCGTGTAGCGCTTGGTGCGAGAGGACTTCATGGAGTACGGCGCGGCGCGCTGTTCGGCGAAGTGCACAACGGCGTCAGGACGCTCGGTGGTGAGGAAATCCAGCAGGGCATCGTAGTCCTGCGCAACGTCGATGTTGCGGAAACCGATGGTCTTGCCGGTCACTTCGTTCCATGCGGCAAGGCGTTCGTCGATGCTCACGATGGGGGTGAGGGACTCAGCACCCAGCTCCGTGTCGATAGCGCGGCGGGAGAGGTTGTCCACGATTGTTACCTCGTGGCCCTGGTCGGAGAGATAGAGGGAGGCGGGCCAGCCGCAGAAACCGTCGCCGCCGAAAATCGCTACCTTCACTGTTTATTTTCTCCACATCACTAGTTCGGGGGCATTACCTACGGCGCCTTGTGCTCCGCCGTTCTGCTCCCGTAGAGGAGGGAGTGAGGCGATACAGAACTAGCCGCCGGATGTGGAAGATCCACGCCGCGGCGGCAGGCACACTTTTAGAAACGATACCCGCCGGGCGCCTCCTGAGAGGGGCCAAGCGGGTAAACAGTGAGTGAATGTTTCCTAAGGGTGCAGAAAATACGTGCGCCTAGGGCGCAGGAGGGACGGTGCGCAGGGCCGAGAACGCTCGCTTGACCAATTCTTCGGCACCGACCGAGTCATTGGTGAGCTGGTGCGTGTTGCATTCCTTCAGCGCCACGATGGCGGCACCGGCGCTGGCCTGCAGAAGAACTGCTACCTCGAAGGAGTCACGCGCGGGAAAGCGTGCGTGGAAGGAATCCAGCACGCCGTGTGCCACAGCTTCGTACTTCTTCTTTTCCTCGCTCGAGGTGCTGAGGTTCTCCAGGGCCTCGCCGACGCGAAACAGGGAAGTCAGAGAATGCAGCTGCGCCTGTTGGTCGCCGAGGGAGTCGAGGACGATGGACTCGAAGAGCTCGGTGACACCGCGTGCCTCCGGGAAGAGGTCCGGCACCTCAGCGCTGAACTGCTCGAGGACGTCCGCGGTGAAATACAGCAGCGCGTCGGCCGCGGAGGTGAAGTAGTTGTGGAAGGTGCGCGCAGACACCCCGGCGGCCTTGGCGATGGCGCCGACGGTGACGGCATCGCTGCCACAGCTCAGGGCGAGGCGCGCGGCGGCGTCGGCCAGCGCGCGGCGCGTCGCTTCCTTCTTGGTTTCACGCAGGCTAGCCATTGCGCACCTTCTCCTGCTGGAAGGCCAGGAGCTCGTCGCGGTTGCGGGACAGGGCTTCGCCCTCGATGTCGAGGTTCGGGGTGATCTTGTCCAGCCACTTCGGGTAGTACCAAGCGCGGGAATCCAGGATGAACATGGTGGCCGGGATGATGAGCATGCGGACCACGAAGGCGTCGAACAGCACGCCCACCGCCAGGGCAAAGCCCATGGTCTTGATGAACGGCTCATCCATGAGGATGAAGGCGGCGAAGACCGAAATCATAATGAGGGCGGCAGCGGTGACCACGCGGGCACCGTGCTTGAAGCCATTCGAGGTGGCGTTGCCCGCCGTCTTGCCGTGCGCATAGCCCTCGCGCATGCGGGTGACCAGGAAGACCTGGTAGTCCATGGCCAGGCCGAAGGTGAGGCCGATGAGCATGATGGGCAGGAAGGACAGCAGCGGCTGCGGGTCGTCGATGATGCCCAGCATGCCCTCCTGGAAGATGGCCACGGTCACGCCGAAGGCGGCGCCCATGGACAGGGCGAAGCCGGCCGCGGCGATGAGCGGTACCCACAGGGAGCGGAAGACGAGCATGAGGACGAGGAAGGCCAGGCCCAGGACGATGGCGATGTAGGGGACGAGGACGTCGCTGAGCTTCTGCGAAATGTCGTCGAAGATGGGGGTAATACCCGTGATGCCATAGCTGCCGCCGGTGGAGTCCGTGAACTCCTGCTGGTAATCGCGCAGGTGGTTCAAGGTGTCGGTGGTCGCCGGATCGGTAGCGCCGGTGGTCGGGGTGATCATGACCTGGGCGGCGTCGCCATTCTCCGTGGTCTGGACAATCTGGGCGTTCTCCACGCCCTCGGTGCCCTGGATCTTGGTGAGCAGCTCCTGGAAGGCCGGCATGCGGTCCTGCTCGGCCACGTTGGCGACGTCCACGAAGGCGATCATCGGGGCATTGCGGCCGGGGCCGAAGGCCTCCTCGGTCATCTCGTAGGCATCGCGCTGCGGCGTGCCGAGCTTAGCGGTGCCATCCGTGGGCATGGCCAGGCGCAGCTGCGCGGCCGGGATGGTGAGGATGCCCAGCAGGACCACGCCTGCGATGAGGTGCAGCCACGGGTGGGCACGGATGCGGCGTACCCAGAGCAGGCCCATGGTCGGCTTCTCGTCCTCTGGGTCCGGAACCTTCGGTCCGGGAACGCGGCCAGCAAAGACCTTCGTGCCCAGCAGCCCGAGCAGACCCGGGATGAAGGTCAGCGCCACGCACACCGCGATGATGACGGTGGCGGCCGCGGCGAGCGCCATGGTGGACAGGAAGGGGATGCCGATGATGATCAGGGCGGTCAGTGCGATGACCACGGTAATACCGGCGAAGACCACGGAGGAGCCGGCGGTGCCCAGCGCGATGCCCATGGCGTGCGCGCGGGTGGCCTTGTCCATCTTCTTCAGCTCCTGCGCCAGCTCCTTCGGGCTCAGGTTGTTGAGCCCGGAGGAGGTAATGAGCTCGTTGCGGAAGCGGTTGACAATGAACAGGGCATAGTCAATGCCCACCGCCAAGCCAATCATGGAGGCCAGGGTCGGCGTCATATCGGAAATGGTGTCCGTAAACAAGGTGCACAGCTGCACGCCCAGGATGCCAATGCCCACACCAATGACGGCGGAGATGAGAGGCATGCCAGCGGCGACAAAGGAGCCGAAGGTGATAAGCAGTACCACGGCGGCGACGATGATACCGATGAGCTCCGCGGAGCCGTTCATGCTTTCGGCTGCACCGCTAAAGGCGTTGCCGGAGTACTTCACAGTGAGGTCGCTGCCATTGTCGTCGAAGTCCTTGAGTACATCGGTAACCGCAGTGAGGTCATCGGCCGGAATGTCCATGACATTGTCGGCATCAAAGGTCACAGAAACGGTACCGGTGCGTTTGTCTGCGCTGAGCGGGGAGAGTTGCTGCAGGTTCTTTTCAATCTGCTCCTGTGGCATGCCCTGGGAGGCCATCTGCTCACCCATCTGTTTTTGCATGCCGGCAGCGGCCATAACGGGGTTGACCAGGGAGTCAGTATCGGTGAGGACTCCGGTGTCCTTCAACTCGCCGAGCAGCTTGTCGACGTCCCCCGCTACCTCCGTATCCTGCAGCGTGCTGCCTTCAGGGGCCTGGATGAGGACCGTGCCGGAAGGCTCGCTCATGGCATCAGTCTCGGTGCCGAAGCGCTCCATCATCTCTTCCTGAGTGACGGTGGAGTCCATGTCCGGCATGGAGAAGTTTGGGTTGGGCGATTTGGCAAAACCAGCGGCGAGTCCGCCGAGGGCGATGAGAAGTACCAGCCAGAAGGCAAGGAAAGGCCATACCTTTCGGTAGGACCAGCTGCCCAGGCGGTAGAGGAATGCTGACATACGTGTTCCTTCATTGGAAAGTCGGAGAATATTTCACCTAACGCGAAACATTGCACAGTTTATGCAAACTTGCGCGATATGTGCACATTCGCCGGTGGGTATCACGCAGATGCACGTTGTGTGATGTGGGATACTGGTGGACTCTCTGGCTGGTGTGAAAAGTTGCCCTGTACACTGGCCCGCATGCTCGAAGCCGTGCTCAATGCCTTTGCCGATTCCGTCAACGCTCTACTGATCGGAATCCTGGTGGCCATCGGCATCATGCTTCCGCGGGGTAGCTATCGCAAGATTGCGGCCCTAGTCATCGTCGGTGATTGGTTCGGCGTGCTTACCGCAGCGGCCGTGGTCATGTTCGTGTTCGTCGGCATCCAGGACAAGGTGGCCGCCGCACTGGAATCGCCGCTGCTCGGCTGGGGGCTGGTCGTCATCGGTCTAGGACTAGGCCTCTTGGCATGGCGTTCCAAGGGCGAGCCCAATGAGATGGTACAGAAGCTCCTCGGCCCGCTGCGCACACCTTCGGCCAAGACTGTCGCGGTAGGCTATGCCATGGGCGTTATCCAGTCCTTGACCTCCGTGCCTTTCTTCTATGGCCTGATGCACCTGGCGGCCGGAGATTTCAGTAACACCATTAAGTACGGTGGACTCTTCTTCTATGCCACCTTCGCGCTCTCGCTGCCCACGCTGTGCGGGCTTTTCATCGCTGTGGTTCGGGCGAAACCGCATTCCTGGGCGGGCCGCGCCTTCGCATGGGCGCGGGATAATTCTGCCGCAGTTGCGCTCTGGAGCGGCTACGGCGTGGCCGCCTTCCTGATGATCATGGGTATCTTCGCTTTGCTTTAGGGCTCGCTTTTTAAGTGATGCGACTGCTGTCCTAGCTTCGCGGACGTGGAACTGGCCTAGCTGTACTGACCGGGAACGTTCGTTGACTTGCGTGGCATCGCCCGGGCACTGTATCCTCGGCCGCATGTACTCAGGCATCGCCTCAATGAAGCTGCGTTCCGTCCGCTGACGGCGGCGGGACCCCTTATGACCTCTCGTCTGCCGTCCTGGCCATCTGCCGGGCGGCCGCTTCGTGGTGCCCGGCTCCATGACGAGCTGAAAGTACGCAATGCCAACCACAGAACCTTTACAGTCATGTGCCTGGATCGGGACACCCCAAGGGCACGCTGCACACATCCGCGCTGAGTCACTCCACCTGACACTCGGCGACAGGCCGCTGCTGAGTGGGACTGACGTCACCGTCTCCACCGGGGCGCGACTGGCGATCGTCGGCGACAACGGCCGGGGCAAGACCACCTTGCTCCATATACTGGCGGGGATCTTGAAACCCGACTCGGGAGTGGTGACCCGGGTGGGTTCCCTCGTCCTGGTCAAGCAGGACATGGCCACCGAGGGCGATCGCACGGTCGGTGACCTCATTGCCGAGGCGACCGCCCCATCCAGGGCCGCTCTGCAGGCCCTCGACGTGGCTACCGCGGCGCTGGCCGCGGGCGATGACGCGGCCGACGCCTATTCCGCCGCACTCGAGGCGGCCACGCGGCTGGACGCCTGGGATGCAGACCGCCGTGTTGACATCGCCCTGGCGGGCCTGAACGCCTGTAGCGACCGCGATCGGGTCCTGTCGACCTTGTCGGTCGGCCAGCGGTACCGGGTACGGCTGGCGGTCGCCCTCGGATCGACCCCTGACCTGTTGCTGCTGGACGAGCCCACCAACCATCTGGACGCTGCAGGGCTGTCCTTCCTGACTGAGCGACTGCGGGACCACCCCGGTGGCTTGGCCTTAGTCAGCCACGACCGCGCCCTGCTGCGCGACGTGGCGACCAGCTTCCTGGACCTCGACCCGACCCGCGATGGCCTTCCGCGCACCTACGCGGGCGGTTACGAGGGCTGGATCGAAGGGCGGCAACGAGAACGGGCCGCCTGGGAGCAAGACCATGCCGCCCAGGTCGCCCGGCATCAGGAACTGGCCCGCGCCGCCGCCGACGCACGCTCCCGCCTGTCGCAAGGCGGTTGGCGACCCGACAAGGGCACGGGCAAGCACCAACGGGCCACGCGCGCTGCCGGGGTGGTCCAGGCTTTCAACCGCCGCATCGTGGACCTGGAGCGTCATCAGATCGACGTGCCAGAGCCACCGCTGCGGTTGGCATGGCCCAGATCGTCAGCGCGGACCGGTCAGAACATCGTCAACGCCTCCATGCTCACCGTGACTGACCAGTTGGCCACCCCGGTCTCGGTGGACATCAGCGGTGGAGACCGGTTGGTGGTCACCGGGCCGAACGGTGCTGGGAAGTCCACACTGTTGGGGCTTCTCGGTCGGCGACTGGCCCCGAGTACAGGCCAGCTGCGGGTGAACCCGAGGGCGCGCGTCGCCCTGTTGTCTCAAGAGGTCCCTGACTGGGACGACGCCCTCCCCGCACACGTGGTCTACGAGACGTACCTGGCCACGCAGGGCCGCCGATCACAGGCACCCTCCCTCGGCTCACTCGGGCTGCTTGAGCCCGCGGCAACCCGCACACCCGTGGGGCACCTGTCGCAAGGGCAACAACGCCGCCTCCATCTGGCCATGTGCCTGGCGGTGGACCCGGACCTGTTGCTCCTGGACGAGCCCACCAACCATCTGTCATCGAGCCTCGTCGACGACATCACCACCGAGCTCCTGCGGACCTCCTGCGCCACGATCGTCGCCACGCACGACCGGCAGATGCTCGACGACCTCACCGACTGGCCCCACCTCAGCCTTGCCCCAAAGGACCTGCCATGAACCCCCTTCGCCCCTTGTCCGTCCCCGGCTACCGACCGCTGTTTGCAGCGATGGTGCTCACAGTCTTCGCCCAGGGCGCCTGGACCCTCTATTTAGCCATGCAGACCCTCGACCTGGGCGCCACGGCGGCCACCTTGTCGGGTGTCGTGGCGTGGAGCGGCATCGGCCTGCTCGCAGGATCCTTGCCCGCCGGGGTACTTGCGGACCGCGTCGCTAAGAAGTCTGTCATCGTCGGCGTCCTCACTGTCAACCTCGCCGCCTCGACGACGACCTCCACCGCCGCCATCTTCGACGCGGCCACTTTCTGGATGCTGGCAGTGTCCGCGTTCGTCATCGGCGTCTCGACTGCCTTCTTCTTCCCGGCCTACACCGCGCTCGTGCCCGTCCTCGTGGGAAGCGACGACCTGATGGCCGTCAACGGGCTCGAAGGGACCACCCGACCGCTGGTAGGACAGACCCTCGCCCCCGGCGTCGTCGGTGCCGTCATCGGCGCGAGCGTGCCCGCCGCGGGCGGGTACCTCATCTCCGGCGCGCTCGGACTCGCCCTGATCGCCGCCCAGCGGCTTCCTGCCCCTTGCTCTGCCGAGACCGACGCCGAAGCTCCGGCCACCTCTGCGCTGCGGGACCTGCTCGACGGGTTCGGCTACGTCGCCCGCACGCGCTGGGTTCGCTCCAGCGTGCTGTTGGCGGCTGCCATGGGCCTGGCCGTGACCGGCCCGCTGGAAGTTCTCCTGCCCGCGCTCATACGCTCGACCCATGACAACGCTCCGGCTGTGTACGGATTCGTCCTCGGAGCTCTGGGCGTCGGCGGCCTGGTGGGTTCCCTCGTCGCCGGCTCATGGCCCACCCCCTCACACTTCCTGCCCGTAATGGTCGGCGCATGGGCACTCGGCTGCCTTCCATTGGCCATCCCCGCACTCACCAACAATCCGTGGATCATCAGCGCCGGACTGGCGGTCTACGGTGCGTCGATCGGAGTTGGGATGGTCATCTGGGGCACGGTCCTGCAGGAACACGTACCGCTGGAGATGCTTGGCCGAGTCGCCAGCCTCGACTTCTTCATCTCCATCGCCTTCATGCCACTGTCCATCGCACTCACCGGACTCCTCAGCCGACACATCGCCGCTGCCAGCTTGTTCATCGCCGCCGGACTCGTGCCGCTCGCCACGACGATCCTCCTTGCAGTCCTGGGGCAACTCCGAACGCCGCGGACGACGCCCGTCGCAGCAGGTGAGGAGTGATGCACGCCAACGCCACCCTGACACCTCGCCACCGGCTCAAGGTGGCCCAGCTCGTCGTCGACGACGGTTGGCCCATCAGCGAAGTCGCCGCCCGCTTCCAGGTCTCCTGGCCGACCGTGAAGAGGTGGGGCGACTGCTATCGCGCCGGCGAGTCGATGCAGGATCACTCGTCCCGGCCGAAGACCTCACCGAACAAGACGGACAAGGCGACGACGAAGCGGTGCGTCAGCCTGCGGATACGGCTGCGTGAGGGCCCGTGCAGCTCGCCGCCCGACTCGGCATCGCACCCTCGACCGTCCACCGCATCTTGGCCGGTGCCCGACTGAACCGGCTTTCCTACGTGGACCGCGAGACTGGCGAACCGATCCGCCGGTACGAACACCCCACCCCGGCTCCCTGCTCCACGAGGACGTGAGGAAGCTCGGGAACATCCCCGACGGCGGTGGCTGGCGCTACGTCGGCCGCCGCCAGGGCGACCACAACCGAACGGCGACACCGGGTAAGCCGAAGAGCAAGGTGCACAACCCCAGGCTCGGGTACGCGTTCGTGCACACCGTCATTGACGACCACTCCCGCGTCGCGTACACCGAGGTCCACGACGACGAGACCGCCGTCACCGCGGTCGGGGTCCTGCATCGGGCTGTGGCGTGGTTTGCCGATCGCGGCGTCGCCGTGGAGCGGGTGCTGTCCGACAACGGTGGCGTCTATCGCTCGCACCTGTGGCGGGACACCTGCGAGGCCTTCTCGATCACCCCGAAGCGGACGCGTCCGTACCGGCCGCAGACCAACGGCAAGGTAGAGCGCTTCCACCGGACCATGGCCGACGGGTGGGCCTACGCCCGCTGCTACACCAGCGAGCAAGAACGACGCGACGCCCTGCCGGATTGGCTGCACCAGGACAACCAGCACCGCCCGCACACGGCCTGCGACAACCAGCCGCCGTTCTCACGATTGATCAATGTCCCCGAGCAGTACACCTAGCTGACAAAACTGTGGCTGATCTTGCAGGGCGGGCTCAAGAACTTTGGCAACTAGGGCAGTTGCGGCGTTAGTCGTAGAGGACGTCGTCGAGGGGGAGGGCGTCGCCAAGCAGTGCCTGATCCTTTGCAATGTTGACGTAGCGCGCGGCGTGTGGGATGAAGGCGGCGGATTCCTCAGGGCTCAACTTGCGGCGCACCTTGGCGGGTACCCCAGCGGCTAGGGTACCGCCGGGAATATCCTGGCCTTCGAGCACCACCGCGCCGGCGGCGATGAGAGAACCTGGGCCCACGGTGGAGCCGGAGAGCAGGGAGGATTTCATGCCGACGAGCGTGCCCGCGCCGACGCGGGTGCCGTGCAGCATGGCCATGTGGCCCACGGTGACATCATCCTCCAATACGCAAGGCTCTCTGGACTCGACGTGGATGACGCAGTTGTCTTGGATGTTGACGCGGGCGCCCAAGCGGATAGAGCCAACGTCCCCGCGCAGCACGCTGCCGTAGAACACCGAGGAATCCGGGCCGATGGTGACGTCACCGATGATGGTGGCGTTCGGGGCAATCCAGGCGCTGCGGTGGATGCGGGGAGTGTGTCCTTGGAAAGGGAGGATGAGCATGGTGGGGTGAACTTTCTTAAGAACTTGTGGTTTCGATGGACACGGCGAGGGACTCAGAGATTTCATGATCACCGGGCGCGGAGCTGAGCTGGGCGAGGCTATCCCTCTCTGCGGGGGACAACGGGATGGCCCAACCCCGCTTGGGATCATGAACGGGGCGTTGCGCCTTCGTCGTAGGAGAGAGGTGAACCGTGGCCTGAGGGCCACGCAGCTGCGCAGGATCGCCGGAGCGGGCCACCTCACTGAGCACCTGTGCACCGTCTGGGGAGGTCACCAGGATGATGAGGCCGCCGGCCGTGTGGACGGACAGGTGGTCTACAGAGACCTCGACGGCGTGGGGATCCGGGGAAGCCAAGCGGACGGTGGGGGAGCCGCCGAGCTTATCGACGATCTCCTTTACCGCAGAAAACAAACTCATGGCGCGATCCTAGCGCGGGGGTACCATTGGGCACTGTGATTGACGCGAAAGATACAGCACTCGTCATTGAAGGCGGCGGCATGCGCAATTCCTATACCGCCGCGTGCATCGTCAAGCTTCTGCAGGAGGAGGTGGAATTCGGCTGGGTCGGAGGCGTGTCCGCGGGCTCCTCGCACACCGTGAACTTCCTCTCCCGCGACCTAAGTCGCTCGGAGGAATCTTTCGTGGACTTTGCCAAGAACCCCAGCTTCGGCGGGCTGGGCTCCCTCCTGCGCGGCAATGGCTATTTCAATGCTGAGTACATCTACGAAAAGTCCGCCGATAAAGATATGCCGTTTGATTGGGAGGCTTTCCACACCAACCCAGCGCAGATGTGTATCTCAGCCGCACGTGCGGACACGGGGGAGAGTGTCTATTGGGGGCGCGAAGACATCGAGACTCAAGAGGACCTCATGGTGCGCGTGCGTGCGTCCTCGACGCTGCCGCTCATCATGCCGATGCGCGTCATCGACGGCGCTCCCTACGTCGACGGTGCCATGGGCGAATCCGGTGGCATTCTCATTGAGCAGGCAGAGAAAGCCGGGTTCGACAAATTCCTCTTCCTCGGCACCAAACCGCGCGGCTATGTTCGGCCCAAGGTGGGGCGCCCCACTGCGCTGCGCCGAGTATTCCGCAAATATCCTGCGGTGGCAGAAGCCATGATTGCCCGCCCACCGAAGTACAACGCCTCTAAGGACCGCCTCCTCGAACTGGAAAAGGAAGGCCGCGCCCACCTGTTTTTCCCGGAGGACATGCAGGTATCTTCTACTGAACATGACGTTGCTAAGTTGCGCGCTAACTTCGATGCAGGGCGCACGCAAACCTACGCGGAGTGGCCTGCTTGGCGGGAATTCCTCACGGCGTAGCTCTTCGTTGGGGCCTGAAGGTGGCATTCCGCTGTACCGAAATATGAGACCTTCCTCTCATGTGGCTATGGCAACATCTTGTGAGAAAGCTGTGCGCTGCATGGATGGGCGAAGAGGGATGTAGCTACACCATCCGCTACATGGAATTTCCTGCCCATTTTCCTAGAATAATTGACCGTGATGTCACTATTTGATGGAAATATTTGGCTGAGCATTTTCTTCATTGCGCTGCTCGGCACGTTGTTTGGGATGATTCCCTTTGGCCCGTTGCGCTTTGGTGCAGCGGGTACGTTGTTCGTTGGTTTGGCCTTCGGCGCCTTCATTGAGCTTGACGGCACAATTCTCAGCAGCCTGCAAGAAATGGGCCTAGGCCTCTTTATTTACATGCAGGGCTTGTCCGCTGGCGAGCGCTTCTTCAAGGGCTTTTCTGCCCAGCTTAAGCACATGATTACAGCTGGCATTGCTGTGATTGCTGCCGCTGGCGTAGCCCTGCTGGCGGGTGGATGGCTGGGCTTGTCACCCTTACTGTCCGTCGGTGTGTTCTCTGGTGCGACGACCTCGACGGCGTCGCTAGCCGTAGCACAGCAACAAACCGGTGAGGACCTGCCGGCTGTGGGGTATTCACTGGGCTACCCGGTAGGCGTAGCCGTGGCCATTTTGCTCGTGGCGTTTCTGCTTAAGCAATCGTGGCCAGGCAAGAAAGACCAAAGCAATTCCGCGGACAAAATCTTCCGATCGCGCACCATTCGCGTGACGAAGGACATTACCTACGACGAACTGGTTGAACGGTTCGAGGACCACTTCGTCATCGCCACGATTCGTCGCGGTAATTCTCGGGATGTTGCCGGAGACCGCCCGGAGATTCGCAAGGGCGATGTCCTCCGCGTCCTCGTCACGAAGGCAAAGAAGCATGAACTGACGGACGCACTTGGTGTGCGCCAACCCCAGGTGCCCTTCGTAGACAGGCGCCTTGTCATCGAAAATGTCGTGGTCTCGAACTCCGACATTGCTGGTCGAACGATTGGTGAGCTCGACCTTTTCCAGCGTTATGGCGGCCGCATTGTTCGTATCCACCGCGGCGATGATGAGTTCCTCGCTAGCTTTGACACCCACCTCGACCCAGGTGACCGAGTGGACATCATCGTGGAGCAGGATCGCCTGGACGGTATCAAGGCCTACTTTGGCGACTCCGTTGAGGGCTACTCGCAGCTGAACTGGATTTCGGTGGGCGGCGGCCTGTTCTTGGGCTACCTGCTGGCACTTGTTATCGTTCCGATGCCGGGTGGTGCCTCCTTCGAATTGGGCTTCGCTCTCGGCCCCCTCATCGTTGGACTTATCCTCGGTGCACTGCACCGCACGCGCCGCATTCCGTGGAAGGTGCCGGCATCTATCAACACTGCTCTTCAGCAGTGGGGCCTAGTTATTTTCCTGTCCTCAGTGGGCCTAGCCTCCAGTGAGGCTTTCCAGTCCACGGCTTTCTCCTGGCTGGGACTGAAATGCATGGCGCTTGCTGCCATCGTCACCGTGGTTGCCATCATCATTTTCAGCGTGGCGAACCGCTTCTTGGGCCAGTCAGAAACCCGAACGGCCGGCGGTATTTCCGGCATCTTCGGCCAGCCCGCCGTGGTCAACTACGCGACGGGCATGAGCTCTGATTCCCGCATCATGACCGGCTACGCCGCCACCATTGTGGTGGCACAGATCATCAAAATTGCGGTCATCCCCATCATGCTCACCGTGTAAGAGAGCCGCTGGCCGCGAGGTCGCTGGCGGCCTAGTCTGCGACGAGGGTTTCGATGGTGAGCTCCGGATGCTCCTTTTCCACGAAGGCCAGCTTCCACTTATCGCCAAAGAGGGCGATGAGCTCGCCGTCGGTGCGGGTAAAGATTTCCACGCCGCGTTGGCGGCCTAGCTCGGGGGCGGACTCGGCATCAGTGCGGCGCGCCACGGAGTAGGGGATGGGCTCGGTGACGGTTTCGACGTTGTATTCCACGTCCATGCGGGCTTGCATGACTTCGAACTGCATGGGGCCGACGGCAGCCATGACCGGCGCGGCATCACCGCGGGTATCGTTGCGCAGGATCTGTACAACGCCCTCCGCCGCAAGCTGGTCCAATCCCTTGCGGAAGGCTTTGTAATCACCCAAGGATTTTGCGCGCAAAATCTGGAAAGCCTCCGGTGCGAATTGCGGCATGGGCTTGAACTGGACCTTCTTGCCCGTGTAAATCGTGTCACCCGGTGCGAGTGAACCGGCGTTGACCAGGCCAACAATGTCACCCGGGAAGGCAGAATCCACGGTGTCACGCGTGCGGCCGAAAACCGTGAGCGCATACTTGGTGGAGAAGCTGCGTCCGGACTGGGCATGGTTGACCTGCATTCCGCGCTCAAATTCGCCGGAAACCACGCGCATAAACGCAAGGTTGTCGCGGTGCTTGCGGTCCATGCCTGCCTGCACCTTGAAGATGACGCCCGCGAAGTCATCGGTGACCTCACGCACTTCATCGATCGCGGCCGCGCCACCGGAGCCAGCGGCCTCAATGGCCTTGGGGTCCGACTCGCGGGAGCGCGGGGCCGGGGCAATGGCACACAGCGTATCGAGGATCTGGTGCACGCCGAAGTTCAGCATGGCGGAGGCAAAGATGAGCGGGGAGGTGACGCACTGCTCAAAAAGCTCTTGGTCGTGCAGGGCGCCGTCGGCAGCCAGCAACTCGGCTTCCTCGACCGCGGTCTCCCACGCATCTTCTTCCTTGTCCGCAGCTGCGTCAGGCGCGTAATGCTCTTCTGGGGCAATGGTGGAGCCACCTGCGGTGCGCAGGAAGTGAATGTACTCATCCACCTCGCCGTCGTCGGCAACGTGAGCAAGTCCGCGGAAGTCACCGGCAATGCCCACCGGCCAATAGAGCGGGGTGGGCTGCAGCTGAATCTCGTTGACGATCTCATCGACAAGCTCCAGCGGCTCGCGGCCCACGCGGTCCCACTTGTTAATCACCGTAATAATGGGCAGACCACGGGCTTTACAGACACGAAAGAGCTTGAGGGTCTGGGGCTCGAGGCCCTTGGCGGCGTCGATAAGCATCACTGCGGCGTCCACCGCCGTGAGCACACGGTAGGTATCCTCCGAAAAGTCCGCGTGACCCGGCGTATCAACGAGGTTGATCATGTAGGGCTCGCCCTCATAGCCCTCCGGTGCGTACTCGAACTGCAGAGCCGAGGAAGCCACGGAGATACCGCGGTCTTTCTCCATCTCCATCCAGTCAGAGACCGTGGACTTGCGGTTGCCCTTGCCGTGCACCGCGCCGGCCTCATTGATGACGTGCGCATGCAGTGCCAGCGCCTCCGTCAGCGTGGATTTACCAGCATCCGGGTGGGCGATGACGGCGAATGTGCGGCGGCGGGAAGCTTCGGAGGCAATACTCATGCGGGTTAGTTTAGCCGCTGGGTGCTACCACTCCACATCGAGCTGGCGGGCCAGATCATCAAAGACACGCCGCGCCACGGAGCGGTTCTTCGCAATCGGGCGCTTGAGCCCCGGCTTGCGCTTCTGGTTGTAATACTCACCGGACTCAAAATGGATGCCCGGGGTACCGGTGAGGAAGAAAGCGAGGTTTTCGCCACCCTGGTCCGCGGAGCCAAATCGCTTGCCCATCGCGCTGGCATAGAGCTTGCTCGTTGTGCTCGTGGACGTTGTGCCAAACCCAGTCTTGAGCACGCCGGGGTGGAAGGCCACGGAGGTAATCCCGTGGGCGTCGATGTAGCGGGTGAGCAAAATATCCCCCAACTTCGCGTTACCGTAGGCACGCTCCGCGGTGAACTTCTCAAAGGTATTCGGGTCACCTGGGTCAAAGGAGGACATGACCATATTCGCTACGGAGGACGTCTGGACAACGGTGGCGTCGCTTTCCCGGAGGGTATCGCGCAGCAGGGAAGTCAACAGGAAAGGAGCCACAACATTGACCTGCCAGGTGCGCTCAAAGCCGTCTGCGGTGGCGAAAGGGCCGTCGAAAATACCGCCGGCGTTATTGCCCAAGGCATGGATCTGCTCGTACTGACTCAGCTCCTCCGCAAGACGGCGCACCTGACCCAAAGATTCATAATCAGCCACGTGATAGTTCGCCCCGAGCTCCTCAGCCACAGCCTTCGTCTTCTCCGGGTTACGGCCTACCAACACGAGTATGTCCTGCGGGCGGCGCCTATGCAGGATGCGGGCGGCCGAGGCACCCACTCCGTTGGAGGCTCCGGTAATAACGATGGTCCGGGGTTCGTGGTGCGAGGGCAAGGTGTGGCTCATACCTGGATAGTGTAGGGCGATTCTCGCGGATGCGCGGGGTTAGTTTCTTTTACTTTACGCGGGAGTGGATCTCGTTCTGGGCCTTGGATAGCCCCTCGGCGACGATGAGGCGGGCCGCGTCGGCTGCGGTGGCGATGGAGGATTCGAACTCTGGGGAGGCGTCGACAGGCGCGAGCACCCACTCCGGAATTGACCCACCCTTGCTTGGGCGGCCAATACCCACTCGGATTCGCAGGTAATCGCGGGTCCCCAGGCGCTCAGTGAGGGACTTCAAACCGTTGTGACCATTCTCGTTGCCGCCCTTCTTGAGACGCACTGTACCGGAAGGCAGGTCGAGCTCATCATGGATGACGATGATGCGCTCTGCGGGTACTCCCAGCTGCTCGGCGAGTGGAGCAATCGGATCGCCGGAGAGGTTCATATAGGTGTGGGAGCGCACCACCAGCGCTGTGGTGTCCTCCACGGTGAAAGATGCGACGCTGAGCTTGTGTCCCCTGACCGGCTCAAGAACGTCTCCGGCCTGGGCAAGGAGATCATCAACCGCCATGTAACCCACGTTGTGGCGCGTTGCCGCATACTTCGCGCCAGGATTGCCCAGGCCCACGATGAGCCATTCGGCGCTCAGGTTCGCTGGGTCCAGTCCAGCGGCCTTCTGAGATGAGGGCGCGGAGTCGCGGCCGAAGAGGCGGGTAAAGAAGTCACGGAGTACGGACACAATTACTTCCTTCAGGAATTTTCTCTAGTCTGGGGTCATGCCTAAGCTTCTTGAGACTATCACTTGCCCGGTTCTACCTGCTCCGATGGCTGGCGGTCCCACCACACCTGCCTTGGTCCGAGCCGCACAGCAGGCAGGTTCCTTCGGAGCGTTGGGACTAGGAAGTGCATCCGTCGAGGCCGCGCAGCGCGCCATCGAAGACTGTGCTGGCATGCGCTTTGGCGTTAATCTTTTCTATCCGCAGCGCGAACTAACTGCAGCCGAACACGCCGCTGCGGAATCCTTGGCTAGCGAGGAGAACGCTGTGCTTTCCGACGTCTCCCTGACCTTCGGCTGGCACGAAAAACTTAGCGCCGCACTCAATGGTGGGGCAGCGGTTCTGTGGTCCATGTTTGGTGTATTTACTACAGAAGAGGTGGAGCGCATCCACGCTGCGGGCGCGGAAGCTTGGACCACGGTGACCACCCCAGAAGAAGCGGCTGCGGCTACTGCTCGGGGTGTCGATGTCCTGTGCGTGCAGGGACCCGAAGCCGGAGGGCACCGCGGAGTGTGGGACCCCGCTGCGGAGCCAGACCAGCGCCCGCTGGCAGAGCTTGTCGCTGCGGTACATGACGTCACCGATCTCCCGCTCATTGCCGCAGGAGGACTCCGCACGTCAGAGGATGTTGCGACAGCGTTGAGCTGGCCGGGCGTGCGCGCAGTAAGTTGTGGCTCAGCCTTCCTTCTCAGCGAAGAAGCCGGAACCAGTGAGCGTAACCGGGAACTCCTGCGCCGTGGTGGTGACACTGTGTCCACCCGTGCGTTTTCCGGCCGCTATGCCCGCGGGCTGGAAACGGCCTACACCCGCGCCCACCCTGACCTGCCTTTGGTTTATCCGTACCTTAATGCTGTGCTCAAGCCGCGGCGCGCCCGTCACGACGCGGAGGTTGACTACTGCCTCGTAGGTACCCAGGTGGAGAAACTTAACGGGGGTAGTGTGGCCCAGATCCTCGGCCAACTGCTCCCAAACGGGCATGTATAGCAGTTAATATTTACGGTTGAACAGAGTTTTACACCCTCTTTGACGAGAAAAGGATACAAGCACGTGACTGTAACCCCGCACATTGGGCACGAGGACTGGAACGAACGCCTGGAGCGAGCACAGGAGATGATCCCGCTCATCCACCAGCTGCACCGCAACAACAATGTCGTGACCTCCATTTACGGCCGCATGCTTATCGGTGTGACGGATATCGACATCATCAAGGCTCACCGCTACGCCCGCCGCATTGCCGAGCGTGAGCTCTCCACTGCTGAGACCCTTCCTATCCTCAAGGAACTGTGCGCGATGAACCTGGGCACCGCCTCCGTTGACTTGGGCCGTCTTGCCACTGGTTTCGCAGAGTCGGGCTCCGATAACCTGTCGAACTACCTTGAAGAAACCCTCGTGGACCTCGTGGGCGCTGCCGTGGACAAGGAATCCAAGGATGTTGTGCTCTACGGTTTCGGCCGTATCGGCCGCCTTCTGGCCCGCATCCTCATTGCCCGTGAAGCTGCGTACGGCGGTGTCCGTCTGCGCGCCATCGTCGTGCGCAAGAAGAGTGATACTGACATTCTGAAGCGCGCCTCCCTCCTGCGCCGCGACTCCGTCCACGGTGCCTTCAACGGCTCCATCGCTGTGGATGAGGAGAACGAGGTCATCTGGGCTAATGGCACCAAGATTCAGATGATTTACGCCAACAACCCGGCTGAGATCGACTACACCCAGTACGGCATTGACAACGCCATCGTTGTGGACAACACCGGTGTCTGGCGTGACCGTGATGGCCTGTCCCAGCACCTGCAGTCCAAGGGCGTGTCTCGCGTGCTGCTCACCGCGCCGGGTAAGGGCGATCTTAAGAACATTGTCTACGGCATCAACCACGGTGACATCGAAGAGTCTGACCAGATTCTTTCTGCCGCATCCTGCACCACCAATGGCATCACCCCAGTGCTGAAGGTCATCAATGACCGTTACGGTGTTGTCCACGGTCACGTCGAGACCGCGCACTCCTTCACCAATGACCAGAACCTCATTGATAACTTCCACAAGGGTGACCGTCGCGGCCGTGCCGCCGGCCTGAACATGGTTCTTACTGAGACCGGCGCTGCCAAGGCAGTGTCCAAGGCGGTTCCGGAGTTTGAGGGCAAGCTCACCGGTAACGCCATCCGCGTTCCTACCCCGGACGTGTCCATGGCAGTGCTCAACCTCGAGCTGGAGAAGGAAGTAGACCGCGATGAGGTCAACGACTTCCTGCGCAACGTCTCCCTGCACTCTGACTTGCGCCAGCAGATCTCCTACATCGCCTCCCCGGAGGTTGTCTCTTCCGACTTCGTGGGCTCCACCCACGCGGGCATTGTTGACGGCCTAGCCACCATCGCTACTGGCAAGCACCTCGTGCTGTACGTTTGGTACGACAATGAGTTCGGCTACTCCAACCAGGTTATTCGCATTGTCGAAGACCTCGCGGGTGCCCGCCCAGCGGTGTACCCGAAGCGCGTTGACGTTTCTGAGCTCTAAGAGTTCACAACACTGACCGCCCTCACTCGCGTTTGGTGAGGGCGGTTTCTGATGCCTAAGTCCTCCTTAACCCGCACAAGAGAAGAAGGCCCTCACCGGGGAAAATCACTACCTAGACGGAATGCTAGGGAGAGTTTCTGCTGGTGAGGGCCGCTGCGTTAGCGAGAAGGCCTGAGGTGTTTACTTTTTCTTGCCCTTCTTATGCTTCTTCTCGGACTTCTTACCAGACTGCTTGCTGTTGACCTTGTCGCGCTCCAGTTCAGCAGCAACGTCTTCAACATACGCAAAGTCGTTGCGTGGCGGACGCTCGTACTCGGCTTCTTCATCTGGGCGCGATGGGATCTCCGGGATATCCTGTTCGACGTGCTGGTAGGGGATGGTCTTAAGGATGTGGTTGATTACGTTGATGCGGGAGCGCTTCTTATCCTCCGATTCCACGGTGTACCACGGCGAGGTGGGAGTATCCGTGTGGACGAACATCTCATCCTTGGCGCGGGAGTAGTCTTCCCAGCGAGTAATGGACTGGAGATCCATGGGGGAGAGCTTCCAACGGCGCAGCGGATCATTGCGGCGCGACTTGAACCGGGCAATCTGTTCCTCGTCGGAGACAGAGAACCAGTACTTCAGAAGGATGATGCCATCTTCAATGAGCATGTGCTCCAGCAACGGTGCCTGGTGGAGGAAACGGACATACTCCTGCTGGGAGCAGAAGCCCATGACGCGTTCCACACCGGCGCGGTTGTACCAGGAGCGGTCGAAGATGACGATTTCGCCCGCGGTGGGTAGCTTTTCGATGTAGCGCTGGAAGTACCACTGGCCAGCCTCACGGTCCGTGGGCTTGGGGAGGGCCTCGATGCGGCAGGTACGCGGGTTGAGATACTGCGTAATGCGCTTGATGGCGGAACCCTTACCAGCGGCGTCGCGGCCTTCCATGATGATGACCACGCGGGCGCCGGTCTCAACTACCCACTGCTGCATCTCGACGAGCTCAGCCTGGAGGCGCTTGAGCTCCTCCTCGTAGGCCTGCTTGTCGAGCTTCGGGGGTTTGGAGGGAGACTTCTTTGTTGAACTCATACCCTCAAACCTACCCTTAAGCTGGGGAAATACCTAAAACAGGCCGCTGGTGGGCAGCCCGAACGGGGGCGAAAAGGGTATTTAGTCAACCTCGTGGTTGGTCACCGTGCCGTTGGTGGCATCGACGTCGAATTCATGCTCTTGGCCGTGTGCTGTGAATTCAATCTCCCAGTGTGGGCCCCTGGCGTCGTCGCCGTCATCGAGCTCGACTTCCTTCTCTGTCACGGCGCTTGCGTCAACGCCGGCGTGAACATAAGCGGCGGCGAGAGCATCCTCCCTGGAGATAGTGCCGGCCGTGGTGGCATTATCTGCCGATGGGGCGCCTGCATTCGTGGTTCCTGCCGGCTGATCATCCTGATCATCTTGATCGTCGTGGTCATCGTCGTTCTGTTCAACGACCGTCGTCACCGGCGCCTCGGTCACTGTTTCGACCGGGGCCGGGGTCGTGGCGGCGGGTGCCGTTTCGGTATCATCGTCAGAGGAACATGCGGTTAGTGCAGCGGTAGCGCACAGGGCGATGCCGGCGGCGGTGAAACGGAAACGATGAGTTATAAAAGGCTCGTCCTTATGATGTCTGGGACATGGTGTTAACGACCGTAACGAAAGTAGTGAATACTTGCCGAAACCCCTGCGCACAGCTGAATATTAACTGTCCCGGCACGCGCAGCCTTCCCCGCAGCCAGCAGAGGGCGGCTCACCGACGTGCGTGGTACTCTCAATTGCTCCCAAGCCGTCGATGCTAATGCGCGTTACCGACCCATCTCCCAGCATCGCGTCCTCGCCGCGGGCAAAGCCAACACCTTCCGGAGTACCGGTGGCGATCACGTCCCCAGGGTTGAGTGGATACAGGGAGGAACAAAAGGCGATGAGCTCCGCCACGGAGAAGAAGAGGTCATCGGTGTTATCGTCCTGGCGCACCTGGCCGTCGACAGTCGTAGTGAGCCGCGCGCCACGGCCAGGTGCCCACTCGTCTGCGGTGGTGAGCCACGGCCCGAAACCAGCCGTGCGGTAAAAGGACTTTCCTGCGTGGAACTGGGAGGTGGCGCGCTGGTAATCGCGCAGAGTGTAGTCATTCATAATGGCGTAGCCCGCGACATGGTCCACGGCATCAGCCACGCGCACGCGGTGCGCACGAGTGCCGATGACTACCGCGAGTTCGCCCTCATAGTCCAGCTTCTTGGTGGCGAAGTCGGGGATGTAGACATCATCAAAGGGGCCAGTGAGGGCCTCAGGAAACTTGACGAAGAGCGTGGGTTGGGTGGGCAGCTCGCGGCCCATTTCCCGAGCATGCTTGGCGTAGTTCACACCCACGCAGATAATCTTGCCGGGAGTGGGGATGACGGGTGCTAGGTCGGCATTATCGAAGACGACGGGCTCGCCGGACAGCTGCGCGGCTTTGCGCCAGTCGGGGCTAGCGAGTAGCTTGCCGACGTCCTCATAGTCCAACTCCGTGGCCACATTCGGACCGTCGATGCGGATGGCGCAGGTGCCAAAACTGGTGCGGAGAGTAGCGAGCTTCATGGCCACTAGTCTAGCGCGCGAAGAATCTCCTCCACCGCATCCGCACACATGATGGGAACGTCCTGAGCCTCCTGCTTGGTCCAGGGCTTTAGCACGAAAGAAGCCGGGTCCATACGGCCTGGTGGGCGGCCAATGCCCACGGACAAGCGCTGATAGTCCTTAGTGCCCAAGGATTTTGTTGTCGAGCGCAAGCCATTGTGGCCGCGGTCTCCGCCGCCGAGGCGGAGCTTGATGGTAGCGAAGTCGAGTTCCAATTCATCGTGGATCACGATGATGTGGTCGGGGGCGACGTTGAAATACTGCGCCAAAGCTTTAATTGGTCCGCCGGACAAATTCATAAAGCATCGCGGTTTGGCAATGATGACCTTCGTGGCGGCGCCGCCCTGCCCATGGCGTGCCTCGGCAACATCAGTGTTTGTCTTCTTGTGGACGGAGAACGAAGCATATAGTTCGTCGGCCAGTTCATCGGCGACGTCGAAGCCGATGCTGTGGCGCGTACCGGCATACTTCGGGCCCGGATTGCCCAGTCCTACGACGAGATATGGAGAAGAAGTCACGCGCACCATTTTAGGCGGGAAAGGCGAGAAAACGGCGAACCGCGCCCCCGCTCCCTAGCATGTGGGGAGCGACAGCGCGGTGCGTATGAGGGGGAGGGGAGAGGATTACTCCTCGTCCTCGCCGTCCTTCTCCTCGGTGGACTCGGCGTCCTCTTCCTCGGAGTCAGCGCCAGCCTCGGCGCCGCCTTCCTCAGCAGCCTCAGCAGCTGCCTCGAGCTCCTCGTCAACCTCCGGCTCGGAGATGGAGACGATGACGGTGTCTTCCTCGGCAACCAAGGTGGTGCCCTCCGGCAGGGTGACGTCGCCGGCGGTAACAACGGCGCCATCCTCGAGACCCTCGATGGAGACGGTGAGCTCTTCCGGAATGTTGAGAACGTCTGCCTCGACGAGCAGCACGTCTGCATCCTGGATGAACATGAGGCCCGGAGCCGGCTCGCCCTCGAGGACAACCGGAACCTCAACCTCAACCTTCTCGCCACGCTTAATGGAGAGCAGGTCGATGTGGTCGATGTTGAAGGTCAGAACGTTCTGGTCAATGTTCTTGACCATGACGAGGTGCTGCTCACCCTCGAGCTCGAGCTCGAAAACGGCGTTGACACCGTTGTTGCGGACCAGAGCGGTGATCTCCAGGCGGTCAACAGCGAAGTGCAGGACGTCAACGGCGTGGCCGTAGACAACGCCCGGCACCTTGCCAGCGGCGCGCAGACGGCGAGCAAAGCCCTTACCAAACTCAGAACGGACTTCGCCCTTAATGACTGGACGGGTGTTAGCCATGTGTAATCTCCTTGAAGTATTCGGTGCGGCGAGAGCTTCTGCTGAAACCATATAGATACGACAAAAGCCTGCCGATGGACGTCTTGGACGAGTCATCGCAGGCTTAATTCAAGATTCACTGCTTAACTTGTGCTATCGCGTCGATAACGGATTTCTCCCTCGCCGAGACTCAGAAGATTTTAGCAGCAGCGTTGTCGTGGAACCAAATCCTAGTTGGTTTCGAAGAGCGTGGTCACCGAACCATTCTCGAAAATTTCGTGGATGGTGCGCGCCAGCAGCGGGGCAATCGACAGCACCGTGAGGTTCTCCCAGCCTTCCGTAGACTGCGGCAGGGTATCGGTCGTGATGACCTCTTCGGCACCGCACTGCGAGAGGCGCTCGCGGGCCGGGTCGGAGAACACACCGTGGGTGCAGGCGATAATGACGGTCTTGGCGCCGGCCTCCTTGAGGACATTAACTGCGCCGGCGATGGTGCCGCCGGTGTCAATCATGTCGTCGAGAAGCACGCAGTCCTTGCCCTCCACGTCACCGACAACGCGGTTGGACACCGTCTTGTTGGCTTCAGTATTAGAACGGGTCTTGTGGACGAAGGAGAGTGGGGCATCACCCAACTCATGTGCCCACTTCTCCGCAACCTTGACGCGGCCAGCATCGGGGGAGACCACCGCGAGGTTGTCCAGCGGGTAGTTCTTCTTGATGTGGTCCACCAGGATCGGCATGGCGTGCATGTGATCGACCGGGCCATCGAAGAAGCCCTGGATCTGGTCGGTGTGCAGGTCCACGGACACGATGCGGTCCGCGCCGGCGGCGGCGAGCAGGTCTGCCACCAGACGGGCGGAAATGGGCTCGCGGCCCAGGTGCTTCTTATCCTGGCGTGCGTAGGGGTAGAAGGGCAGGATGGCGGTGATGCGCTTGGCGGAGCCGCGCTTGAGAGCATCAATCATGATGAGCTGCTCCACCAGCCACTTGTTGAGAGGCTGGGTGTGGGACTGCATCACAAAACAGTCGGCACCACGCACGGATTCCTCGAAGCGGATGAAGATTTCGCCGTTGGCGAAGTCGCGGGCGGTGGTCGGAACCAGGTCGGTCTTGAGCTCCTTGGCCACAGCTTCCGCCAACGCCGGGTGTGCACGCCCGGTGAAGAGCTTCATGTTCTTGCTGCTGCCGGTAACCTTGCCAGTCATCAGTAAATATCCTTTTACGTGTTGTTAGTTGGTGGTGTGGTCGTCATCCGAGGAGCCCTGGGCCTTGTCCGCAGCGTCTGCCGCAGGCGTGCCCGGGCGCTTCTTCTGAACCCAGCCCTCGATGTTGCGCTGCTTGCCGCCGGAGACAGCGAGTGCTCCTGGGGGCACATCGTCCTTAATCACTGTACCCGCCCCAGAGTAGGCACCATCACCCACGGTGACGGGGGCGATGAACATGGTGTCGGAGCCAGTGCGCACGTGGCTGCCGATGGTGGTGTGGTGCTTGTTGACGCCGTCATAGTTGACGAAGACGGAGGAGGCACCGATGTTGGAGTAGTCCCCCACGGTGGCGTCGCCGATGTAGGTGAGGTGTGGGACCTTGGTGCCGCGGCCGATCTGGGCTTTCTTGGCCTCGACGAAGCCGCCAAGCTTGCCCTCCTGGCCCACGATGACGCCGGGACGAATGTAGGTGAATGGCCCAACCGTGGCGTCCGTGCCGATGACGGAATCGAAGCCGTGCGTGCGCACGACGCTGGCGCCGGCACCGACCTGCATATTGGTCAGGGTGGTGTCGGGGCCAACCTCGGCACCATCGGCGATGGTCGTTGCTCCCCACAGCTGGGTGTTGGGGTGGATGGTGACATCCTGGCCAATCGTGACGTTTACCCCAATCCAGGTGGTCTCAGGGTCAACGATGGTGGCGCCGCCGCGCATGGCCTTCTCCACCATGCGGCGGTTGAGCAGACGCCCTGCCGCAGCGAGCTGCACGCGGTCGTTGACGCCGGACAGCTCATCGGGGTCCGCAGCAACGTGGGCGCCGACGCGGTGGCCCGCCTCGCGAGCAATCTCCAGCACATCGGTGATGTAGAGCTCACCCTGGGCATTGTCGGAGTTGAGCTTGGTGAGAGCATCACGCAGCACGGCGCCATCAAAGGCGAACACGCCGGAGTTGACTTCGCGCACCGTACGCTGTTCTTCAGTGGCGTCTTTCTGTTCCACGATGGCGGTCACAGAGTCATCCTCTGCGCGCAGGACACGGCCGTATCCCGTCGGATCCTCCAAGGTCATGGACAACACGGTGACGGCGTTGCCTTGGCCTGTGTGGCTCTCGTGCAGCTCGCGTAGGGTTTCTGGACGCAGCAGGGGAACGTCGCCATTGGTGACAATGATGGTGCCATCGAAGTCCGGCAACGCGCTCAGGCCACACTGCACGGCATGGCCGGTTCCATTCTGTTCTTCCTGAACGGCTTGCGACACCTCGCAGTCCAGTTCCTCCGCAATGGCGTCAACAGCCGGGGAAACTTGGTCACGCTGGTGGCCGACAACGACCACGAGGTGTTCCGGATTGAGCCCCCCAGCGGCATGAAGTGCATGGCCGAGCAGTGACCGCCCGCCAATCTCATGCAAAGTCTTCTGGGTTGAGGATTTCATGCGGGTGCCCGCGCCGGCAGCGAGGACAATGGCGGCGCAGTCGGTTGTTTCAGCCACGAGTGTGTGCGTCTCCTGTGTTGGGGGTGTCAGGACTTACTGGGATTCATCATAACGCGCTTGCGTTACTTTCCGTGAGAAACCTCCGGAAGCGCACGCGCACGCCACGCTCCGAGCAGGCCCACAACAGCAAGAAAGAGGATAGCCGCAGATGGTCCCGCCAAGGCGATGACAGCGGAAATTCCACCGACGATGAGGAGGATGACACCCATCATGGTGTTGGCAGCGCCCACGTAGCGGGTGCGCTTGTCCTCGCCCGCCATGTCCACGACATACGTCTTGCGGGCCACGCGGATGCCTGCGTGTGCCAGATTGACCAAGAAGAATCCGATGGGTAGAGCCCACGCGCTTATCGACGTCGGCGCCCACGCCGCACACGCCACAATCGCCAGCAGGATCACTGCGGCAAAGCCGGCCGCCCAGGACATGACCAGGCGGGAGGATTTATCCGAGAGCACGCCTGATACCCGTCCACCGACGAGGCTGGCCAGACCGGAAGCCAAGACGAAGCCGCCGAGGCCACTCAGCGCCTGCGAACCAACGCTTTGGGAGAGGACGACAATAAAGGACGTCGAAAGCGCTGAGACTAAGAGCAGAGCACGCACGTTAACGAAGCTGCGGAAACGTTTGTCCTGGGTATAGAGCTGCCACGTAGCTGCACCGATCGCGAGTAGCAGCGCGAGTCCCCAGCGCGGCAGCTCGCCCAAGAAAGCGAGGACACCGCCGGTGATCAGCGTGACGGCACCGCCCAACTGCGTTGCCCGGCCGGTGACAACACCGCGGCTGCCCTTAGAAATGGTGCGGCCCTGGACGTCTTTGCCGGTCAGTGAGCACAGTGCGCGTAGCAGCGCGAGCACAGCCAGGGCGAGGCAGACGACGAGGCCGAGGAGGGGGCCGTCGAGAAGCACGGCGGCTGCCGCGATGATCCCCGCACACACGCCCTGTCCCACCGAGCCCAGCAACCACAGGCGTTTGCGGGCCGGATGCGAGGTCACCCACGGGGTCAGCGCCGCCTGCGGGAGCATCGACCCAGACTCACGCAACGGAACAAGAAGACCGGTAAAGAAACCGGGCACACCTGCCACACTAAAAAGCCAGGGTAGGACGGTCTTTCCAGATAGCAGCTGATCGCCCACGCCCTGCAGTCCGTTGGACCAGACAAACTTCCGAGCATTAGCGGATTCTTTCGCGGGAAGAGACATGACTGTGATCTTAAGCCCGACTACGCCAATGCGAAGGTTAAGGTTTGCCTGACCGCCTAGTGTGAGAGGCATGTCTGTCTCTGTGTCGCGCCCTGTGTCCCGCCGAGTCTTTGTCCAAGGAACCGTCCTCACCGTTGCCGGTGCCTCCCTTCTAAGTGTCAGCGCTTGCTCCACGTCGTCAGACCAGCCCGAACCGCTCGGCTATGACGGTGAACCCCGTGCTCTACCAATCCCGCCGGTAGAGGAAGGCACGAAGGAAGGGAAGTCCCGAGTATTCACGCTCACCGCCCAAGAGGGGCACTCAGAGGTACTCCCTGGCAAGGACCGGACACGGACGTGGGGTTTCAACGGGCCCTTCCTGGGGCCGACGCTGCGTGCCCGCCGCGGTGAGAAGATCCGCGCGGAAATCACCAATGACCTGAGTGAAATGACCACGGTGCACTGGCATGGCATGCAGCTTCCGGCCTATTCCGACGGCGGCCCGCATTCGCCGATTCAGAGTGGTGAAACGTGGAAGCCTGAGTGGGAGATCATCCAGCCGGCAGCGACGGTGTGGTACCACCCGCACCCGCACCTGGCTACCGCCACGCATGCCTACCGCGGGTTGGCCGGTATGTTCATCATCGACGATGACGTTTCCGATGGCCTTGACCTGCCACACGAGTACGGCGTGGACGATATTCCCGTGGTCATCATGGACGCCAAGTTCACCGAAGACGACCAGCTCGATGAGACGAGCGACAACACCCTGGGCCTGCTTGGCACAACCCCGCTGGTGAATGGCATTACCAACGCCCGCTTCGAGGCCACAACGCGCCGGGTGCGCCTGCGCCTGCTCAACGGTGCCTCGATGCGTTTTTACACCCTGGAGATCGGTGATTCACCGTTCCACGTGGTGGCGACGGACGCAGGGCTTCTCGACGCCCCCGTGGAAGTCGACTCCCTCCTTCTCGGCCCCGGTGAGCGCGCAGAGGTCATCGTGGACCTCGAGCCGGGTAAGGAAGTGCAGCTGCGATCGGTGCCGCGTAAGGATAACTTCGGTGTGCCGACCGACAAGGACGCCGCTGACTTCGGCTTCCGCGATTCCTTCGACCTGCTCACCATTGTGGGGCCGGAGGAGTCTGCGCCAGAGCCCCCGGCGCTGCCGACAGAGCTGGATCCTGCTGCGAGAGAAACCCCGTCTACTGAGGGCCTGACCGAGCGCGAATTCGTCCTCAACACTTTCATGATCAACGGCGAGCAAATGGACATGACCCGCGTGGACACCGTCATTGATGAGGACGCCCTAGAGCTGTGGACTGTCACCAATGAGAATTCCGACTGGCCACACAACTTCCACATCCACAACGCCCGCTTCAAGGTTCTGGAGTGGGACGGCGATGAGAAGATGAACGTCTTCAACTCCGGTTGGAAGGATATTGTTAACCTTCCCCCGAAAGCCACCGCCCGCCTGCTCGTGGAGTTTGGCTACTTCCCGGACAAGACCATCCCGTACATGTATCACTGCCACATGCTGTTGCATGAGGACCAAGGCATGATGGGCCAATACGTCATCGTGAATAAGGGCGAGAAACCTGATGTGCGCGTCAAGCCAGGTGCCCTTGTCTTTGATGAGGATGCCCCTGGCCATGCCGGGCATGCCAGCCAGGTCGTGGACTCCTCCCGCAGCCCATATGCCTCACCGGCGGCCACGTCCTAGCGCATTTGTTTGCGTGGCACAGCCTGCCTGCCGCCGGCTGCGCTAGGGGCCTTTGATAGGACTGTTGTTGGTCTCCGCGTGTTCTTGATGTTTTCAAAAGTGCAACCCTGAAAACCGAACGACCCTAGGCGTGTGAATCTGATGTATGACGGTCAGGATCTGCGACCAGCGTGAGTCGCCTTGCACCTCTGGACAAATAGGAAAGTAAGCATCCAGCTTCTCACCGTGCGCTAGGGTCGATACCTGTGATTCAAGACGTTGACCCTCTTATCAATTCCCTATACCAAGCTTTTGATCTCATTGGTGTGGTGCTGAACGGAATCATTGGCGGCACCATTGCACGCCGGCGGGAATTCGACATCATCGGCTTCGTCTTCCTCGCGCTCTTCTCTGGGCTCGCCGGCGGCATGATCCGTGACATGCTCATAGCTAATGGTCCGGCGGCAGCTATTTCTGATCCGCTGTACCTCACGTTGGCCTGCGTTGGCGCACTCATCGCTTTCCTCACTGATCTCAAGGGCAAGGCATGGGAGATTTTCCGTGAGCATGGTGATGCCATCATTTTGGGTGTGTGGTCCACCACTGGGTGCGTGAAGGGGCTGGCCAATGGCATGCCGCTCATTGCCTGTGTCTTCCTCGGTGTGCTTACCGCCGTGGGCGGCGGAATGGTGCGCGACGTGGCCTCCGGAATGATTCCTTCTGTCTTCGGAGGCAGCCCCCTCTATGCGGTTCCCGCCGTGCTGACCGGCGTGGTCATGGTGACCTTCGCCGAGTACGACAAGTTTGCCCTGGGCATGATCATTGCTCCCATCGTGGGCTGCGGCATGGCCATTACATCCTACTGGCGCGGATGGGTACTTCCGCGCGCCGGCGTGGCGCCGGTGAACTACACCGCAGCCCAGGTTGCAGCTATTGCAAAGAAAGCGGAGCTTAAGGGGTTTCGGCGCGGGAGTAAGAAGCGGACAGGGAAAAATCAGGGCGACAGCTAGGCAATAAAAAAGCTTCCCCACCAGGACTCGAACCTAGAATGACGGTACCAAAAACCGTAGTGTTGCCGATTACACCATGGGGAAACAGCGCCGTGCGTCAGCGCTGGGGGACATGTTACCTGACGGGGTTCGAGAGTCCTAAATGCCTCCCCGCTTTTTGCGAGTGCGGGTCATGTCCGGTGGGGGAGATAGAGTAGGAGCATGGTTCGACAAAGGATGACCGGCCGTGAGCGCCGTGAGCAGTTGATTTCCATTGGCCGGGCGGCCTTCGCGGAGCTTGGCTTCGATGGCGCCAGTGTGGAGGAGATCGCCGCGCGCGCAGGTGTGTCTAAGCCCGTGGTGTACGAGCATTTTGGCGGTAAAGAAGGCCTTTACGCGGTGGTCATCGACCGCGAGCTCGTAGCCTTGGAAAAAGTGGTCATCGAATCCCTACAGGAGGGGTCTTGGCGTGAGCGTATTGAGCGCGGAGTTGTGGCGCTGTTGACCTACGTCGAAGAGGAGACTGATGGTTTCCTCATTCTGGTCCGTGATTCGAAGCCGGGGGAGGAGCGCAGCTTTTCCACCTTGCTGAATACCGCGGTGAACCAGATTGCTCACATTCTGGGTGAGGCCTTCGAGCATCGAGGATTCGACCCCGAGCTTGCCGTGCTTTATGGACAGGCGCTCGTAGGAATGGTGGCTACCACCGCGCAGTGGTGGCTGGATGTGCGCGAACCTTCGCGTGAGACCGTGGCCGCGCACATTGTGAACCTGTGCTGGAATGGCTTGTCCGGTATGGAAGCGACTCCGAAGCTGAAGGGAGAGAAGTAGATGACCACTCCGATGTTGGGCGGGCTGCTCAAGGTAGCAGCGTCTGATCCTAAGCTTAAGGGGCTCGCCGCCCAGGTGGGCACGTCATCCCTGCACATTACGGGCATTGACCAAGCCCGCCCGTGGGCTATCGGCACCTTGGCACACCATGCGCCCGTCCTGGTCGTCGCAGCATCGGGCCGCGAGGCGGAGGATCTGACAGCGGAGCTCACTGCGTTGTTGGGGGACAAGGTGGCGTATTTCCCGGCGTGGGAGACGCTCCCGCATGAAAGGCTCTCGCCTGCCGCCGATATCGTCGGCAAGCGCGCCCAAGTCCTCGACCTTGTTGGCGCTGGTAAAGCCAAGGTTGTGGTGACCTCCGCTCGTGGTTACTGCCAGCCCATCTTGAGCAAGGTGGAGGGGCGTGCGCCCATTTTCCTCAAAGAAGAGGAGGAGCACGAGTTTTCCCATATCGTGTCGGAGCTGGAGTTCCGGGCGTACAAGCACGTGGACATGGTGGCTAAGCGCGGTGAGTACGCTACCCGTGGCGGCATCCTTGATATTTTCCCCACTACCTCCGATTACCCGGTGCGCGTGGAGTTCTGGGGAGACGAGATTACGGATATTCGCCAGTTCTCCGTGGCGGACCAGCGTGCCTTTACGGAGATTGAGGTAGGTGAGGTCGCTATTTACCCGGCCCGTGAGCTACCCATCACCAACGAGGTGGCTGCGCGTGCCCGTGACTTGGCCCAGAAGTTTGGTGGCAACGCGGCACTCGCTGAGCTGCTTACCAAGGTGGGTGAGCACATACCGGCCGAAGGTATGGAGGCGTTGCTCGCCGTGCTTGCCGACGTCCCCTTCGTCACCCTCCCCGAACTTCTCCCCACCGGAACGCACGTGCTCCTTGTCGCTCCGGAGAAAATCCGCACGCGAGTCGCAGATCTGGAATCCACTGATGCTGAATTTCTCGCCGCAGGGTGGGAAGCCGCCGCCATGGGTGCGGATGGCCCGCTTGCAGCCGAAGGTCTTGACACGGAAGCCTCTAGCTACCGTTCCTACGAGTCCTTGGTGGCCACGTGTGCGCAGATTGAAGCACCGCTGTGGACCTTTGCACCTCCCGGCATGTTTGCGGCGGCGGAGTCGGAGACCCTGCCGCTCGACTTTGAACCTGGCCCCACACCACGCGGCGATATCCAGGAAATTGACGCCATGATGGCGCAGCTTCTCGCTCACACCACTGCGGGCGGGCGTGCTGCGTTCATTGCTCCTGCGCAGGGCGCTATCAAGCGTATGGTGGAGCGTTTCGCCGAAAAGGGAATTCCCACCAAGGTGGCCACGCCAGGCTGGGAGCCAAGTCCCGGCGAGGTCACCCTGTATCAAGCTCTGAGCCATGCCGGTCTCGTTTTCCCCAAGGTGCGCAAGCTAAAGGACGCTGAAGCGCTCCCGCTCGTTGTCGTTACGGAGACAGATCTCACGGGTAATCGCGTGGGCGATATTGCGGGAGCGAAACGTCGCCCAGCAAAGCGTCGCAACCGAGTCGATCCACTGGCCCTCAAGCAGGGCGACTATGTGGTGCACGAAACCCACGGTATTGGCAAGTTCCTCAAGATGGCTGAGCGCACTATTCAGTCTGGTGATGAGACCTCGCGCCGTGAGTACATCGTGCTTGAGTACGCCGCTTCAAAGCGCGGCCAGCCCGCTGACCAGCTGTGGGTCCCCATGGACTCGCTCGACCTGCTGAGTAAATACACCGGTGGTGAGGCCCCCACCTTGTCGAAGATGGGCGGCTCCGACTGGAAAAACACGAAGAAGAAGGCGCGCGCCGCTGTGCGCGAAATCGCAGGCGAGCTCGTGGAACTCTACGCCAAGCGGCAAGCCGCACCGGGTCACCAATTCGGTCCGGATACGCCGTGGCAGGCGGAGATGGAGGACAATTTCCCCTTTGTTGAGACCGAGGACCAGATGTTGGCCATCGACTCCGTGAAACAAGACATGGAGTCCACAGTGCCGATGGATCGCGTCGTTGTGGGTGACGTGGGCTATGGCAAGACTGAGGTTGCTGTGCGCGCCGCCTTCAAGGCAGTCCAAGACGGCAAGCAGGTCGCGGTCCTAGTCCCCACAACGCTGCTGGCCCAGCAGCACACCGATACCTTCCGTGAGCGCATGCAGGGCTTCCCAGTCGATATCGAGGTGCTCTCGCGTTTCACCTCGACCAAGGAATCCAAGGAGATTCTTGCTGGCTTGGCGGATGGCTCGGTGGACATTGTCATCGGTACCCACCGCCTGTTGCAGACCGGCGTGCAGTGGAAGAATCTAGGCCTTATCGTCGTCGATGAGGAGCAGCGCTTCGGTGTCGAGCACAAGGAACACATCAAGGCGCTCAAGGCCTCGGTGGATGTGCTGACGATGTCCGCAACCCCGATTCCCCGAACCCTGGAGATGTCCATGGCGGGCATCCGTGAAATGTCCACGATCCTCACGCCGCCGGAGGACCGCCACCCAGTGCTGACCTATGTTGGTGCCTACGAGGACAAACAGGTTGCTGCCGCCATCCGCCGCGAGCTGTTGCGGGATGGACAGGTGTTCTTTATCCACAACAAGGTCGCGGACATCGAAAAGAAGGCTCGTGAGCTGCGAGATCTCGTGCCTGAAGCGCGCATTGTGGTGGCCCACGGCCAGATGAACGAGGACGTCCTGGAACAGACCGTTCAGGGCTTCTGGGATCGTGAGTATGACGTTCTGGTGTGTACCACCATTGTGGAAACCGGCCTGGATATCGCCAATGCCAACACCCTCATCGTGGAAAATGCCCACCACATGGGCCTGTCCCAGCTCCACCAGCTGCGCGGACGTGTGGGCCGCTCCCGTGAGCGTGGTTATGCCTATTTCCTTTATCCGAAGGGCGCCACGCTCACTGAGACTTCCTATGACCGCCTTGCTACCATTGCCCAGAATAATGACCTCGGCGCCGGCATGGCTGTGGCCATGAAGGACCTGGAAATGCGCGGTGCCGGCAACGTCCTTGGCGCCGAACAATCCGGACACATTGCTGGCGTGGGCTTTGACCTCTACGTTCGTCTCGTCGGTGAGGCCGTGGAGACCTTCAAGGCACTCGCGCGGGGAGAGGCCCCAGCCGTCACGGACGAGGGGCCGAAGGAAATCCGCATCGACCTGCCTGTTGATGCCCACATTCCGGAAAGCTACATCAACTCTGAGCGTCTTCGCTTGGAGGTCTACCGGAAGCTCGCGGCCTCCAAGGACAACGCGGACCTGCAACACACCGTGGAGGAGATGGAGGACCGCTATGGACCCGTGCCGGAGCCGGTGCAGCGGCTGCTGGCCGTCGCCCGCCTGCGCCACCAAGCGCGCCGGGCGGGGGTTGCCGATATCACAGTGCAAGGAACCCGCATCAAGGTCCATCCGGTAGAGCTTGCGGATTCCAAGCAGGTGCGCCTCAAACGCCTCTTCCCAGGGTCTAATTACCGTGCAGCTGCCAAGGCGATCCAGCTCAATTTCCCCAAAGCCGGCCGCAATGTGACGGACCCCAAGCTGCGCGATGTCGAACTAGTGCAGTGGATGGCGGACTTCTTAACGGCCATGTTTGAGCTGGACCACGTCGATGTCACCGGTGGGAAGGCCACAAAGAACGTCATCAGCGTAGGGGAAAAGTAATGAAAACCGCCAACCGCCGAATTGTCTTACTTGCAGTATGGATGGTCGCTGCTGTGCTGACCATTCCAGCGTCACTTGTCATAAAGATGTTGGGTAAGAACGGGGGTTGGCTCGTCTTTCTTGTGCTGATGTATGGGGTGCTGATCGTAGGCTTCTGGATTGCTCTCGGCTTGCTCCCTCTGCTCATTCGTGGTGAGTATCCCAGCAAGCTTGCCTGGGCTTGGGCGGGGTTAGCCATGACCTTCATCGGCTTTGCCATGTTCCACGCGAACATGCCTGATTTTGGTGACGTGGGACCCGCCACCGTCCCCACATGGTGGCATGGAAATGAGAAGGCGGCTGGAGCCACGGCCTACGCCGGCCTAGGAATCAGTGCCGTTGGCCACATTCTGTGGATTGCCGCGTGCATCGTCTACGCGGTCCGCTCCCGCAAGGGTGATGCGGAATCTCCGGGAACGGTACGAGGCACAGGAAACGCTTGAATCAGCGCAGAGTTCTCATGGTGACATGGATGCTGTCGGCCGTCGTGGCCGTTCCTTGAGTGCTGGCCGGGACGTACTAGGGGAACACCACCTCGCGTCGGGGCCGGGCCCTACCTTAAAGGGACAGCCAGCCGGCGCTGAGGCCCCACACTGCAGCAATCGCACCAGCGATGACAACGAGCACCACGCACCATTCGAAGTTGTTGAACACACGCTCCTTCTTATACAGGCGGGTAGCCACATACGGAACCATGCTTGGCACCACGGCCAGTGCACCTAACAGCACATACACCAGGTCAGCTGCGTAGATGAGCCATAGCGAATACACGAACGCCACAAGCCCAATAAAGAGGTGGTGGCGGTTCTCCTTGGAGCTAACCTCAGGGCCAGACATGTCGAACTTCACGCCGGCATGTGGGTGGGTCAGGCCCTTGCCGCGGATGGCAAGAAGAACCAGGTAGAGAGAGGAAAAGATATAGGGCAGCAGGTACATGATGGTGGCCAGCTGCACCATGGCGTTATAGGAGGTCTCGTTGAGGAAGAAGACGATGACGAAGAGCTGAATTGCCAGCGTAGAAATGAGCTGTGCTACCCACGGCGCACCAGCCAAGTTGATGGTGCCAATTTTGCGGGGCAGCAGGCCGTCGAAGGCCATCATGGCAATTGGCTCGGCACAGAGCATCTGCCAGGACACGTAGGCGCCCAGCACGGATAGACACAGGCCGATCGAAATGAGCGCGCCGCCCCATTCACCCACGGCAGCGGTGAGCACGGAGGCCATAGAGTTATCAGGTAGGGCCGCGAGTTCTTCCTGGGTGAGTACACCGAAGCTCAACGTGGACACGGAGACAAGCAACACGAGGACGCTGATGAAGCCGATAACGGTGGCGCGGCCGACATCGGAACGGGAGCGTGCCTGCTTGGAGTAGACAGAGGCGCCTTCGACACCAATGAATACCCACACGGTGAAGAGCATGATGCCCTGGACCTGTTCAAAGAGCGACTTATCAGAGTTCTCACCCCAGAAATCCAGAGTGAACTTATCCCAACTAAAGCCGAGGAAAGCAATGAGCACGATGAAAGCCAGGATAGGAACGATCTTGGCAATGGACGTCACCATGTTCATGATGGCTGCCTGCTTAATACCGCGGGCGAGCACTGCGAAGATGCCCCACGATAGAAGTGACACGGCAATCGCGGAAACCCATTGGTGGTCGGCGTCAAAGAAGGGCACGTAGTGGCCGATGGTGTTAAAGAATAGGGTGGCGTAGCCCACCTGGGCCATGACGGAACCCAGCCAATAGCCCCAGCCGGAGGTAAAACCGATGAAATCACCAAGACCAGCGCGGACGTAGGAGTATACGCCAGAATCGAGGTGTGGCTTGCGGTGAGCAAGGATCTGGAAAACGAATGCCACAGAGAGCATGCCGATGCCGGCGATGAGCCAACCCAGCAGCATGGCGCCGGGTCCGGCCACGGAGGCGATGTTCTGCGGCAGAGAGAAGATGCCGGCGCCCACCGTGGAACCGATGATGAGCGCAACGAGCGTCCACAGCGTCACGGAGTGCGTGCGCGGCGATTCGGTGAGTGGTGTAGAGGTCATTGGTCAAAAATACCCCTTAAGGCGGGCTTTTGCGCAACTGTAGTCAAAACTCATGGGGCGAGAGCCCCTATACTCGGTGCCTATGACTGTCCTGTTGCTCGATCCGCGTTGGCCCACCATGCTCCCCATGGAAGTCTATGGAAAGCTGCGTGGGCCTGCGGTTTTCACCGATGAAGTGCCGGTGAAAGTCCGGTGGAACTTCGATGAGCTGTTGTGCGGTGACGATCCTTTGGGGCAAGGTGTGCTGGTGAGCACGAATGCGTCGGATCCGAAGGTGCGTGCGCTTCTCGACGCCTCCCATGACCTCATCCTTGCCCCATCCCTCGAGGATCCGCTGTGGCAGGCGCGAGAGGTCATGTCGCGGGCTCGCACGATTGGGGAATGGGAACGGGAGCAGACACATGATTCCTTGCTGCCATACCTTGCTGAAGAGTCCGCAGAGTTTGCTCAAGCGGTGGAGCAGCGTGCCCCCGATGCTGAACTGATGAAGGAACTAGGGGACGTTTTCCTCCAAGTCCTTTTCCATGCCGAGATTGCTGCGCGTCGTGGAGCCTTCACCTTGGATGACGTGGCGGCCTCTTTTGTCACAAAAATGCGCTCCCGCGCGCCCTACCTGTTTGACGGCACAGAGAGCGTCGTTGGGGTAGAGGAGCAGGAGCGCTTGTGGGCGGAGGGTAAGGCCCGCGAAAACCTTTAGTTCTTCTGCAGAACGGAAGACAGAAGCGGAGCGTAATCCGCAATCTTGGAGGACAGGCCGGTGCCGCCGGTGGCGATGGTGTCTTCCTTTACGATCTTGCACTCGAGTGCGCGGTCAGCGGTCTGGCCAGCGTACTTCACTGCGACCAGTGCCACCGGGCCGAGGTCTTGGGTGGTGCCCAGCGCGGTGAGGTTCTGGGACAGCTGGTTGCGGGTGGTGGTTTCGGTGAGCAGCTCGCCCTCGGTGCCTCGATCGATGAGGGTCAGGGTGTTGCGCAGGGTGTCGCAGTCAGCAGTTTGGATGCCCTGGGACAGGAAGCCGCCCAGTTCATCGAGGGAAGCAGCGGATGCGGTGGCAGGAACTGCGGCACCGAGGGTGACGATGGCGGCGGCGGTGGCGGCAATACGACGGATGGACATGGAACTCCTTGAATTGTGAGTAGAGAACAGCACTATTTCCCGGCTCGGTGAGCCGTTCATCGGTGCAGTCTAGCGCAGTAAGTTACGCATGGGAACACTTTGACATAATTTTGTTACCGATCTGTGTCGGTGCGAAGTAGGGGTTGAGTGCGCTGTAGTATTCCTGCCTATGACTAAGGGGCTACGGAGGATCGGGGGCTGCGGCCTCGGCATTGTCCTGGCGATCATTCTTATCATTTCGCTCGTGGCCTGGAGCTTGTCCTTCTTAGATAAGCCCTCACCTTTCCGGCAGCTCGAACCCGTGCCTCAAGACCTTCCCCCCATTGGTGGAGCGGACGTGCCCGCTATCGACGTCGAGGCACCCGGGCGCACCGCGGACAAACTTTCGTGGTGGTCGGATCAGCTCAAGGACGCCACGAGTATCCCTGAGCAAGCTTTGCGTGCCTATGGCAATGCGGAACTTATAGCGAGCAAGACCTGGCCTGACTGCAACCTCCGGTGGAATACCCTCGCCGGTATTGGTTGGGTAGAGACCCGCCATGGCTCCTATAACGGCAACATTTTTAAACGCTCATCACTCGATGAGAACGGCTACCCCGATCCGCCCATCGTGGGAATTCCCCTCGATGGCTCGAACAACACCACCCTTGTCCCTGACAGCGATGGTGGCACGATTGACGGCGATGCCGAATTTGATCGCGCCGTGGGGCCCATGCAGTTCATCGCGTCCTCTTGGGAACACCTTGGACGTGACGCAAATGGAGACGGTGTGGCTGACCCCAACCAGATAGATGATGCCGCCCTTGGTGCGGCGGCTCTCCTGTGCTTTGGTAATCGAGACTTGTCTACCCCAGAAGGGTGGCGTGAGGCGATTCTCAACTACAACCAATCCGAGGATTATGTGCGTAAAGTGGCGGGTGCTGCCAATTCATACGCGATTGAGCAGCCGGCAACCTCCTAGATTTTAGTCACGTTGTCCGGTTCTGCCCGACGTGTTCCGAAGTTTTCTGGAACAATGGATAGCAGGTGATTTGGGAGCCCTCCCGAAGCACAACCCCAAAATCAATTTGGCTCTATAGGAGTGAAAGCAGCATGGCTGACATCATCCACGTAATGGCACGCGAAATCCTTGATTCCCGCGGTAACCCCACCATCGAGGCGGAGGTGTTCTTGGACGACGGTGCACGCGGCGTCGCTGGCGTACCGTCCGGCGCCTCCACCGGTGTTCACGAGGCGCACGAGCTGCGTGACGGTGGCGAGCGCTACCTGGGTAAGGGCGTGCTCAAGGCAGTAGAGAACGTTAACGAAGAGATCGCAGACGAACTCGCTGGCTTCGAGGCTGATGACCAGCGTCTCGTCGATCAGGCCCTCATTGCACTGGACGGCACGGATAACAAGTCCCGCCTCGGTGCAAACGCCATCCTGGGTGTCTCCATGGCCACCGCCAAGGCTGCTGCAGAGTCTGCAGGCCTGCCGCTTTACCGCTACATCGGTGGGCCGAACGCTCACGTCCTGCCGGTTCCGATGATGAACATCGTGAACGGTGGCGCGCACGCTGACTCCGGCGTTGACGTCCAGGAGTTCATGATTGCTCCGATCGGTGCAGAGAGCTTTAGCGAGGCCCTGCGTATCGGTGCAGAGGTCTACCACGCACTGAAGTCCGTAATTAAGTCCAAGGGCCTGTCCACCGGTCTCGGTGACGAGGGTGGCTTCGCTCCTGAGGCTGAGTCCACCAAGGCTGCTCTGGATCTCATCATTGAGGCAATCAAGAAGGCTGGCTTTGAGCCGGGCAAGGATGTGGCTCTGGCGCTCGACGTTGCCTCCTCTGAGTTCTTCAAGGACGGCAAGTACCACTTCGAGGGCGGCGAGCACACCGCTGAGGAGATGGCTAAGGTCTACGAGGACCTCATTGCTAACTACCCGATCGTCTCCATCGAGGATCCGCTGCAGGAGGATGACTGGGAGGGCTACACCACGCTCACCGAAACTATTGGTGACAAGGTCCAGATCGTCGGCGATGACTTCTTCGTCACCAACCCGGCCCGTCTGAAGGAGGGTATCGACAAGAAGGCTGCTAACGCTCTGCTCGTGAAGGTGAACCAGATTGGTACCCTCACCGAGACCTTCGACGCCGTCGAGCTCGCTCACCGCAACGGCTACCGCACCATGATGTCCCACCGTTCCGGTGAAACCGAGGACACCACCATTGCGGATCTGGCCGTTGCTCTGAACTGTGGCCAGATCAAGACCGGTGCCCCGGCTCGTTCCGAGCGCGTGGCTAAGTACAACCAGCTGCTGCGCATCGAGCAGGAGCTGGATACCGCCGCTGTCTACGCTGGCCGTTCCGCCTTCCCGCGCTTCCAGGGCTAAAACTCCCTCGAAGTTAAGAATTGACCCGCAATCGCGGGATATTCCTTAAAGGTGCCGCAGGAATCTGTGGCACCTTTTCCTGTGACACCTGTTATTTTTGTGACTCGCTCGCGCGCTGACCCGCAGCCTGCTTCTCGGGAGCTAGACTAACTTCCCGATGGCACGCACTACCTCTCTTCGAACTAAACGCCGGAACACCGTTCCGGTACATACGCGTGCCCGGGACGCTCACAAAACCACGAAGCGCCCGAAGCAGCCGAAGGGCCTCGACATTCTCGGTGTCGGCGTCATCATCGCTGTCGTGCTCGTTGTTCTGCTGACCATCGCCGTCCCGCTGCGCAATTACTACCATGGCCAGTCAGAGATCGCGCGCCTTGAAAGCTCAATTGCAGCGAAGCAGGAGCGCAAGGACCAGCTCCTCACTGAAATCGACAAGTACCAGTCGGACGAGTACATCAAGCAGGAAGCACGTCGCCGTTTCGGCGTCATGGATGAGGGAGAGACGGCTTTCCGCATCATGGATCCTCGCATGGACTCTGGAGATACCGTCACGTCGGAGCACCGCGAGGTGACCGATGACCGCGAATGGTACGCAGTCCTCTGGGACTCCGTCGCAGAGGAAGCTGAAACAGAAACACAAGTAGGGGAGAACGCCGACGGCGGCGTTGCGGTGGAGCCGAACACAGAGACCGACAACCCTACTGAATAGGACTGATCCACGTCCTCGTGTCACAATGGTCTCCATGACCGTGACCGATGCTGATCTCGACGTCGTCCGCGAACAACTAGGCCGCACCCCGCGCGGCGTCGTGGACATTGCCTACCGCACTCCCGATGGAGCTCCCGCAGTGATTAAGACTGCGCCTAAGCTTCCCGACGGCACCCCGTTCCCCACCCTCTACTACCTCACTGACCCGCGTCTGACCGCAGAGGCTTCTCGTCTCGAGGTGGCCCACGTGATGAAGTGGATGGAACAGCGTCTCGCCGAGGACGAGGCTTTGCAGAAGGACTACCGTGCTGCCCATGACCACTACCTTTCCACTCGTAATGAGATGGAAGACCTAGGTACAGATTTTTCCGGTGGAGGAATGCCTGAGCGTGTCAAGTGCCTCCATGTTCTCATCGCCTACGCTCTGGCCGAAGGGCCTGGCCGCGTTCGCTTCGGAACGGAAGCCGTAGCCATGGCGGCAGAACACGGTAAACTCCGAGGCAGCGCCATCCCGGAGGATTGGCCCACCGTGGGGGAGTTGGGCATTGACATGGCTCAGTTCGATTTTTCAAACGCCGGTTAAAAGAAAGGCTTAACGTATGACTCGCGTTGCTGCTGTCGACTGCGGCACTAACTCCATTCGCCTTCTCATCAGTGAGATTCAGGAGGATGGAAAGATTCGAGATATCTCTCGCACCATGGAAATCGTTCGTCTTGGCCAAGGCGTCGATGCTACTGGTGAGTTTGACCCAGCGGCACTCGCGCGTACCAGAGCTGCGCTTGAGGAATACGTCAAGCAGATGAAGTTTGAGAAGGTTGAACGTGTCCGCATGGTGGCCACCTCCGCCACGCGTGATGCCAAAAACCACCGTGAATTTTTCGACATGACCGCTGAGCTTCTGGGACAGATTCAACCCGGTGCTCGCGCAGAAGTTATTTCCGGCGAGGAGGAAGCCTTGCTGTCTTTCACGGGTGCGGTGGCCGATCTTAGCTCCGAGAAGGGGCCGTACTGCGTCATCGATTTGGGCGGTGGGTCGACCGAATTCGTCGTCGGCACTATCGATGGCGAAATCCTTGGCTCTCATTCCGCACAGATGGGCTGCGTTCGCCTGACGGAACGCATGATGCGCAGCGATCCACCTACCGAGGCGGAAGTGGAGATCGCCTCCGATTATGTTGCCGAACGCATGGCTGACGTTGAAAAGATTGTGCCCATTGACAAGGCCGTTACTTTTGTGGGTTGCGCTGGCACCTTCACAACCTTGTCTGCCTTGGCACAGGGCATGGAGCGCTATGACGCGGATTCCATCCATGGCTCTGAGCTTCGTTTTGACGCCCTGCGTGTGCTGACGCGGCAGATGATTGGTCTGGCCTCAGACGTGCGAGCCCTCAACCCCGTCATTCATCCAGGCCGCGCCGACGTGATCGGCGGCGGCTGCGTGGCTGTCGAGGGCATCATGACGATGATTGAGCGTAACAGCAGCGCCCGTTCCTTCTTCATCAGTGAGAAGGACATTCTCGACGGCATCATCGCAGGGCTCGCTGCAGCCTGACCCTATTTTCTTTTCGGCATTACCCGTGTCCTAAAATAGTTAGGCACGGTTTGGCCCCCATAGCCCAATCGGCAGAGGCAGTCGACTTAAAATCGATTCAGTGTGGGTTCGAGTCCCACTGGGGGCACCACTGAGAGCACCACTACCAGCGGAAACGTTGGATTTCCGGGGCGTGGGTGAGGGGTGCGGTAGGGGAGGCGTCGCCAAGCGCAGTGCTTTTCGACGTCACCCTCCTAAGAAAATTTTGCGAAGTTTGGGATTTTTGGGAACTTCCTAGAAGCCGGATGCGTTGACACTAGTGACAAGATGATCACGGCGGTCCTTCGGGGCCGTCTTTATTGAGAAAGACTGTGAAAGGAATCGGGATTCACGTGCGTTCTAGCAACCCCGTCATGAGTTCCCTCTCATCCAGCCAGACCCAGACTCAGCCACAGAGCAACCCGTTTGGTCAGAATGACAATCCGTTTAACCAGGGCAACGCAAGTGCCGATCGTCCGCTGACCGTTGACGACGTGGTGACCAAGACTGGTATCACCCTCGCCGTCATCATTGTGGCGGCAGTTCTTAACTTCGCGATTGGCGAGCTTGTCAACCCAGGTATCGCGATGATTCTGACCCTCGTTGGTGCCCTCGGTGGCTTTATCACCGTTCTGGTTTCGACCTTCGGTAAAAAGTACGGCTCTGCTGCCGTGACCTTGATTTACGCTGTCTTCGAGGGCCTCTTTGTCGGTGGTTTCTCGCTCATGTTTGCCGGCGTCTCCTTTGGTAACTCCGATGGTATGGCTCTCATTGGTCAGGCCATCATGGGCACCGTAGGCGTCTTCATCGGCATGCTCATGGTCTACAAGACCGGCGCAGTGAAGGTAACCCCGAAGTTCAACAAGATTATGTTCGGCCTTATCGCTGGTGTCGCTGTATTGGCACTGGGTAACTTCTTGGGCGCTATCTTCTTTGGCTTCAACCCGCTGCGCGATGGCGGCATGCTGTCCATTATTTTCTCCCTGGTTTGCATTGTGCTGGCTTCTTTGTCCTTCATGACTGACTTTGACCAGGCTGACCGCCTCATTCGCCAGGGTGCTCCGGCACAGTATGCCTGGGGTATTGCTCTTGGCCTCGCCGTAACCCTGGTCTGGCTCTACACTGAGATTCTCCGTCTTCTGAGCTACTTCAGGGACTAGTTCTCACAACTGCCCTTAATCAACCGGCGGCCGTCACCCACTGTGGTGCCGGCCGCCGGTTCTTTCATGTTGTACGGAATAGTGCGGCTGGTCGAAAGAGTATTCAACACTACTGGTTCAGGGGTTGCCACGTATCGTGGCAACCACATCTACTTCTTCTTCTATTCAACTACCGGTGTTGGTGCCTCTGCTAGGTCGCAGCATGCCTCAGGCGTTGTTAGATATAGCGAGGGTAGTGGCTCAGATTAGTAAGACTTTGGCGCGGTGGTTCAGTCCCACGCGTGTGATCAGCTGTTATATGACCGACTCGGCCGACCGTGGTTGAAACGGTGATGGAGTCCTTCCTTTCTTGGATTGAGTGTCGGTGAGGGGGCGTCGTTTGAAACGACGACACAGGAGCGCCCTAGGGGCCGTCGTTCGAAACGACGAGAAAGTTCATGGTCGTGATGTGAGGCGGGGAAGCAGTATGCTCGTCGTCGTTTCACACGACGGACACCGCGAAAGCGTCGCTTCTTAATGGAGCGACCGTGTCCGGTTGCTTTAATCGCCGACGCCTTGGGTACCTGTTTCGTGGAACCTTGTGTAGGTGTAGAGCAGTTTGCGCTTTAGTGGGCTGATTTTTGAGGAATGACCGGATAAGTATGTACTCAGGTTTACTGGTGAGGGTGCTCAGATACGGGGGGGGGGGGGGGGGGGGGGGCGGTCTGACTCTCCAGGCTCAGTCGATTTGTGTAGGGCCACGAAGGAATCGGTTGAGCGCAGTTTTCAAGCGGAGCTGTCCGTTGACAGTATGCTGTTAGAGCCTCTTTGACCTGCTTACAGCACTGTAATTAGGTTACCCCCGTTGATTTTATTCTCGGCCGTCTTGCCTGAGCTCGTCGGTGACAAACCCAGTTTCTTCACAGTTAATAACCAGCAGCTATTTGCAAAATTTCTAGCAGTATTCATTGATATGTGTGATTTGCGCAAGAACAAGCTTAGATTTTCCTTCATTCTGACGAGACAGATGAGGAATTCTGGTGCATGCTTGTTTCCGAAGCCACTCGATGGAGTTCTTCTCCGGAAGGCGGTTTCGAACAGTCAGAGAGATTGCTCAAAAGGAAAACCATGAAGCGAATCGGGGGCCTTGCGCTGATGGCAGCTTGTCTAGGGGTGCTAACGAGCTGCTCATTGGGGCCAGGTGATCGCACTCATGGTGAAAATTCGGGGGTTTCCCGAGATTTCTCTGACAATAAGAGTGGCGGTGACTCAGCGGTCTCGGGGGTCGCTGATGTCACCGCCACGGGGGTGGGAAGCATTGGGGGTTCTATTGGAACAGGAAGTCCAGATTACAAGTTTCTTCCGAATTTGGGATCGTTTGAACGACAAAGTTCGAGTTTTGAAATCTTCGATCCATGCGAAAGCAGCCGGGGCAGATTCCTGGCGAGTTTAGGTTTAAAGAAAGTTGGAGAAGATAAACGTGAAACCGGTTTCAGGTCGTGCCGTTTCACTTTGGCTAAGAGCGATGGCAATAGTGCGAATATAACACTTGAGTCTAGGCATTATTCGATGGGAGAAGTCAAGAATGCTTTTCCTGATGGAAGTGCGGGAGTTGGTGAGTACGCAGATTTAATTTATCTCGTCGAGGAATCGCTCGTCGTCGCGGCTACTTGTACTGGGTACATCGAAACAGTGGGGGGTACCTTCTCGGTTTCATGGACTGACGTTTCAAATGGGGCATCAAATAAAGAGAATTGCAGGAATGCGGAAAGGCTAATCAGTACCTTCATTTAAAAAGAGGGGCTCGGGGTGTAATTATGTTAGTGGATCAGGAAAATCTAAATCAGCAGGTCGAGTCGATTCATAACTTGGATCGGAGCTTGGCCTTGGCGGGGCAGAACGCTCATAGCCCACTAGACGGCGGTTTCTCTCCCGTAACGGGGTTGAGTGAAGTTGGCACGATTCATCAGCGGGTGCTGGCGACGGATCCGGGGTCTGCCCGCAACTCGTTAGAGGGATTTCGAAGCCAGGTGGCATGGCTTGGGGACACACTCCAAACTGAGCTAGCCGGCTTTGAATCGCAGGATGAGCTGAATAGTCGCGGGCTCGATGTGGCCGATGCTGGTGGCGGCGGTGGGGCAGAGGCGATGCCCATCGTGGACCAGCCGGATCCGGGGTACAGCCCGTTTGGGTTCACCATGCCGATTGTGGATCCTGGTGCGTCGATTATGGGGCTGGCATCAGATTTGTTTACGACAAAGTTCTGGGATGTGTCAGAAGCGAAAGCGCGTTGGAATGCTCTCAGCCGGGAGGTTGGTGACATCGTTGCCGGTCTGCATGAATCGGCAGGGTCCCTCGAATCAGAGAACGACAGTGAGGCTACAACGCGGGCGGCGGCGAAGATTCGTGAGGTCGCCCAGGCCGGGACGCATTTCATTGCGAACTCTGCAGTGATGCAGCAAAAGCTTTCTGGATTCCAAGCTCGGATTATAAGCACACAAGCGGAAGCGGTAGCCCTAGCTTTTGAAGTCATGGCGATACCGGAGCCGACGATGCGCGAGGCTGCTGAAGCAGCAGCGTTGCGATACATGCAGGGCCTCCTGCAGGAAGGCGTTGTCGCAGCAATGCCTTATCAGCATGCGCTCATGGATGCCGCCCCGCCCAGCGGGGGTGGTGACGTCAATACAGAGTTTGGCACGGTGGCCGGAGATGGCACTCAGTACAACACCAATGGCGTTACTTGGCCGAAGCAGATCGCCGAGGCCGTTGAGAGCGGCAAAATCGGACCGGGCTCCTTCGATGTTGCGAACGGTGAGATGCAAGGCCTCACAGACCTGGGGATGGATGCTGCGGACATTGCGAAGTTCCAGTCTGATTTGCGGAACCGGGGACGAAGCGTCCTAAGTGAGCTGGGATTCGGTGACGCACTTGCGCCTATCGACGCCTCCCGCATGGGGACCTCAGCCGCGACCGCTGGGGTTGGATCCGTGAATCCCGCGGGCACACTTCAAGTGGGATCGGGACAGGCGATTCCGTCTGGCCTGGGCAGCGGCCTAGGCAGTGCGCTGGGTGGGAGTACAGGATCCCCCGGTATTGGAGCTTTCGGGGTGCCGGGATCGAAATCTACTTCTGGGGGATCGGTAGTCGGAGGAGTGCCGAATGGAATCAATCGGGGCCTTGGTCGCATCCCAGAGAACCCACTGACCTCGGCGGCAGGCCTGGGTGGCGGACCAGCTTCGGTGTCGACGGCCCAGACGGGAACACACCCGGTGATCGGTGGACTACCAGGCGCGTCGGCGAATGGTGGGGTGAGGGACGGGAGGGCGTCGTCAAGCGCAGGCGGTGCCGGCGGATCCGTCGCGGCACCCATTGGTGGTGCAACGGGAAACGGTACAGGTGCTGTGAATCCCGCGGCAAAGCCGGGGACAGGAGCTACTAAGGGCGCAGCGGGAATGCGCATGATGCCGATGATGGGCGGTGCTGCGCGCGGGGGAGAGAGCGAGAAGCGGATTAAATCCGTAACCACGCAGGTCGAGCGCGACCCCAACAAGCGCGACCTTCTTGGCGAATCGCCTGCGGTTCTTCCTGGCGTGATCGGGGATTGGGCACGCGAAGAGAACTAAAACGCACAAAGCGGCACCACGCTGAATGTGGTGCCGCTTGGGTGGTGCGTTTAGTACGCAGTTTCCGTGGCGGTTTCCGTGACAGTCTCAGTAGCGACGGCCTCGGAAGCACCGGCGCCCGGAGCCTCGCCCTCGAAGGTAGCGGCGGTTTCAACCTTCTCGGAGGAATCCTGCTGGCTCGGCGGGTGGCAAGCAGCGAGAGTAAGACCAGCAGCTACGGCCATACCAGCGGCAGCGAAACGAGTGAACTTCTTCATGGGTGTAACTCTTTCTCAGAAATACAGTGACGTAGAGCAGTATAAATTAGGACTGGCGCGGCGTGGCGGCCTTTGCAGAATCATACGGTGCAGCAGAAACCACGGTCACTGAAATGGTCTTGCCATTCGGTGCGGTGTACTCGCGGGTCTCGCCTTCAGATGCGCCAAGCAGCGCAGCACCCAGCGGGGACTGCTCGGAGTAGGTCTCTAGGTCCTTGTTGTCGGAAGCAGCGGCGCGGGTACCGATGAGGAAGGTCTCGCGGTCCTCTTCGTCGCCGTTGTAGTAGACGTGGACAACGGAGCCGATGTCAGCAACGCCCTCCTGCATAGCGGCACGCTCGGTGGTGGAGTTAGCCAGAACCTCGGAGATCTGCTTAATGCGGGCCTCTTCCTGGTCCTGCATCTCACGCGCGGCGTCGTAGCCGGCGTTCTCCTTGAGGTCGCCCTCCTCGCGGCGCTCGTTAATTTCAGCGGCGACGACCGGTCGGTGGTCGATGAGGGCCTGCAGCTCGGCCTCGAGCTTGGCCTTGGTTTCCGGGGTAATATACTGCTTCTGCTGCTCAGCCATGGTGCAACCTTCCGTCTACGGGTAATTTTTCAACGAATGGGCGCAAAAGCGCAGGTGGTGCAGCCCATTCAGAACGCTCAACATACTAGCATAGCTGGGCTTTTAGCTATGGGTTGCCGCACCCTCGAAAGTGACGTTGTCCATCGAATCGATGTCCAAGTACGAAGGAATATTGCCGGAGCAGCCGTAGGCGCCACCGGCGACGGCGCGATGGTTTGTGGGGATATCGATAGCGATGCGCTGTGCGTCGTCACCGCCGGCAGGGACCGCTATTTCGCGGCGGCCGACTTCAGCCTTGGAGTAATCGAAGGCCTGGACAATGCAGTAGGCAGGTTCTTCAACGCGGTTACGGGTGATATCAACCCAGACGCGGGCGGTATCGTCAGAGATGATTTCGTGCGAAACATAGGAAATGTGTGCGTTGACCTTCTGCTGTGTCTGGAAATACCGTATGCCGAAGACGATGAGAGCGATAAACGTCGCTGCAAAAATGAGGACGAGTGCCCGGTTTGTCCACGAGCCCTTGTTCTTTGGTGCGGAACCGTAGCGGGATTGGGAACGGGAGGCAGGGCGAGCAGAACCGGCAGAAGACATGAGTCTGATTCTAACCAACCTTCGTCAATAACAAACTATCCACTAGACTAGGCCCTTGTTTAAGACGAATATTGAGGGAGATGTATCACCCAGTGAGCACTAAGCGCCTGCTAGCTATCCACGCGCACCCGGACGATGAATCGTCGAAGGGCGCCGCCACTACCGCAAAATATGCGGCAGAAGGTGCAGAGGTCCTCGTGGTCACCTGTACTGGTGGTGAGCGCGGAGACATCATTAACCCCGCGATGGATCGCCCTGGCGTGCTGGAAAACATCGGGAGCATTCGCCGAGAGGAGATGGCTGAGGCGGCCGCGGCGTTAGGTATTCAGCACCGCTGGCTTGGCCACGTCGATTCCGGTCTTCCGGGCAATTCGCTGGACCCCAACATCAAGAAGATGCTCCCGGAGGGCTGCTTCGCGCTCAAGGAGGATGATGAGGTGGCCCAGGAACTCGTGGAGATTATTCGCGAGTTCAAGCCCCAGGTCATCATCACCTATGACGAGAACGGTGGCTACCCGCACCCGGATCACCTCATGGTGTACCGCTCCTCCATCATCGCGTGGGACAAGGCTGGGGATGAGACCTACCACCCCGAACTTGGCCAGCCGTGGGAGCCCACGAAGCTCTACTACAGCCACGGGTTTGTGTACCAGCGCATGAAGATCTTCCATGACCTCCTCATTGAGGAAGGCAAGACCAGCCCTTATGAGCCGATGCTCGCGCGGTGGGACACCACCTTCGGTGACATCATGGCGCGCGTCACCACGCAGGTGGAGTGCGCCGATTATTTCCAGAACCGTGAAGATGCGCTTCGCGCCCATGCCACCCAGATCGATCCTGCAGGCGCCTTCCTAGCCACCCCTGTCGACGTGCAACAGCAGCACTGGCCCACGGAGGAATTCGAGCTGGCTAAGACGCGTGTGTCCACAGAACTGCCAGAAAATGATTTATTTGCGGGAATCCCGGAAGTAGGGGAGTCTTAAAGCATGAATGCTTTGTACTTCGCGGCACACGACGTTGCCTTGCTCGCACAGGGAGCGCAGAGCGGACCTGTGGGACCGGAGTTTGGTAAGGCCTCGCCCATCGGTCTGCTCATCCTTGCACTTATGGGCGTGGCAGTACTGTTTGCTGGTTGGAACTTCCACCGCCGCTATTCGCGCTTCCGCCGTCGCACCATGTTTGCACAGGACCACGGCATTGATCCCTTCGATGACGAGGCTGTTGATGCCGCCATGAAGGAAGCCGGCATCCTCGATACCAGTAAGAAGTCCATCTTCTAAAGCGGAGGGCGAGACCGTGAATATCCTTAACCAAGCGCTTTACCCTCTCTACGAGGCGCGCCTGACGCGCGAGATTAAGGGCAAGCCGCAACCGCGCCACGTAGCCATCATGGCGGATGGTAACCGCCGGTGGGCGCGCGAGGCCGGCTTCACGGACATTAGTCACGGCCACAGGCAAGGCGCGCGAAAGATTAGTGAGATGATTTCGTGGTGCCACGGCACCGACATCGAAGTCGTTACCATTTACTTGCTCTCCACCGAGAACCTGAAGCGTAGCCAGCAGGAAGTGCAGCTGCTTTTCGACATTATTTCTGATGTGGTTACTCACCTATCCCAGGGAGACCTGGACTGCCAGATTCGCCTCGTAGGCCACCTAGATCTGCTCCCCGAGAAGGTCACCGAGAAGATGCGCTGCGCCGCTGAGGCTACGGAGGACCATAAGGGCGTCATCGTTAACATCGCCGTGGGCTACGGCGGGCGTCAGGAGATTGTCGACGCCGTCCAAAACCTCATCCGCAGCGAAGCCCAGAAGGGGCTGAGCGCGGAGGAAATTGCGGATACGGTGACCGCGGAGGCCATCACCGGGAACCTCTACACCAAGGGGCTGCCAGATCCGGATCTGGTGATTCGCACGTCCGGTGAGCAGCGCCTGTCAGGCTTCCTGTTGTGGCAGGCTGCCTACTCCGAAATCTGGTTCACTGATACGTACTGGCCTGCCTTCAGGCGCGTCGATTTCCTGCGCGCCCTACGCGATTATTCGCAGCGCTCGCGCCGCTTCGGACGCTAAAGCTTTCGCATTCGCACCCGGTCCACCAAGTGGTGGGAACCCTTGCATAGCACGAGCGACGCACGCACGCGGGTGGGCAGGATGTTTTCAATGAGGTTGGGCAGGTTAATGGATTGCCAAATTTCACGTGCCTGCTCATAAGCTTCGTCATCTGTCATGTCGGCGAAAGACGCGAAGTGTGCGCCGGGCTCGCGGAAGGCGGTATGGCGGAGCTTGAGGAAGCGCTCAATGTACCAGTGCTCAATATCGTCGACGCGGGCGTCAACGTAGACAGAAAAGTCAAAGAGATCGGAGACCATGAGTGTTGGCCCGGTCTGCAACACGTTCAGGCCTTCCAGAATAAGAATGTCCGGCTGATGAACCTCTTGATACTCATCCGGAACGATGTCATAGGATACGTGCGAGTACAGCGGTGCTTTCACCAGAGGCTTGCCGGACTTCACATCGGTGACAAAACGCATCAGCGCCCGTCGATCATAAGATTCCGGATATCCTTTGCGCTGCATCAGACCGTGCTCTTTGAGATAAGCAGTGGGGTAGAGGAAGCCATCCGTGGTGACGAGATCCACCTTGGGGTGGGAATCCCAACGCTGCAGCAAGACTTGGAGAAGACGCGCCGTCGTGGACTTACCTACAGCGACAGAACCGGCCACCGCGATGACGAAAGGTACGTGCGTGGGCGGATTGCCTAAGAAGCCTTCGGTAGCGGCAGTGAGCTCCTGGCGGGCCTTAACCTGCATGTGGATGAGACGAGACAGGGGCAGATAGACCTCGGCCACCTCCGTGAGGTCGATGCGGTCACCGATGCCGCGTAGCTTCTCTACCTCAGTTTCCGTCAACACCTGCGGCATGGATTTTCGCAGGGCGCGCCACGTATCGCGGTCAAAATCGAGGTACGGGCTCGCATCGGTCATTCGCGCCATGCCGACCATTGTTCCACTCGCGTATCCCGGGTGTACAAATTGGTGCGAATGAAAAATCCCCCGCGCGGGGGAGGCGGGCATTAGGATGTAGAACAAGCTTCGGCGATTTTTCAGGACCATCTTGTAGAAGGGACTTTACGTTTCCATGACCACTCCGAATTCTGCTGACCTGCGCTACCAAGAGATGCGCGAGCTCGACCCCGAGGTCTTTGATGCCATCAACGGTGAGATTGCACGCCAGCGCGGCACCCTCGAGATGATCGCTTCCGAGAACTTCGTCCCGCGCGCGGTGTTGCAGGCGCAGGGCTCCGTCCTTACCAACAAGTACGCGGAGGGCTACCCGGGCCGCCGCTACTACGGTGGCTGCGAGCACGTGGACATCGTCGAAGACCTGGCCCGTGACCGCGCTAAGTCCCTTTTCGGCGCTGAATTCGCCAACGTTCAGCCGCACTCCGGAGCCCAGGCCAACGCCGCTGTTCTCGGTTCCTTGATCAATCCGGGCGACAAGATCATGGGCCTGTCCCTTGCCCACGGTGGACACCTTACTCATGGCATGAAGCTCAACTTCTCCGGCAAGCTTTACGAGGTTGCGGCATACGAGGTGGATCCGGAGACCATGCGTCTGGACATGGACAAGGTCCGTGAGCAGGCCCTGGCTGAGAAGCCGCAGGTCATTATCGCCGGCTGGTCAGCCTACCCGCGCACCATCGATTTCGAGGCTTTCCGGTCCATCGCCGATGAGGTGGGGGCCTACCTGTGGACGGATATGGCACACTTTGCCGGTCTCGTCGCTGCGGGCTTGCACCCGTCCCCAGTCCCGCATTCCGACGTTGTGTCCTCCACCGTGCACAAGACCTTAGGCGGCCCGCGTTCCGGCCTCATTCTGGCCAAGCAGGATTTCGCGAAGAAGATCAACTCCAACGTCTTCCCAGGCCAGCAGGGCGGTCCGCTCATGCACGTTGTGGCAGCGAAGGCTATCGCGCTGAAGATTGCTGCTACCGAGGAGTTCAAGGAGCGCCAGGAACGCACCCTCGAAGGTGCACGTATTCTTGCTGAGCGCCTCACCGCTGAGGATTGCACCAAGGCTGGCGTGGACGTGCTCACCGGCGGCACCGATGTACACCTCGTCCTCGTTGACCTGCGCAACTCTGAGCTTGACGGCCAGCAGGCAGAGGACCTCCTCCACGAGGTCGGCATCACCGTCAACCGCAACGCAGTGCCGAATGACCCGCGTCCGCCGATGGTCACCTCGGGCCTGCGCATCGGTACTCCGGCCCTGGCTACCCGCGGCCTGGATGCCGCCGCGTTCACTGAGGTCGCCGACGTAATCGGTACGGCACTGGCTAACGGTAAGAACGCGGACGTCGCCAAGCTGCGCGCCCGCGTTGAGAAGGTCGCCGCGGACTTCCCGCTGTATGACGGCCTTGAGGAGTGGAAGCTGGTTTAGGCTTCGCTGTCATTCTCCGAGCGCTCCTCGGCGTGGGCTTTACGAGCGGCTTCAAGCCACTCGGGCATTGCGCCGAGGAGTTCTTTGATCTCTGCGGTGGTCAGCGGGCGGTCCATATCGTTCTTTTTCAGAGCGGTCACGGAGATGCCCAACTTTTGCGCCACGACGGGGCGTGGGTGCGGACCCTCACGACGCAAGGTGGCCAGCCACTCGGGCGGGTTCTCCTGGAGATCACGCAACTGCGCGTGGGTTACAGCGTTAGCCTGAAACTCTTCCGGGGTGGCGGGAAGGAAAATGCCCAGCTTCTTTGCGGCGGTCTGCGCGCGCATGGCGGTGCCGGAAGGTTCGGTCGCATTATCAATATTAGGGGTATCAGTCACGGTCACCACGGTAGCAGCACCGTAGGATGAGGTGCATGCTGCGCCTTGTCTTTTCCACTGGTACCGAACCTGGCAAATGGTTCCACCGCTACCGCGATTCGCACTCGCCAGAGTCTCTGGTGACGTTCGATGCGGATGATTCGATGGCGGCGTTGTTGGCAGGCGAGGCTGACCTGGCGCTGACTCGCGTTCCGGACCCGCGCATTCATAGTGACTTCCACGTTGTGCGTCTCTACGAAGAAGCGCCGGGCATCGCTGTGCCCAAAGACTCTGTTTATGCGGAGGTGGGGGAGGACCTCACCGCGGAGGATATTGCCGACGAGATTCTTAATTACAAAATTGGGGCCGACGCGCTTGTCGACGTCCCCTCCGTCCGCACCGCCCTCCAGGTTGTTGCCGCTAACGTGGGTGTGGCCATTGCTCCCCGTCCGCTTCTTAAAGTGCTGAGCAAGAAACAAGTAGTAGCCCTTGGGTTTTCGGACTCCACCATTCCTCTGACTGAGATCGCGCTGGTCTGGCGCAAAGAAGATGACTGCGATGAGATTCAGGATTTCGTGGGCGTGGCCAAAGGGCGGACGCGGAATACGTCCCGCAATACCGCGCACAAGCGCAGCGCACGAGACAAAGCTAAGGCCAAGCAGGCGCGCAGAAAGTCACAAGGAACCTCACATTCAAAACCGTTATCGAAACGATATAAGGGCTCTCATCAGCGCAAACGCCGTTAAGGTGTCCCTTTTGTTGTCAAATCACAGGGTCGCATAGTGGCCAAAAAAGATTTGGATATCTACGGTGGACTCCGTTCTCAACGAAAGTTACTGAGAAAGGAATAAACAATGAAGAAGATGACCCGTCGTTTCGCTGCTGGTTTCGCCGCTGCCACCCTGTCTCTGGGTGTTGTAGCCTGCTCCGATGCTGAGGATGCCGCTAAGGACGCTGGCGACGCTGCACAGTCTGCCGCTGCCGACGCTACCGATACTGCTGGTTCCGCAGTAAACGAGGCTAAGGACTCTGTCAACGGTTCCGACGAGGCTGAGGCTTCCGAGGGCGCTGAGGGCTCCGAGGACGCAGACGCTTCTGATTCTGCAGATTCCTCCGCTTCTGCTGATTCCTCCAACTCCGCAGACGCTTCCGAGTCCTCTGACTCCGAGGGCGGCATGGAAGGCGTCGAGACCGCCAACGGTGAGGTTCAGGTTGCTTCCGACTTTGCCAAGGCTATTAAGGACAAGGCTGCCGAGTGGGGCGACCCAGAGTCCATCGAGACCTCCGCTGATGGCAACGTCGCTACTTTCGCTAAGGACAAGCTGCTCGCCTTCAGCGAGGAAGCTGGTGCACAGCCGGTTATCGGTAAGATTGCTGAGACCTGGGCTGCAGAGGGCGGCGTGGACAGCGAGATCGGGCTGCCGACTGGCCCGGAGAAGGCCGAGGGTAACGGCTGGATCCAGGAGTTCACCAACGGCACCATTTCCTGGATGAAGGGTGAGTCTGGCAAGTACGAGGCCACCATCAAGTAAATTCATTAAGTAAGACTTTTCCTCGTTCTTACTAGCTTTCCCCGGCGCCATGCCACCCACGTTGACTCGTGGGAAAGGTGTGGCGCCGGGGATTGTCGTTTTAATACTGTTCATCTTGCACCCATGTAATTTCAACCTTCGGCCTCTAGCTTGGGGAGTGTCCGGAGGCTCCCACAGGCTTCCTGGATAGTTCGAAAATCACCAGCTTCACAACGCCGCCCCAGGTCGATGAGTTGGGGCGGCGTCACAAGGGAGAACCCTGCCGTTATGACCAATCCTTCCGTCCTCACCGAGCAGCCGAACGAGGCCGCCGTGGCTACCAAGACCTACGTCATCGATACCTCCGTCCTTCTCTCCGATCCCTGGGCGTTGCGCAAGTTCGCCGAGCACGATGTGGTGCTGCCCATCGTTGTGATTTCTGAGTTGGAAGGAAAACGTCATCACCCAGAGCTCGGCTGGTTTGCTCGCCAAGCTCTTCGCTTTTTGGAGGATCTTCGCGGCACCTATGAGGCATTGGACCATCCAGTTCCGGTGAACGCGGAGGGCGGCACGCTGCGCGTGGAACTCAACCACCAGGATCAATCGCTGCTGCCGGCGGCTTTCCGCGGCCCTGAGGGGGACCACCGCATTCTGGCCTGCGCGCTCAACCTCCAGCATGAGGGCAAGGACACTGTCCTCGTGACCAAGGATGTGCCTCTGCGCGTGAAGGCCGGTGCGGTAGGCCTCCAGGCTGATGAATACCACGCCCAGGATGTCGTTCTCACCGGTTACACGGGTATGGCTACTATTCACACCGCCGCGGAAGTCATTGACGAGTTGTACAGCGAAGGCGAGGTGCTTATCGATGGCTCCGTGACCACCACTGGCACTCGCGTCGAGGATCTGCCTGTGCATTGTGGAGTCACACTTCAAGCCGGTGCGCAGTCAGCGCTTGGTCGTGTAACTCCGGAAGGCGCCGTGCGCCTTGTGCGTGGCGATGCCAACGTCTTTGGTCTCCAGGGCCGCTCAGCCGAGCAGCGCGTGGCACTAGAACTGCTGCTGGATCCTTCCGTGGGCATCATGTCCATCGGTGGTCGCGCTGGTACTGGTAAATCCGCGCTGGCCCTCTGTGCAGGCCTCGAAGCCGTTCTTGAGCGCGGTGAGCACCGCCGTATCGTGGTCTTCCGTCCGATGTATGCGGTGGGTGGCCAGTCCCTGGGCTACCTTCCGGGGTCTGAGAGCGAAAAGATGAACCCGTGGGCACAGGCTGTGTATGACACGCTCGAAGGCCTTGTGTCCGAAAATGTCATGGATGAGGTGCAGGATCGCGGCCTGCTGGAGGTCCTCCCGCTTACCCACATTCGTGGGCGCAGCCTCCACGATTCTTTTGTCATCGTCGATGAGGCCCAGTCCCTTGAGCGCAACGTGCTGCTCACTGTTCTGTCCCGACTGGGGCGCGGCTCGCGTGTGGTGCTGACCCACGATGTGGCGCAACGCGACAATCTTCGCGTTGGCCGCCACGACGGCGTCCAAGCGGTTATTGAGAAGCTCAAGGGGCACGAACTTTTTGCTCACGTCACCCTGCAGCGTTCGGAGCGCTCGGCAATTGCGGAGCTCGTCACCGATCTACTCGAAGGTGAGAATTAGCGCGTTCGCGCATGGCGATCGAGGTGACCTTAGCTTGGCAGAGATGACCCTAGGTCAGTAATAATTGTGATCATGAGCGAAAACGCGAACGACAAGAAGAAGGATTTCCGCATCCGCCCCTTCACTGCAGCGGACTACCCGCAGATGCGTGAGATCTACGAGCAGGGCCTCAACACCGGTCACGCCACTTACGAGACCCGATCGTTGACCTTCGAGGAATTTAAGAACGTCAAAATCATGCCGTCAGTCTTCGTTGCTGTTGAGGCGGATGATGACTCGAAGGTTCTTGGCTGGGTCTGTGCTGCGCCAGCATCCTCCCGTACCGTGTTCCACGGTGTGGTCGAAGACTCCATTTATCTCAGCTCTGAGGCCCAAGGCCGTGGCATTGGCGGCGCGCTGCTGGATCGCCTCATTGAGGTGTGCCGAGACTTGCACAAGTGGGCCATTCACTCATGGATTTTCCCGGAGAATGCAGGGTCCGCAGGCCTCCACAAGTCCCGTGGCTTCGTTAAGGTTGGCACCTACTCCCACATGGCGAAGATGACCTACGGTGAACTCGCTGGCCAGTGGCGTGATACCGATGTGTATGAGTTGCTCTTGCCGAAGCCGGAGGAGAAGAAGGCCAATACTTCCACCAACTAGGCATAGGTGCCGTTAGGGTAGAGGATGTATCTATTCTCTATCCTTCGTGGGTGAACCATGTCCTTCCGCACTTCTGTCCTTGCCCTTACTACCGCCGCAGCCGTGACGGCCGGTGCTTTCGCTGCACCCGTCGCCGCGGCTGCAACTTTTCCCTCTGCAGGCTCGGTTCCGGTAGCTGAGCTCGACGTAAACCATCCCGACGGTGCTCTTGCCTATGCCTTTGCTGATCCCGTCATGCAGTCTGAGATTGATCTGGTGACTCGCCAGATGCGTGAGCTCCGCGGTAAGGCATGGGATGCGAATCTTCCTTTCAATGGCGGTACGCTGCAGCAAGCAGCGCGTGCCAACGGGTTCAACACTCGTGAGGAATACGCGAATGGCATTGCATGGGATCGCGGTCTCGAGCATGCCGCGCTGCAGCGTGCTGCAGAGTGTAATTTCCTGTTTGACCACCAACGAGCCGTTGGCGCTAAAAAACCAGAAGTCCTAGACAGTTCTTATCCGGCCGAGAACCTGACCTCCGCGAAAATGGACGACGCAGTGTTCTCTTGGTCCACGCATCGAAATGAAGGCCCCAGTGAGTGGGAGAAGCTCGTTCGCGCGAACGGCGTGCGGTCAACGGGTAATGGGCACCTTCATTCCATTCTCAACCCTGAGCTCGTGTATTTTGCCCAAGCCGAGGTAGGGAAAGTCACGGCGGGCCTCTATTCGGATAAAGACACACCATTTGAACCCGAGCGCCTAGCGTCGGGCCGCCATGCGTTCCCTATTGCTGTGCCAGAGGACGCGGTAAGGAACCCTGATCTCATCACTACCGGTGGCACCAGCGTCGGCAGCACAGGCAGTGTGGGATTGAGTATCGATGGTTTCTGGGGAGCAAAGCTGGGGATCCCGGCGGCGTCGCCAAGCTCCAGTGATCCGGATGTCCTCGATGTTAACGAGGACGGTACCTATGAGGCCAAGGCGGAGGGGACCGCAACCATCACGCTTAATACGTATGAACTGCGCAATGGACAGCCACAGGTGTCGGACAACCAGGTGACCAAGACGGTGACCGTGCGCAAGAAGTCCCTAGGCGGGGACTTGAGCTCCGGCGGCATGGATGCTGGAACCATTGTCGGCATCATTTCTGGCGTGCTAGCACTTATCGGTGTAGCGACCCAGGTGGCTCGTCAGCTGGGAATCCTGCGCTAACCCTCGACATGATAAATCCTCGCTACATGAAGGTGTAGCGAGGATTTCTTTGTAGGGAGGGACTCGTTAGGAGATGGTCTCCTTGAGGTGCTCCTCACGCACCGGAAGGATGAGCAGGAGGGCGACGATAGCCATCGGCACCATGAGCAGGATGACGGGGGTAAGGCCATCGTTGTAGGCGTTGAGGATGACATCCTTAATCGGGCCAGGAAGCTCTGCCACCATGGATGGTGTCAGGTTAGAGGAGCCTCCGCTAGCACCGAACTTCTCCGCAAACGGAGCTCCGGCCTTGCCCATGGAGGCAATAGCCCCTGGCATGTTGGCGGCCATCTCATCGCGCATGTTGTGGATGAAAAGGGAACCCACCAGGGATGCACCAATGGCGGAACCAATCTGACGGAAGAAGTTGTTGGCCGCGGTCGCGGTGCCCACCAACGCAACGGGGAAGGAGTTCTGCACGATGAGGACAAGCACCTGCATGACAAAGCCCAAACCGATGCCGAAGACGAGGAACTCTGCACCGAGTTGTACAAGGGAAGTATCGACGGTGAGCTTGGACATCCAGAACAGAGCGCCGGCGGTGATGGCGAGACCGATAATGGGGTAGTGCTTGTAGTGGCCGGTGCGGGCAATGATGAAACCGATGGCGGTTGACGTGACGATCAAGCCGAGCATCATCGGGATCATCATGAGACCAGCCTTGGTTGGGGTCAAGGTGTGGACCATCTGCAGATAGGTTGGCATATAACCCAGAACGCCGAACATTGCCAGGCCCAGGACCATGCCGGCGGCAGTGGTGAGGACCATGTTGCGGTTCTTGAATAGGTGAACCGGTATGAGCGGCTCCTTGGCCTTGCTCTCAACGATGAAGGAGATAACGGCACCTACGACGACGATGGCAGCAAGCACAAGGATGATCGGGTCCGACCACTCGTATTGGGTGCCGCCCCACGTGGTCATGAGGATGAGGGAGGCTGTGGTGATAGCGATGAAGGTCGCGCCGAGGGCATCAAATTTGCGCAGATCTGTATCGCCCACGCGAAGGTTGAGCACCAAGGTGCAGACCGTGATGGCGAGCAGGCCCAGCGGAATGTTCATCCACATGCCCCAACGCCAGCCTGGGCCGTCGGTGAACCAACCGCCCAAGACGGGGCCGAGAACAGAGGAAAGGCCGAACACGCCGCCCATAATGCCCATGAATTTGCCGCGCTCACGGGCCGAAGTGACCTCAGCAATGATGGACTGGGAGGAAATCATCATGAAACCAGCGCCAAAGCCCTGAACTGCGCGGCCAATGATGAGCAGATTCATGCTGTGCGCGAAGCCACCCAGAGTGGAACCGACAACGAACGTGGCGATACCGCCGATGTAGAGCCACTTGCGGCCCATCATGTCACCGAGCTTGCCGGAAATGGGCATAGCAATGGTCATGGTGACAAGGAAGGCAGAGATGACCCAGCTCATGTGGTCAACGCCGCCGAGCTCACCCACGATGGTGGGAAGCGCGGAGGAGAAGATCATCTGGCCCAAGGAGCTCATCAGCATGGTGAGCACGAGGGCGGAGAAAACGAGGGCAAGGTTGTTATCCGGCTTGCCGTTGTCGGCCTGAGTGGTCGACTCAGTCGCGGTATCTACCATGTCAGTCCTTTCGAATAATCGTTAATAAGTGTGAGTGCCGAATCAAAGCGTTGCTCAAAGGGAATAGCGCAGCTGAAATCAGGGGAGGAGGTGGCAATCCAGAAAGCCTCCCGAATGGCAGCAGCAATAAGGATGGCCTCCGTTTGAGGTGACACGGAGGGCATGCGCCGCAGGGAGGGTTCTTTCTCGAGTCTCTGGGAAAGAAGCTCAAGAATTTCGTTGGACTTTGCGCGTTTGCGGCTTAGCGACGCCGCTGCCGCGTCAGCGTCGCGGGAAATCCGGCGGCGTCGCTCAGCGATGTCATCTGAGGAATGTTGACCAATGAGATGTTCTTTAATGAGATCGACCGCCAGCTTGAAAACGCTGTCCGTAGGAGTCTCAAGGAAATAGCTTTTTTGGTCCTCCGAGAACTCCCGGCTTGGGTTGCCGAGGACGGCAGAATCTTTGGAATCGAAATAGTTGAAAAAGGTGCGCCGAGAAATACCGGCTGCCTCGCAAATCTCCTCAACAGTGACGTCGGCGAATCCACGCTCATCCACCAAGTGGGTGGCGGCGTCCTCGATTCGCAGGCGCGTCTTGAGGCGCTTCTGCTCGCGTAATGACATTTCTTCTTGCACAGAGTGCAACAGTACACTCAGTGCAAGTTTGCACCAAGTGCAAAGCCGGTGATTTTAGGAAAACGTCTGGAAGAATATGTCGCGGGTCACCACGCCGTTGAGGGTTGTGTAAAACGACGACACCGCCCTCCCGAAGGAGAGCGGTGGAGAGGCTTCTTAGCGTGAGCTTTAGAAGTCGTCGCGGTCGCGGTTGGTCATGGAGAGAACATTGAGGCGCTCGTCAAGCTCCTCCTCGGTGAGGTTCTCGCCATCGACGAAGCCGAGGTCGATGACGGCCTCGCGCACGGTGATCTTCTCATGCAGTGCGTGCTTGGCGGCCTTAGCAGCGTTCTCGTAGCCAATCTTAGAGTTCAGCGGGGTCACGATGGAGGTGGAGGACTCCGCGAACTTCTTCATGCGGTCCTCGTTAGCCTCAATGCCGTCGATGCACTTCTCAGCGAAGACGCGGGAGACGTTAGCCAGAAGGCGAGAAGACTCGAGGACGTTGCGGGCCATCATCGGAATGTAGACGTTGAGCTCGAACTGGCCATTGGAACCACCGAAAGCAACAGCTGCGTCGTTGCCGATAACCTGGCTGACCACCATGGTGGCGGCCTCACACAGGACCGGGTTGACCTTGCCCGGCATGATGGAGGAGCCCGGCTGCAGATCCTTGAGGTGAATCTCGGACAGACCGGTCAGCGGACCGGAGCCCATGAGGCGGATGTCGTTCGCAATCTTGTTGAGGGAAACAGCGACGGTGCGCATAGCGCCGGAGAACTCCACGAGGGCGTCGCGCGCAGCCTGCGCCTCGAAGTGGTTCTTCGCCTCAGAGAGCTCCTTGACGCCGGTGAGCTTCTTCAGCTCCTCGGTGACCTTGGCGCCGAAGTCCGCGGACGTGTTCAGGCCGGTGCCGGTGGCGGTGCCGCCGATGGCCAGCTCACCCAAACGCGGGAGGGTAGCCTCGATGCGCTCGATGCCAAGCTCGATCTGGCGGGCATAGCCGCCGAACTCCTGGCCCAGGGTGATCGGGGTGGCGTCCATGAGGTGGGTACGGCCGGACTTCACCACATCAGCGAACTCCTTGGCCTTCGCGACGAGGGACTCGTGCAGAACCTTGAGGCCCGGGATGAGGTCGTTGACAGCAGCTTCGGTGGCCGCCACATGAGTAGCGGTGGGGAAGGTGTCGTTGGAGGACTGGCCCATGTTGACGTGGTCATTCGGGTGAATCTCCACGCCATTGTTGTGGGCGATGGAGGCGATGACCTCGTTGGTGTTCATGTTGGAGGAGGTGCCGGAGCCGGTCTGGAAGACGTCGATCGGGAAAGCCTCATCGTGCTTGCCCTCTGCAATCTCGGTGGCGGCAGCAATGATGGCATCAGCCTTCTCGGCGTCCAGCTTGCCAGAGTCCTTGTTCACCTGTGCGCAGGCGGCCTTGAGCAGACCGAGGGCGCGGATCTGTGCGGACTCGAGACCGCGGCCGGAGATCGGGAAGTTCTCTACTGCACGCTGGGTCTGGGCGCGCCACAGGGCGTCGACCGGAACCTTGACCTCGCCCATGGTGTCGTGCTCAATGCGGTATTCAGTCATGAAGTCACCTTTTCTGTGAAGTGTGCGTTGTTGATTGATTTATGTGTGCCGTAGCACGGCGCTGTTGGCCACCGTAGCACTGTTCTGTGGAAGGCGGATTAGCTTTCCTGATCGTGCGGGTTGGTGTAGTCCACCACGGAGTATTCCTGCAGCTTGGCCAGCTTGTGAATGGAATCCACGTAGCGGATGGTGCCGGACTTGGAGCGCATGACCAGGGAGCGGGTCGTCGCACCGTTCTTGCGGTAGGACACACCACGCAGCATGTCACCGTTGGTGACACCCGTGGCAGCGAAGTAGCAGTTCTCAGAAGAGACCAGATCGTTCGTCGTGAGCACGCGATCCAAATCATGGCCAGCCTTGCGAGCCTTCTCAGCTTCTTCCTCGTCCTTCGGCCACAGCTTGCCCTGAATCTCGCCTCCCATGCACTTCATGGCACAAGCGGTGATGATGCCCTCTGGGGTGCCGCCGATGCCCATCATGAGGTCGATGGAGTTGGTGTCCTGGCACGTGGCAATGGCGCCGGCTACGTCGCCGTCCATGATGAGGCGGACCTTGGCACCAGCCTGGCGGATCTCCTTGATGAGTTCATCGTGGCGCGGGCGGTCGAGCACAACGACGGTCAGGTCAGCTGGCTTGATGCCCTTTGCCTTGGCAACGGACTTTACGTTCCACTCGACGGGCTTGTTGATGTCGATGCAGCCGACACCATCTGGGCCCACGGCAATCTTCTCCATGTAGAAGACCGCAGAGGGGTCGTACATGGTTCCGCGCTCAGCAGCGGCGATGACGGAGATTGCGTTCGGGCGGCCTTCAGCCATGAGACGGGTGCCGTCCACCGGGTCGACGGCGATATCCATCTCAGCGCCGTCGCCGGTGCCGACCTCCTCGCCGTTGAAGAGCATTGGGGCTTCATCCTTCTCGCCCTCACCAATGACAACGACACCGTTCATCTCTACGGAGTTGATGAGCTTACGCATGGCATCCACCGCAGCGCCGTCGCCTTCATTCTTCTGTCCACGGCCAACCCAGCGGCCCGAGGCCAGTGCCGCGGCCTCGGTGACGCGCACCAGCTCCATCGCTAGGTTGCGGTCAGGGATATAAGACGTGTTGTCGGACATAAGTAAGTGGTCCCTTTCTTATCAGGTGGCTTGACCCGGGGTGGGAGAATTACCCGGAATACATCCTCTATTCTTCCACTTTTATGGTGGGCTTAAGCCCGAATGCCTCCCCCAGATGTGGGATCGGGGGTGAATGTGCGGGAAACTGCAGGTAGGTGGTCGATGTCGCGTTCGCAGGATGGGGCGTGCGATACTAGGCGGGTGGCTGCTGAAGAGAAACCAAAAATTTTCGAGGGCGCGCGTGACATTACCTTGACCGTTGGCGTCATTCTCATCATGATGTTCGTCGCGGTAGGTGCGACAGGACTGTGCTCCGTGAACCCTGAAAAATCGGGTCCGGTGCAGGACGTGGACGCCTCGACCTTCCTAGCGATGGAGGCGCGCAACACGGGAGCTGTCATTCGCGAACCTGTTCTGCCGGAAGGATGGCAGCCTAACGCTGCGCGCCGCAAGCAGATGGGTTCTGAGGTTGGTTCCGTCGTGAGCTGGCTGACCCCGAATGATGGCTATGTTGAGTCCGCACAGACGCAGCTGGCGCTTGGCGATGTCCCCGCGGCTTACGACTCCAACTATCGTGCCAACTCCGAGAAGCGTGAGGTGGCGGGCCACGACGTTGAAATCCTCAGCAGTGATGATCGGGATGTCCGCCCACTGTGGATTACTGACTTGGGCGATGCCCGCCTCGTCCTTACCGGCTCTGCCTCTGACGCTGATTATGAAACGGCCCTGGTCGCTTTCGTAGAGGCTGAACCGCTCACAATTGGCGAAGACGGCAACGTCGTCAGCGAATAGTGACGCGCTGCAGCGTTCCGTCCCACTCCACATCGATGGCGTTGCCCGCCGCTTGGGCAAGGGATTCCTGGTCGAGTCCGCTCAGGCGGGTCTTGCCAAGGTAGACGTCCACCTTCTCGTGGACGGACTTGCTGGGGAAGAGGGTGATGTCGGTGAGCTTGTCTTCTGCAAAACGCAGCACAATCGAGCCAGAGAAGTAGCTGATTTCCTCGCCCTCAGCGGTGTGCGGGGCACCGAAGAATTCTTCCGCGAGTTGGCGTGAATCTCCAAAGACCATGGAACCAGCTCCACCGGACTTGGAGACGAAGTCGACGCGGTCGCCCGGATAAGCATAGATCTTCATTTAGGCTTCAGCCTCCTCATTCTTGCGGAGGGCTTCCTCCACGCGTTTCGATGCGCCGTCGAGGTGCGCCTCACAAGCCTTGGCCAAAGCCTCACCGCGCTCCCAGTATTTGAGCGATTCGTCCAAACCCATTTGGCCTAATTCGAGAATCTTGACGGTTTCAATGAGCTCGTCGCGAGCCTGCTCGTAGCTGAGCTCCTCAACGGGTGGGAAAGCATCCTGGCCGGGCTGTCCGGCGCCAATGGTGTCAGTCATGAAAGAGATCCTATCTGTGTGGGTTAAGTCAGCGTTTTAAAACCTATCGTGCTTAGTCCGCTGCGTGGGAGGACATCGCTGCGGCGGTAATGGAGCCATCGCCCACCCGGATGCGCAGCTGTGAACCAGGAGGTGATTGCTCGTAGCTGGTGACCACCTCAGGCCCGCTGCCGTCGCGCGGAACAACTTGCACGATGGCATAGCCACGCTCGAGTGTGGCTGAGGGGCCCAAGGCGGATACGCGGGCACGCAGCGACGAGACTTGGTTGCTCTCCCGATCGAGCTGGTGCGTGATGACGCGGCGGATCAGGGAGACATGGCGGTCAAGTTCCTCGCGGCGAGCGGTAATCGGCACCATCGGGTCCGCGAGTACCGGGCGAGAGCGGATATTCTCCAGGCCACGCCGCTCGCGCTCCACCCACCCGCGCAGAGCAGCAGCCATGCGAGAACGAGCCTCCGCAATGAGCGCATATTCCTCTGCAGCAGAAGGGACAACGCGCTTGGCGGCGTCAGTGGGAGTGGCGGCGCGGAGATCGGCAACGTCATCAAGCACCGGGTGATCCGGCTCGTGTCCGATGGCGGAGACCACCGGTGTGCGGGCCTCAGCCACAGCGCGTTGCAGGGCCTCCTCGGAGAAGGGAAGAAGATCCTCCACCGAACCACCTCCACGGGCGATGATGATGACGTCGACCTCCGGATCGGCGTCAAGGGTACGCAGAGCATCAACAACCTGAGTCACGGCCGTGGCGCCCTGCACGGCGGTGTTGATGACCTCGAATTGAACGGCCGGCCAGCGGTCCTGTGCGACGGACAGGACATCGCGCTCGGCGTGGGAACCACGTCCAGTAATGAGGCCAATCTTCTGAGGCAAATAGGGCAGCGGCAGCTTGCGGGAAGGATCACAAAGCCCCTCCTGGCGCAGGCGCTGGCGCAGCATCTCCACGCGTGCCAGCAGATCACCGATGCCGACGTGGCGGATCTCGGTGACCCAGAGGGAGAAGCTGCCACGGCCAGCGTAAAAGGCTGGCTTGCCATAGACCACGACGCGGTCGCCGTCCTTGAGCGGGGAGGGCGCATTCCGAATGAGCGACGTATTGCAGGTCAACTGCACGGACTTCTCCTGCTCCACATCGCGCAGGGTGATATACGACAGCTTCCATGATGGCTTCATATTGAGCTGCGTAATCTGGCCTTCGACCCACAGGAAGCCGAGACGCTCAATCCAGCCTTTGACTTGGTCATTGACCTTGCCAACGGGCCACGGTGCCTCCGCGGAATTAGCCGGTTGGTTCACGCGTAGTCCTTTCTTCGTGCTGTGTTCTGCGTCCAGTCTAGGAGGTTGCTCGGACATGCACCCTCAGCGGGCGAGGAAGGCGAGTCAGCAGCTTAAACGGTAACTACAGTATGCGGCGGTTATTCGATACTCTGGGAGCCATGACTGAAACTGCCAAGAAGGTGCTCCTGGCGGCTCCGCGCGGCTACTGTGCCGGCGTGGACCGTGCTGTTGAGACAGTAGAAAAGGCGCTGGAGAAGTACGGCGCACCCATCTATGTGCGCAAGCAGATTGTGCACAACCGCTTCGTCGTGGAATCGCTAGCCAAACGTGGCGTCATCTTTGTCGAAGAAGCCTCCGAAGCTCCTGAGGGCGCACACCTGGTTTTCTCCGCACACGGCATTGCTCCGAGCGTGCGCAAGGAAGCACAAGAGCGCAAGCAGCTCACTCTCGATGCCACGTGCCCGCTGGTGACGAAGGTGCACAAGGAAGCACAGCGTTTCGAGCGTGATGGCTACCAGATTTTGCTCGTTGGTCACGAGGGCCACGAGGAAGTGGAGGGCACCGCCGGTGAGGCTCCGGAGGTGACGCACCTAGTGGATGGTCTGGAGGGCGTCGACAAGCTGCCGGACTCCCTGCAGAATGAGAAGCTTATCTGGCTCTCCCAGACCACGCTGTCGGTGGATGAGACCATCGAGATTGTGAACAAGCTGCGCGAGCGCTTCCCACACCTGGAAAACCCGCCGTCAGATGATATTTGCTACGCCACCCAGAACCGTCAGGAGTCGGTCAAAGCTATCGCCCCGAAGTGCGATCTGATGATTGTTGTGGGCTCCCAGAACTCCTCGAACTCGAAGCGCCTCGTAGAAGTAGCACTGGAGGCAGGCTCCACGGCGTCGTACCTCGTTGACTTTGCCTCTGAGATTGATGAAGCCTGGCTGGAGGGCGTTTCAACCGTTGGAGTAACCTGTGGTGCCTCAGTACCGGAGCTTCTCGTGCGCGAGGTACTCGAGTTCCTTGATGCGCGCGGCTACAACGATGTGGAACAGGTAACGACTTCCACAGAGACCATTACTTTCTCCTTGCCGCGTGACCTGCGCCCGGCTCGTACTGAGCGCTAGAACCTAGGGCACCTAAACCGCCTAGAAATCCTGGAGACCTAGAGCACTGCGCTAGTCCTCGTAGAGGTTCTCCTCGAGCTTCTGCTGAGGACGCGGCGCACGCTGCCTGTTTTCAGCAGACTTGGCGGCGGCTCGGCGGAACTCCTCACGTTCGTCTGCGTCAGGAGCTGCCTGACGGCGCCTTTGTCGTTCTTCTTCTTGTAGGCGGCGGCGCTCCCCGCGATCGCGCTCACGAACCCGGCGGGGCGAGGTGTTCTCACGCGCGACGAGCTCAGCCACAGAGAGGCGTTCGGAACGGTTGCGCTCATCAGCAGCAACCTCCGCGCGACGCTTCTTGAGGGCCTTGGTCTCTTGGCTCTTAGCAAGATTATTGCTGCGCCACACGCGAAGTACCGCCAGCAATGCGCATGCCAAGACTGTCACGATGAGGACAGGGAAGTGCTGGATAAGGGGGAAAGCCGAAGTGAGCAGCGCCGTCTTACTAAATGGCGAGGCGCCTTCTGGCAGCGCAGAAGCGGAGTTGATAAATCCGGCCCCCACTGCGCCGACTGCGTACAGCAAGGGCAAAGTAATCACAGTCATGTACAGGCCACGGGTCTCCACGAGCCAAGTCACCGCGAGGGAACCCAAGCCAAAAATCAGCGCGAAAGCCAGTCCGACACGCCCGAGCACACCAGACACGGCCATGGCCACGAGCGCCACGAGGAGCGCAACAAGAAGTGCTCGGGTGAGCGGCATTCCGCGACGGGGTGGGCGGCGACGATTTTTGGCAACTGACACGCCGTGAGAGTTTACCGGGATTTTCGGGTGAAACGTTAGTCATTATGGGCGCGCCGCGGCCACGACTCCACGCTGCGCGGTTCGACTGGTGTGCGATCCACGCGGGCAGGAATATCCAATTCCGTAAGCCGACGGGCGGTCACCCCAACCCGTGAATCCAAGCTGGCCAGGCTCGCGTTATAGGCCTCCACGGCTCGCTCGAGTCCTCGCCCCACCTTGTCATAATGCTCGTTGAGAGTATTAAGGCGCGTATACAGCTCGCGGCCTAAACGCTGGACTTCGCGGGCCTTATCGGATATCTCCTCGTGCTGCCAGCTCACCGCTACGGTGCGCAGTAGGGCGAAGAGCGTGCTCGGCGTGGCGATGACAATGTTGCGCTCAAAGGCAAATTCGAGCAGTTCAGCATCGACCGTCAGTGCAGCGTCGACGAACGTGTCGGCGGGGACGAAGAGGATGACAAACTGCGGAGTTGGGGAGAAAGCCTCAATGTAGTCCTTGCCGGAGAGTGCCTGGACATGGGAGCGCATGAGATGTGCGTGGCGCCGAAGGAAGCCCGCCCGATCCTCGGGGTCCTCACTCTCCATGGCGTCGAGGTAGGCGCTGAGCGGGACCTTGGCATCGACGACAATGCTGCGGCCACCGGCCAGGCGAATGACAAGATCTGGGCGCACGGCAGCGCCGTTGATGTATGCAGTGACCTGGGAGTCAAAGTCGACATGTTTGCGCATGCCGCCGAGCTCCACAACGCGTTCAAGTTGCACCTCACCCCAGCGCCCCCGAACATTCGGTGAGCGCAGCGCGCCAACAAGTTTGTCCGTGCGATCAGACAGCCGGGTAGAGGTCCGCGTTACTGCCTGGACCTGGCTGCTCAGTGCGGCCAGTGAGGTAGCACGGTCCTCCTCAATTTCTTGGAGCTGTAGTCCCAGCCTGTCCATTGCCTTCTCCAGCGGCGCAAGCTCTGCTTGCCGGCGCTGGGATTCCTGGAGAGCTCGGTGTTCTTCCGAGGGTTGGGAGGACTGCGCGGAATAGGCGCGGGCCAGCCACCCCAAGGCAGCGCCGATGATGAGTCCGAGGAAAAGCAGCAGCACGGGAAGAGTAGACGTCATGCCTGACATCATGGCATGCGCCGTGGACATCTCGGCTTAGTCTTTATCCTTCGACTGCAACATTTGTTCGAGAGCTCCGATTGCACGCTTGATGCCGGCGCGGGCGCCGTTTTCACGCTCAGTGAAGTCGGCATCGACGTCGACCTTGCGGTCTAAGGCGCTTGTGCCATCGGTGGCAACATCCTCAGCCGCGCCTTCGGGAGCAACGTGATCCGGGATGGACAACCATTGCTCGCGTTTCCGGTCACCCTGCTCTTGTGTATAGCGCCCGATGAGGAAGCCTGCCACGGTGGAAAACTGCAGATCCTCTGCGGTCCGTTCGCCGGATTGGAGCATCATCATGTCCTGGAAGTAGCGGTAGCCCACCGCAATGGTGGCTGCTGCCGGCACGGCAAGGAAGCCGCCCACGAGGCCGAAAAGCGCGGACCCCACTGTCACCGAGATCAGAACGATGACTGGGTGAAGGTTCATTGCCTTGGACTGAAGCCAAGGCGAGAGCACGTTGCCTTCCAACTGCTGGACCAAGAGGACAAGTCCCAAGACGAGCAGAGCCTTCGTGAAGCCAAGAGAAACCAGCGCGATCGTGACGGACAGTGCGCCAGCCACGATGGCGCCCACAAACGGGATAAAACCGGCGATGAAAGTGATGATGGCGAGCGCCATGGCCAACGGCACACCGATGAGGGCGAGGCCGAGGCCGATGAAGACGGCATCGACAGCTGAGACCACTGCCTGTGCCCGCACGAATCCACCCAATGTTGTCCATACGCGGGTGAGCAACTCGGTGAGGTGCCAGCCGGTGCGGCGGCCAGTGGCGGCGCGCAACCAGGGAAGGAAATTATGGCCGTCTTTGAGGAAGAAGAAGGTGAGCACCACGATGATGAACAAAGTCACCACAATGGACGTGGCCGTACCAATACCTGTGAAGACGGAGCCTGCGATGGAACCGGCTTGGCGTTGGAGCCACAAAGCGATTTCGTCGATATACGTGCCAATCTCATCCGGGTCGAGATTCAACGGTGGGCCCTGGGCCCACAGCTGGAGGCGCTGAATACCTTCGGCCGTCTGGAGATAGAGCGTCTGGGATTGCCGCGCAAAGTCCGGTGCGATGAACATGAACAGTGAGCCCACTGCGGTAAAGGACACCAAAATCGTGATTGCTGCGGCGAGTGCTGACGGGAGTCCATTACGGCGCATGGCACTGGCCACGGGGGCCAGCACGGTGCAGATAATCAACGCGATGAGGACTGGAAGAATGCCGCGCCAAAAATTGCCCAACATGCGGAACGTGGCATAAAGGAAAAGTCCGATGATGGTGAGGCGCAATGCCCACAATGACGCAGACTTAATGACTTCGCCGACCACCACCGAGCGATCCACCTGATTGCCCGGCGGGTGCGGAGAAACATCATCCAGGGACGCAGCATCGACTGAGTCGTCAAAGCGCCCGCCAAGCGCGGCCTCTGCGGCGGCGAGCTCGGGCGAGGAGGACTGAGGGCTAGGCTGATCGGAACTCACCCCACCATCTTGCCTTAAAAGATCCGGGGTGCGTTAGGATTGGCCCCGTGAGTCTTACACTAGGAATCGTCGGCCTGCCCAACGTGGGCAAGTCCACGTTGTTTAATGCCCTGACCCGTTCCGATATTCTGGCAGCGAACTACCCGTTCGCCACCATCGAACCGAATGTCGGCCTCGTTGAGCTTCCGGATTCCCGCCTGGACCGCTTGGCTGAGATCTTTAGCTCCGAGCGCATCCTCCCGGCCACCGTGTCCTTCGTGGACATCGCCGGCATTGTCGAAGGCGCCTCCAAGGGTGAGGGCATGGGTAACGCCTTCCTTGCCAACATCCGCGAGGCAGATGCCATCTGCCAGGTGGTGCGTGCCTTCGCTGATGACAACGTTATTCACGTTGACGGCGAGGTTAACCCGGCGCATGATATCTCGGTGATCAACACCGAGCTCATCCTCGCTGATCTCCAGACCATTGAGAAGGCCTTGCCGCGTCTGGAGAAGGAGGCCAAGAAGAACAAGGAGCTGACGGACACCGTTGAGGAGACCAAGAAGGCTCAGGCCATCCTCGAGGATGACCGCACGCTCTTCGCTGCATCCAAGAGCAATGAGATTGATCTCGCCCTGCTGCGCGAGCTTCACCTCATGACCGCTAAGCCCTTCCTGTATGTCTTCAACTCTGATGAGTCCGTGCTGACTGATGACGCCAAGAAGGATGAGCTACGTCAGCTCGTTGCCCCAGCCGAGTGCGTCTTCCTCGATGCTCAGACCGAGACGGAGCTTCTTGAGCTTGACGAGGCTGAGGCACTCGAGTTGCTGGAGTCGGTGGGCCAGGAGGAGCCGGGCTTGGCGACGTTGGCCAAGGCCGGTTTCGCCACCCTCGGCCTGCAGACTTACCTGACTGCAGGGCCTAAGGAAGCCCGCGCGTGGACGATCAAGCAGGGCTCTGCTGCGCCCCAGGCTGCTGGCGTCATCCACACAGACTTTGAGAAGAAATTCATCAAGGCTGAAATCGTTTCCTTCGATGATCTCGATGCCGCTGGCTCGATGGCTGAGGCTCGCAATGCGGGCAAGGTCCGCCAGGAAGGCAAGGAATACATCATGCAGGACGGAGACGTCTGCGACTTCAAGATCGGCGGATAGTCCCGCCACTCCGCGTAGGATGTGGGCATGAGTATCGCCCACATCCTTGACCGCGCCGCGGAAGCCACGACGTGGCAGGAAGCCCTGTACAAAGATTTGCATCAGCACCCAGAGCTCAGCATGCAAGAGGAGCGTACTCGCGGGGTTATCGCGGATAAGCTCCGTGAGTTTCGCGGGGTGGAGGTGCTGGAATTCGGCGGGGGAGTCGTCGGCATTCTCCGCAACGGTGAAGGAGCGACCGTCTTGGAGCGCGCCGATTTTGACGGTCTTCCCATTAAAGAGGACACTGACCTAAGCTATGCCGCTACGGGCGACGCTATGCATGCCTGCGGCCACGACACCCATGTGACCGCCTTGTTGGGTGCCACGGAGGCGCTGGCGAAAGCTAGAGACGCGTGGTCCGGTACCTTCATCGCGCTGTTTCAGCCTGGTGAGGAGACCGCCGAGGGCGCACAGTCCATGGTTGATGCGGGACTCACCGATAAGGTTCCGACCCCTGATGTGGCCTTTGGCCAGCACGTCTTCATTGATAAGAACGCCCCCGCCGGCAGCGTGCTTATCGCGCCCGGCCCAGTGCTGTCTACGGCGACCTCACTCACTGTCACGGTTTATGGTCATGGTTCGCATGGGTCGATGCCGCACCTGAGTATTGATCCGGTGGTGCTGGCCAGCTCTATCGTGCTGCGGCTACAAACCGTTGTCTCTCGCGAGGTCGATCCGCACCAGTTCGCCGTACTGACCGTGGGCGCGCTGCAGGCAGGTTCGAAGGCTAATATCATCCCGGATTCGGCCACTCTGCGCATCAACATTCGTGCTTATGACGAGAACATCCGAGCACAGATCGTGGAGGCTATCCACCGCATTATCGAGGCCGAGTGCCAAGCAGCGATGTCCCCGCGCGAGCCGGAGTTTGTACAGAGTGATAATTACCCCCTCACCGTCAACGATAAAGACGCGACCGAAAAAGTGCGCGCGCAGCTTATCGACGTCCTCGGTGGCGATAGTGTCCTCGACATGGAGCCGTGGACGGCGTCCGAAGATTTCTCTCGCATCCCCGACGCCTTCGGAGCCCCCTATTGTTTCTGGGGCTTCGGCGGGCGAACTGATGGCGCATCAATTCCCAACCACAACCCGCGATTTGCGCCGGAGCTGCAGCCGACGCTGAACACCGCGACCCAGGCGCTCATCGCCGCGGCCTACGCGTACTTGGGTAATTAATTCTCCATCGCCGATTGCAGCACAGTGAGCACCGCGCGCCGCGCCGCGGAATCATCGAGGTGGGAATCCACCAGCGTGACGAGTGCCTCTAAAACCAGCAGGAAGGCCACGCGGGAGGCATCCGCGAGTTCAGCGCGGAACGTTCCATCGGGAGAGGGAATGACCAGCGTGTAGGTGGCAAGATCCGCCAAGGGCGAAGAGGTAAACGACGTCAATGCGATGATGGCCGCGCCCGACGCGTGGGCCGCGGTCGCAGCTTTGAGCGTGAGCGTGGTCGAGCCGGATCCAGAGACCACGAGGCATACGCACTCGGAATCCAGTTGCGTTGCTGCGATGTGCTGGCCCGTGGCCTCTCCCACGAACTCTGCAGGGCGTCCGATACTGGTCAGGCGCAGCGCCATGGTTTGGGCGAGTGGAGCCGATAGTCCGTTGCCCACGATGAGGACGCGCTTCGCTCCCACAAGTGATTCAACCGTTGCTGTCAGTTCTTTCTCATTGAGTAGCGTGGTGAGTCCGTGTAGATAATTGCTGAAGCTGGCAATCTCGGCGGACATGCGGCCGACGTAGGTCGAATCGACACCGGGAAGCTGCCGTGGGCGTTGCGCAATCTCCTGCGTGAGAGCTACGCGCAGCTGCTGGTAGCCGTCGTAGCCCAGCGCCTGCGCCGTACGGATGACTGAGGTGCGGGAGGTACCGACCTTAGCCGCGAGCTGATCCGCGGTGGCGTGGAGGACAAAGTCCATGTCCTCCAAGATGGCCCGAGCCACGCGCTGCTCGATGGGCTGCAAGCTTGGCATGCGTGTAGTGATGTGTGCGGAAGGCGGGGCAGTATCAGTCATAGGGTCTGGGGATGTGGTTTAGGTGTATTTGGCTGCCACGATCCGGCGGCGAATGGCACCGGAGATGGCGTCGATGGACATGGTGATGACAATGACGACGATAAGCAGCACGCCCACGACGTCCCACTGTCGGTACTGCGTATAGCCGGTGAGCATGTCGCCGATACCACCCACTCCGATGAGACCGAGGACGGCGGAAGTACGCACGTTGATCTCAAAGCGATAGAGCGCTAGGGATGCTAACTCAGGCTGGACGATTGGCCACGTGCCCCAACGCACCGTTTCCACGAGAGTGCCGCCCGAAGCCTTCACTGCCTCAGCTGGGCCGGTTGGCGCGGTTTCGATGGCCTCATAGGTCCATTTGGCATGTGTACCGATGCCACCGATCGCCAAGGCGAGCGCACCTGTAAAAGGAGTGAGTCCAGTGACTGTCAGGATGATGATGGCGATGATGATTTCCGGTACCGCGCGGATGATGGCGAAGAGCGTGCGCAGCGGCAGGCATACCCAGCCGGGGGAGACAGTATTTGCGGCGAGGACGCCGAGGATAGTAGAAAGCACTACGCCAAGGAGCGCACCGATCCACGCCATGGCCACGGAGCGCCACGTCTGAAGGAGCGCTTCACCAAGCTTGGACCAGTCGGGGTTCGCAAACATGAGCACGAGGTAGTGCCAGATGCTCGCAGGGAGCTGCTTGAGCGCGGAGAAGTTGACATCGATGTAGCCGAAAGACAGCGCTAGGATGACAAGAATTCCGGCCCACGCACCCCAGACACCCCAGCTACGGGAACGTGAAGGCAGTGCGGATGGTGCAGTTGCTGGAAGTGCAGTGCTCATCGCAGCCTCTTTCGCAGGTTGACGGATACGATTTCAAGGGCAATGACTACGACGAGCAGCTCCAGCACGATGGCGGAGAGCGCATCGTAGCGATAGAATCCGCGGACTTCGTCGATGAGCAAGCCGATGCCGCCCGCGCCCACGAGGCCGAGGACCGCGGAGATACGGACGTTGAGTTCAAGAGAGTAGATGACCTGGCTGGCAAAGGCGGGCCAGGTTTGGGGGAGAGCAGTCACGCGATTGATTTGAGTCTGCGTACCACCAGTGGCGCGGCCGGCCTCCATGTAGGAGTCATCAGCGGAGTCAATTGCTTCAGAGACGAGCTTGACCACGATGCCGACATCGAAAAGCACTAGCGTAACGACGCCCGGTAGGGCGCCGACGCCGAGCATGGCGACGAGAATGGTGGCGTAAACGAGATCGGGCACCGCACGGACAACGTTGACGACGCCGCGTACGAGCGTGCGCCATGGTGTCGAGGGATTCGTGGGGCGTGCCGCCCACAACGACAGCGGAAGGGCAATCACCGCGGATATGGCGGCACCCACCATGGCCATAGCTAAAGTCTCGAGCAGAGGTTGCCACGTGCGCGGAAGGATGGACCAATCGGGGCTGAGCATCAGCGCTAAACGGTCGGCACCGTTGCGCCAATTGCGCGCAATCTGCCCCAAGTCGATCTCGATACCGCCCCAGGCGGGGATGCACGTGGCGATGGTCAGCGCGATGAACGCGGCCAGCCCACCGAGAATGCCGGGCCAATTCCGCTGCCGGGGAGGAAGCACGGCTGTCATACTGTGCTCCCTTGACTTCCCAGCTGGTCTTCCTCTCGGATGCGGCGGCCGTAGATGGTCTCGAAATCCTCCACAGAGGACCCTTGCGCGGGGCCATCGAAGACGATCTTTCCGTGGCGAATGCCGATGATGCGGGTCGCGTAGTCTTGGGCTAAGTCCACAAGGTGCAGGTTTACCAAAGTGGTGAGGTCACGCTCGGTATTGATGCGGCGTAGATCCTTCATGACAGAGTGCGCGGTAGGCGGGTCGAGGGACGCTACGGGTTCATCGGCCAACATGATGGCGGGCTTCTGGGAGAGGGCGCGGGCAATGGCCACGCGCTGCTTTTGGCCACCAGACAAAGCGCCGGCCTTGTTCCACACCTTGTCGAGGATGCCCACGGACTCCAAAGCTTCGGCGATAATCGTTTTGTCCGCCGAAGTTGAGATGCCCAGCAACGTGCGCCAACCTGGGTTGTGGGAGAAACGGCCAACGAGCACGTTAGCGAATACACTTGCGCGATCTGCCAGGTTGAACTCCTGGAAAATCATGCCGATGCGGCCACGTAGTGTGCGCAGTTGGGAACCTTTCGCGGCGGATATTTCGTGCGGACCAACGAAGATCTTTCCCGAGGTCGGCTGCACGAGCCCGTTAATGCTGCGGATGAAGGTGGACTTACCGGAGCCCGAAAGACCGACGATGGCGACGAATTCACCGGGGGCGATGTCCACGGAGACGTCGTCAAGCGCCAACGTTCCGTTGGGGTAGCGCACTGAGACATTCTCGAACCGAATGCCCCACGCCTTCTCCTCCGTCATGGGGAACCTTTCTAAGTGGGAAATGGGCAGTGGAGGAGTGCGAATCTACTGTGCGAAGCGTTCGTTGACCTTGCGCGCCATGTCGATGGACTCTTTCTTAGCCGGAACCCAGTCGGTGATGTCGAAGATGGCGGACATGGTGTCCGGGTCCACCTCAGAGAAGCCGTCCATAAGGTCGGTGATTTCCTTGCGGCGCTCCTCTGGGACATCATCCGATATGACGACGCCGCCATTGGGGTACATGTCGGTGTAGCCGAAGACGACGAGCTTCTCAGCCAAGTCAGGAGCCTCGGACGAATCGATGGTGGAGCGTGCGTCCCAGAAGCTGAAGCCCACTTCGGCGTCACCGTTGTAGACGGCCATGATGGACGCATCGTTAGAGGTCACAGGGACCTTCTTGAGACTATCAACATCAATGCCTTGGGACTCCATAGCCATGACCGGCAGCTGGTAGCCGGCCGGCGAGGTAGCACCGAGCATGGCGACGGTAGTTTTGGCATCAATCTTCTTCAGTGCGTCGAGGCCTTTCGGGCCCTGTCCCTCATTTTTGTCTGCGGTGGCGGTGCCGTTGCAGTAGAGGTAGTCATCGCCGCTTGCTGCGTAGGTGGCCTTGACTGGCTCATCCTCGCAGTACTTGTCAGGGTTGTTGGTGACAAACTGGCCGGCGTAGGAATCTGCACCGAAGCGCTCATCCTGCAGAACAGCGTGGGCGCCGTACATATCCTCAGCGGAGGCCAGCTGTGCTGCAGAGGCGATAGCGATGTCAGCCTGGCCGGAGCCGATGGCTTCGACGGCGGCCTGGTAGTCCTTGGTCACAACACCCTCAACCTCAACGCCGAGCTCCTCAGAGAGGTAATCAGTCAGCGGCTTCGCAGTGGTCACCAAATCATTGACCTTTTCGTTCGGGATGAGTGCGAGGGTGAGCTTCTCATCAGCGCCTTTCGCGGAGTCGGAACCGCTATCGGAGTCAGAGGAGCAAGCGGTAAGGGAGAGGGACAGAGTAAGAGCAGTGGCGGCAAGAGCGGTGAAACGGTGCATGATGAGTGTCTTTCTGTGCGTGTGGTTTAAAGAGCAGAGGTCAGTTGGGGAAAGATGTCGGTGACGCGGGTGACGCGCCAGGTCGGGTTAGCCTCACAGGGGACGGCGAAGGGGGAGTCAACGAGCACGGTGCGTCCACCCATGGCGGCCACGGGTGCAAGGTCGTACTCCCAAATATCTCCGAAGGAGATGAGGCGAGTCGGATCCGTGCCGGCAAGATCGGTGTCCAGGATGCGGGTGAGCCCTTGAGGTTTACCCACCCCGGTGTACACGGCGTCGAAGGACTCTTTGAGGCCAAGCGTATGAAGGGCAGCGCTAAGACCGATTTCCGGAGAGTTAGTTGCCAGAATGGTGCGGCCGGGGTAGGAAGTAAGGAACTCGGCAAGCCCCTCAGGGGCAGTAATGCCGGTGTCGGCGAGGTTCTCCCGCGAGGCCATGTATGCCTCCTGGCAAGTCTCTTCCGGCACGTCGAGTTCGGCGGCGAGAGTGTGGACGAGGTGGTAGCCGTCGCGCGCTGAGCCGACGTCATTGGAGTTCAGCAGCGCTTCAGCGTCATGAGCAATGGACGGGTGCCCGGCCTTCTCAGCAATATGGTGCGCATAGGCCAGCACGGGACCGTGGCCAAGGCTGACGGTCCCGTCAAAATCGAAGAGTAGGACTGGGCGAGTTATGTCTATGGACATAAAGTACAAACTAATGGTGGGTTATGTACTTCGCGACCGCACGCGGTAAACATTCAGTGAACAGTGCGTGCACATCCGGCTTTGGTAGTCTGAGGGATCGTAAAAAATCTCTCCACGAAGGTCGGGATATGTCTCTTCCTAGCGAGCAGTTGGTGCTCGAACGCTTCATGAAGCTCTCTATCGCCACTGCGGTGGCCACCATTGTTCTCAAGGTTATTGCTGCTGCCGTGACGGGATCGGTGGGCTTTCTTTCCGACGCCCTCGAGTCCGGCGTCAACCTTGTTGCCGCTGTCGTGGGATTCGTGGCTATCAAGATTGCAGCCAAACCCGCGGATGCGAACCACCAGTTCGGGCACGGCAAGGCTGAGTATGTCTCGGCGCTGGTGGAGGGTGCAATGATTTTCGTCGCCGCGGCGATGATCATCTACACCGCTATTCGCCGCCTCATGGAGCCGCAGCCGCTGGAGCAGCCTGGGCTAGGTCTTCTCCTATCGCTCGTGGCTTCCTTGCTCAACCTAGGCGTGGGCCTTTTGCTGGTGCGCGCGGGTAAGCAGCACCGTTCGGCTACTTTGCAGGCGGACGGAAAGCACTTGCTTACCGACGTCTGGACGTCCGTCGGCGTCCTCCTCGGCATCGGCGCGGTCAGCCTCACGGATTGGTTGTGGCTCGACCCAGTCATCGCGTTTGCGGTGGGCCTCAATATTTTGTGGACTGGGTACAAGCTGCTCAAGGAATCTCTGAGCTCTTTGCTCTCTGAGTCTTTGCCCAAGGAAGAACACGCGCAGCTCGACACCCTCCTCAACGAACTCGAAGAGCGTCACGACGTGGAGTTTACGTCTCGCCGCACCGTAGCCTCCGGCCGCAACAGGCTGGTCTACCTCACCATGGACGTGCCCGGCCAGTGGACGGTACTGCACTCGCACACCATTGCTGACCGCATTGAGGACGCCATCGATGAGCTTTTCCCCGGTGCTGAGGTCTTCATCCACGTTGAACCTGCCGGCACGGTTCATCGCCGCATCCTGCGCATGCCGTAATGCTTGTAGCTAGCGCAGGCTGGCCACGCCGCGTCCGCCTTCCATTACCCACGGCCAACTCAGACCGTTCTTGGTGAGGACATTGACGCGGATCCCATCGGGGACAATCCAGTCCTTGTTGGCGTAGCCCAGCAAGTATTCGTCGAACGCAGGCAGCTCGAGTCGTAGTTCTAGGGCAGTACGGATTTCCTCTGCAGAAACATCTTCCTGCCAAGTGGCCATCCAAAAGTCTTGGCCATCGTGGCGAGTGCGTCGAGCGTCTGCCGACTTCAAAGCTGTGGTGGCTTGAGTCTTGCTGAGCTTTGACCACGCTTGGAGGTCTTCTACCGAGACCGGACCATGACCTGAGATATACCGTTGACCAAGTTCGTGAAGGGGATCCGCGGGCTCGTGTTGGGCAACGGGAAGTGCATCAACGTGAAGAAAGGTTTCCTGGTTGCCGTCCTTGGGGCCTTGGACGAGGTCACCTGCCCCGCCGAAGGCACGCAGTAAGTGGGAGCCGCGACCTTCTGTGGGATCCACGCCCGTCTCGGCGAAAAGCTCATAGACCTGCGCGCGGGTTAATGGTGTGGTGGCTGCGCTGTGGAGGGCCTCTGAGCACGCTTCAAACATCTCTTCGCTGAGCCCTAGACTGGGGCGCCGAGACTTCTGGCTTGCGGCGATGCGTGGATAGAGGAGGCAGGACATCCAGCGGACGTCGGCAGCCGGCATGAAGTGCAACGTCCCTCGCTGGGGCCAGCAGCGCACCACGCGGTAGCTTTCTATCTCTTTCAGAACCTTGTCATCGTCACACCCGGCGCGCAGGGAAAGTGCACGAACACCAGCATCGTAAGTCTGCCCCTGTAGAGCAAGGAGATGCTCAGCGACGTCCAGCGCCGAGGTGAGCGATGGCCGCGCGGCCGACGGCGCTAGCCCTTGGGCAATGAGCCGGCGCGCTAGGATTTCATCACGGGATAGCTCGTGCATGGTTTCTCCTTTAAAGCCGGAAGGTCTTCATTAGCTGCATGCCCGTGGAAACCAAGGCGCGGAAGCGCTCCGGCGAGAGGTACTCCGACGGTGCCAAGGGATGCAGTCGCTGTTCAGCCACGGTGCGCTCGTTGGCCCACAGACGCATGCCGGTAATGCCGTGGCGGTGGTTCAGTCCGGACTCCTTGACGCCACCTCCGGGCGCGGCGATGGAACCATAGGCGGCAGCGAAGCCTTCGTTGATGTTGACCATGCCCGCCTCGAGTTGAGAAGCAACCTTCCAGGCGCGGCGCGAATTGCCGGACCACACGGAGGCGGATAGACCGTAGTTCGTGTCATTGGCGCGCTGAATGGCCTCCGCATCGGAGTGCACCGGGTACACGGCTAGGACAGGTCCAAAGGTCTCAGCGGCATAGAGATCCATCTCAGGGGTAACACCGATCAGCACGGTGGGCTCATAGAAAAACGGCCCCAGGTCTGGGCGGGCCTTCCCGCCGTAGACCACAGTGGCTCCTTTGGATACTGCATCTTCGACGTGGGCTACTACCGTATCAAGTTGGCGCTGCGAGGTAAGGGAGCCGATGGTGGCGGCATCGGAGAAGGCCGCGCCGAGTACTTGCTGGTCCAATGCCATCGTGAGTTCTTTGAGAAACCCCTCAGCAATGCTCTCGTGAACATATGCGCGCTCGGCAGACATACACAGCTGGCCAGATGAGGAGAACGCGGTGCGCACGGCGCCTTGGGCGGTGGGTTTCAAGGGGGCGTCGTCAAGCACCAGCATTGGATTCTTGCCGCCTAGCTCCAGCATGGTGGGGATGAGGCGCCCGGCAGCCTGCGCGGCAATGGACTTGCCAGCCTTCGTCGAACCAGTGAAGGAAAGACCATCGACGATAGGAATGAGGGCATCACCCACCTCCGCGCCGTTTCCCGGTACAAGTTGCCAGGCGGCCTCCGGAAGACCAGCTTCAATGGCTAGACGCCTGAGCAGGATAGCCGTCAGCGTGGTCTGGGAGTCCGGCTTGTGCACAACAGCGTTGCCCGCAGAAAGCGCTGCCAAGACATCGCCGACGCCTAACGAGAGCGGATAATTCCACGGCGAAATAAGCCCCACCACGCCTAGCGGATAATGCTGCGTGCGGGTCTTTGTTAACACAGGAAGCGCGCCGGGGTGGCGTTGCGTGCCGAAGGCTTTGCGGATATTAACCGCGTAGAAGCGCGCGCAGTTATAGAGATCCATGAGCTCGTCATAGGCATGCGCGCGGGACTTGCCGTTCTCCGCCTGGATAAGGTCGAGGATGAGCTCCTCGTTGTCCTGGACGAGGTCGTGGAGGCGCAGCAAGATCGCCGCGCGATTCCCCTGACCCACGCCGACGCGGGCATATTCAACGGCGCGTTCTACATCGTGGGCGGTGGCAACGGGGAAGCGAAAGAGTTCCTCGCCGGTAAAAGGCGCGTGAGCATGGTGTTCCTCGCCGGTGCCGCATACGTCGTGGGCGGGATCAGCGTCCAGGAAACTCTGCACACGGTGGGGGAGACGGGTCTGAGTAAAGGTTTTCATGACGTCCATTGTCCCAAAAATATTTGGCTCCGCTACACATTTTTTGAGATTTGTCTCACAAACCTAACTACGGGTGGCTAGGATTACGTTATGCCCACCCTATCCACCATCCCGCGAACGGAGGTGCGAGAGGCTATCGAACCTCTCGTGCGCTCCGGCGAGCATCCAGCACCCGTTGGGGTTATTGACCTTGCGGCTTTCGACTACAACGCCCAGCAGATGTCCACACGCGCCGGGGGATTGCCCATTCGGGTCGCCTCCAAGTCGGTCCGCAGCGTGTCGGCGTTGCGCCGCGCGCTGGAACATGACGGCTACCACGGAATCCTTGCGTATTCGGTGCCGGAGGCGCTCCATCTCGTTGCAGAAGGGTTCCGGGACATTGTCGTGGCCTACCCGAGTGTGAACCGACGGGCACTGCGAGAGCTGGCAGGCTCCGCGGCCGCGCGCGACACCGTGACGGTGATGGTGGACAGTGTCGAGTTGCTTGATCTGCTTCCCAGTCCACTGCGTCTGGCCATCGATATTGACTGCACTCTGCACTTGCCTGGCGTAGTAGTGGGTCCGCGTCGCTCGCCCATCCGGGAACCGGAGCAAGTGACGGTGCTGGCCCAGGAGATTCTGCGGCGAGGGCATCGTCTCGTGGGGCTCATGGCCTATGAAGGTCAGGTGGCGTCCGTGGCGGATGGTCTTCCCGGCCCGGTTGGGGCAGTCAAGCGCTGGCTGCGATCCCGGTCCATGGTGGATCTCGCGCCGCGACGCCGAGCCTGTGTGGCCGCTGCGCGGGAGGTGGCTGACATCGAGTTTGTCAACGGCGGTGGAACCGGCAGCCTGCAGGAATCTGCGGCGGAAGGCACATTGACCGAACTCGCCGCAGGTTCTGGGTTCTACACGCCGGCCATCTTCGACGATTTCACCGACATCAATCACAAGGCGGCAGCGTTTTTCGTCTGCCAGGTCTCCCGCGTGCCCGCCCCTGGCTGGGCAACGGTCAATTCCGGCGGGTGGATTGCATCAGGCCCGCCCGCTAAAGATCGCGTGCCGGTTCCGGTGTGGCCGCAAGGGCTAAGTTATTCCACCACCGAGGGTGCCGGAGAAGTGCAGACTCCGTTGCACGGCGCCTCCCTGAAGGTCGAGGATCCAGTGTGGTTTCGCCACGCCAAGGCCGGAGAGATGACAGAAAACGTCGATTGCCTCCTTGCTGTGGGGGAGGGCTGTGTCGAGCACTGGGACACGTATAGAGGACAAGGATGGACACTCCGATGAGTACTTTTAGCAACTGGGCTGGGTCGGTCACTACGAAACCTGCAGAGTTTCTGCAGCCTTCCCGCATTGACGAGATTCCTGACATCATCACGCGTTCGCGAAGCGTGCGCACCGTTGGAGCAGGTCATTCCTTCTCGCCGGTGGCAGCAGGGGAGGGGACGATGATGAATCTGGATAAGCTGAGTGGCCTGGTGGGCGTCGATAAGCAGCGCAAGCGCGTCCGATTCCTGGCTGGCACTCGTCTCCGTGACGTGCCGGGACTTCTGCGCCCCTTCGGGCTGGCTCTGACGAATCAGGGCGACGTAGACCCACAGTCCCTCGCCGGCGCAATTTCGACGTCGACGCACGGCACCGGCATCGATTACACAGGCTTCGCGGGTACGGTCACGGGCCTCACGCTTATCGACGCCGACGGCAACACCCGCACCTACTCTCTCGATGAGGATCCAGACCTGCTCAGACTCATCGTGGTGAGCATCGGGGCGCTCGGAGTGGTCGTTGAGGTGGAGATGCAGTGCGTTGACGCCTTTGACCTGCACGCGGAGGAAACTGGCATCGGTTTCAATGAGCTCATGGATAACTGGGAGGAGCTGTCTCGCAGCGTCGATCACTTCGAGTCCTATTGGTTTCCCCACACTGACCGTGCCATGGTGAAAGCTAATACGCGACTCGCACCGAATGGAGAGCACCGTTCACGCATCAAGCAGTTTATTGATGATGAAGTGGTGGGAAATGGTGCCTTTGCAGTCACTCTCGCGCTGGGGCGGATGGTGCCGGCAACGATTCCAGCGCTTAATCGCTTCTCCACTGCGGTAATCTCCCATAACCGCTATCGCGCCGCTGCCCACGAGGTGTTCGTGAGTCCGCGTCGGGTGCGTTTCCACGAAATGGAGTACGCCGTGCCGCTTGCCGCCGGCCCCGCTGCCGTCCGTGAAATACGCCGCTTTATCGAGGATCGTGACTGGCGTATTGGTTTCCCTTTGGAGTTGCGCACGACAGCGGCTGACGACGTCGCACTGTCCACGGCTTCTGGACGCGAATCGATATACATTGCCTTCCACATTCCGCGGTTCTTAAATCCCCAGGATTACATGCCAAAGCTCGAACCCATCCTGCGCGCAGCCGGCGGCCGGCCGCACTGGGGCAAGATGAACACGCTCGGCCGCGAAGACTTTGCTCAACTTTATGCAAGATTTAACGAGTTCTGCGAGTTGCGCGAAAAGATGGACCCACAGTGGCGGTTCGGCTCTCCGTACCTGCGGAAACTGTTCGGATAGGGGCGTCGTCAAGCATGGTGCAGGCATAATCCAGAATTCGAAAGTATCTCTGATCTTTGGTAGCGTTTGGGAGTCTTAACTCCATAACGCTATCGAAGAAGGTGTCTCAAACGTCTGCTAAATCCACCCCCCTCATCACTCCAACCTTCGTTTTCGCGTGGTTGGTGAACTTTGCACAATTTACGGTCTTCTACCTGCTTGTCACCATTATGGCGATGTACGCCATCGAGCAGTTCCAGGCGTCCGATACAGCGGGCGGATTTGCATCGAGCGCCTTTGTGGTGGGTGCGACAATCGCGCGACTTTTCTCCGGTTATATCGTCGATGCAATGGGGCGAAAGCGCACGCTCGTGGTCTCGCTCATTGCTGTGGCCATTGCAATGGCACTGTACTTCCCGGCACAATCGTTGCCGCTGCTCTTTGTGGTGCGAATCTTGCACGGTTTGGGCTACGCGATCGCCTCGACTGCAGTGATGGCCGTGGCGCAGTCTGTGATCCCTGATCACCGCCGTGCTGAGGGCACTGGTTACTTCGCGCTGGGAACCACGCTGGCGACGGCTTTCGGCCCCGCCGCAGGCTTGGCCATTGTGCATAATGCCGGCTACAACGCCGTCTTTGTTGTGGCGCTGACGCTGACCGTCGTTGCTTTGGCGCTGGGACTGGTGGTGAAGGCTCCGGCACAAGAGCAGCGCAGCGTGACCTTCTCCTTGGGCAACATCGTCCACCCAGCAGTGGCACCCTTCGGTGTCTTCATTCTGTTCGTGGGTGTTGCCTACACCGGAATCATCACTTTCTTGAACGGTTACTCTTCCGATGCGGGCCTCGAACAAGGCGCAAGCTACTTCTTCCTCGCCTATGCCGTGGTGAGCCTCATTCTGCGCTTTATTCTGGGTAAGTTGCAGGATCGCCGTGGCGATAACATCATTATCTACACGTCGCTGGTTTTCTTTATCGCGGGTCTTGCCGTGTTAGCTTCGGCCTCGTCCGACTGGCAGGTCATTCTGGCCGGTGCGCTCGTTGGCCTAGGCTATGGCTCTATTCTTCCGGCTGGCCAGGCAATTGCTGTGCGTTTAGTTCCGCTGCACGAGATGGGTGCCGGCATTTCCACCTTCTTCCTGCTCCTTGATATCGGAATCGGCTTCGGTCCAATCCTGCTGGGGCAAGTTATCTCCGCCACGGGATATACCACCATGTACTGGATTTTGGCGGCGCTCATGCTCGTGGCTTCGGTTGTGTACTTCTTTGTGCATGGCCGCAAGGACGTCGCGCGTGGTGACGTGCGGTACGAGTAAAAGCTTCCTTTTTAGAAGGGCGGTCGGCTGGAATGCCGGCCGCCCTGTGTGCGTTGTACCCCCGTGGTTGTAGATAGGTCCCGGTTATACGCCCTGTTCGACAAGAGTCAAACACACAGTCTAAAGATGGGCTTGACACCCCCGATCATCCTTCCGTATCAGCTTTGTTTGCGCAGGCCATAGACCTAAAGGTGGGCTTCCGGTAGAATCATAATTAGAACACTTCTTCTAATTGCTATTTTTCTCGGGGACGATCATGACCACCACACCACCGCCACCATCATCACCATCTCCGGCTGCCTTCTTTGCTACCACCAACCCCAATAATCCCCATGCTGTAGCCCGCAGCATTGCCCGGAAAGCAACCTATAGCGCTTGGGTAGCGGCAACACCTGATCTTGAAGCCGATATTGACACCACCGCACTATCCCTCGTTAACGCCTGGGCGTTAACTGAAGGCCACATCAAAGCAGGCCTGCGCGCCATCCACCGCCTGAATGAACTACCCGCCGTCAAATTCCTCCAAGATACCCACTGCCTGCTGGATATTGAATCTCTCATTGCTATTGACCAACCCATGGCCGCCCTCACAACCCACAACCCCGCCACACTCGCAGTAATCGATTGCCTTTTGGCAGAGTATTTCACCCCCACCACACCCAACCAGGTCTTTCCCACCCGTAGCCAAATCAGACGCAAAGTCCGCGACCTCTGTAAATCCCTCGATGACACTATTGCCTACCGAGACACCCGCCCCCACGACTCCTATACCTTCTCTAGCAACGGAACTAAAGCCTGGCTAGAACTCGGAGTTGATGAAGACACCGGCATCAAACTCGATGCGTTCATCCGCCAAACCGCTAACAGTCACGGCATCAGCATCACCGATGCAATCAAACAACTACTAAGCGGTGAAATCACCCCACCGGCAACCGTCATCCTGCACACCTACAAAGCCTGCGACGTCGACAACGCTCCGACCTACATCGAAGGCTTTGGCTGGCGGCTGGCAGATATGCCTTACGACCACCACCGCGACTTGACCACCCCCGTCAAAGAAACCGACGGCTACCGGCCAGGCACCATCATGCGTAAACACGTCGAAGGACGCGACGGCACCTGCCGCATGAGCGGATGTGATGAGCCGGCCTACTACACCCAACTCGACCACCGCCACAACTACGCCGACGGTGGGGCAACCCACCCAGACAACCTGGCCTGCCTATGCCAAAAACATCACAACCTCAAAACCGATGGCAGCGCCTACTACTTGCTCGACCCCGCCACCGGCGACATCATCTGGCTCTACGATAACGGCACCTGGGCCATAACAGAAGCCCAAGGCCCCCTCGCACCCCGCGAAAAACGCTGGGCACAAACCATCGGCCAACACATCACCACCACCCGCCAGCGCACCCGCGAACAAGCCCAACAACTCAAACAAGAACTCGATGACTATCACGCCGAACAACAAACCACAGCTCAAGCTGAAACAGAATCACACGCCAACACCACAGAAGATATTCCCTTCTAACCACACCCCCAACCACCAACCCCCGTCGACCCACACGACGAAACGTAAGAACCAGGACTCCGTCGTTTAAAACGACGAAGTAGAGGTAGCGACCACGGATTATGAAGGCATCGTCGTTTGAGACGACGGCGGTCAGGTACGTGGGGACTCGAGACAGAGAAGAGCCTCCCTAGTGGGAGCTGCAGGGGTAAGACTTCGGCGATGGCTCCTGGGCTGGGGAGGCTGGTTAGTGGAGGGGGAGGAAGCTAGGCAGAGATGCCTACATGCTTCTTTTCGTCATCGTTCATGATGTGGGTGACACCGTCCTCGGCGGCGTCCCAGACCTCCTGGTCTTGGATACCCGCGCGCTTCGCCACAATAGTGGCGCAGACGGACTGGCCGGTGACGTTGACCGCGGTGCGGCCCATGTCGATGATGGGCTCGATGGCTAGGAGGAGGCCTACGCCAGCGAGGGGCAGGCCCAGGGTGGACAGGGTCAGTGTCAGCATGACGGTAGCGCCCGTCGTGCCTGCTGTGGCTGCGGAGCCGATCACGGAAACGAAGATGATGAGCAGGTACTGGGTGAAGGATAGGTCAATGCCGTAGAACTGAGCGATGAAGATAGCGGCGATTGCGGGGTACACGGAAGCGCAGCCGTCCATCTTGGTGGTGGCGCCCAGCGGGATGGCAAAGGAAGAGTATTCGCGCGGAACACCCATGGCCTTTTCAGTGAATCGCTCGGTGACGGGCATCACGCCCATCGAGGAGCGGGTAACGAAGCCGAGAGAGAATACTGGCCATACGCGCTTGTAGAAGCCCATGACAGGAATGCGGTTGAATACGAGGGCGGCGGGGTAGACCACGAGGATAACGAGGGCGAGGCCAACGTACATGGCAAGGACGAACTTGCCCAGAGAGCTCATGGCATCCCAGCCGTAGGTGGCTACGGCCTTACCGATGAGGGCTGCGGTGCCGATGGGGGCGAGACGGATGATCCACCACAAGACAACCTGAATAACCTTCAAGAAGGATTCGGTAAAGCGCAGGAACGGATCGGCAGCCTTGCCAGCCTTGACCGCGGCGATGCCCAAGGCCAGGGAAATAACAAGCAGCTGAAGGGCGCCGAAGCTGAGGGAGACAGTGTCGTCGCTGAAGGAAGCATTGAGGCCAAAGAAATTTGAGGGGACGAGCTGCTGGAGGAAGGCGGTCCACGAACCGACGTGGGAGGGATCGGCGGCGGTGGAGGCGTCGACAGTCGTGCCGACTCCTGGCTTCATGACGAGTGCAACGAGGATGCCTGCGAGAACCGAGAAGAAAGCGGTGATGGCGAACCACACGAGAGTCGAAATCGCGAGAGAAGCAGCGTTTGCCACTTTGCGCAGGTTAGCCACCGAAGTGACGACCGCGGCAAAGATGAGCGGCGGCACCATAATCTTGAGTAGCTGAACGTAGGCGCCGCCGATGCCGGTGAGGGTATCGGCGAGCCACGTGGATTCCATGCCGGATGCAATGAATCCGAGGATGAGGCCAATGATGAGGCCGGCGATGACTTGGGCGCCAAAGCCGGTGGCCCATGAGGGCAGCGTGCGGGAGGAGGTGTCAGACACGAGTAATTCCTTCTAGACAGTGTTGTATAGAAAAAGACCAGCCAGTTCGCTAGGGGCGAACCGATCGGTTCACTAAAGACCACAACACAGTACGCTGCCTTTAAATTCCCGTGCAAGTTTAGGGAATGCGTTTCGTCCAATCGTCGGTGAGGAACTTGGTGTCGACGAGGTGGCGGGCGCGGCTAAGCGTGGCGTCGGAAAGCTCGGCCTCCACGGCCCCGTAGCGAGTAGCGAACTCACGCGCCATCGTGTCGATGATCTCCTCGCGGGGTACACCAGTCTGGCGGCGCAGCGGATCGACGCGCTTCTTCGCGCTGGCCAGACCCTTGGACGAGACCTTAACCTTGCCGATGCGCAGAACTTCCATCATCTTGTCGGCGTCGATGTCATAGCTCATTGTCGTGTGGTGCAAGACCGCGCCTTTACGGCGCTTCTGTGCAGCGCCGCCGATCTTGCCGCCGTCGGAAGTAATGTCATTAATAGGGACATACCAGGCGTTAACACCGAGTTTGCCCAGTGCTGCGAGAACCCACTGGTCGAGGTATTCGTAGCTGGCCTCATAGGAATAGCCGGCGACGAGGGACTCGGGGGCATAGAGGGAGTAGGTGACGCAGTTGCCGCCCTCCATGAACATGGCGCCGCCGCCCGAGATGCGGCGTACGGGAACGATGCCGTGCTTGTCGACGCCCTCCTGATCCAACTCATTGGCATAGGACTGGTAGGAGCCGAAGACCACGGCCTTGTCCTCCCACTCCCAGAAGCGCAGGGTGGGGCCGCGCTGTCCTTCCGCGACTTCGTTGAGGAGGACCTCGTCAAGTGCGACGTTGACCGGGGTGGGGAGGATACCTGGGCGCAGGATCTCCCAGCTGTGATCAGTGAAATCGGTGCCGTCGGACAGTGCGCGCTTGACCGTAACGGCGAGGTGATGGGTGTCGAAGCCATGGAGGGCGACGGGTTCTTCCTCCTCGATTCGGGCGAGCGCGGCATCGAGGCGGGACTGGATATCGGAGGTGCTGGTGGCCGTGGTGACGCCGGTCAAAGCAGGGCCGAGTGCGTCGTAGGCTTCCTCGGGCTCTAGGAAAAAATCACCGGAGATCTTGGCGGTGGTGATGGCGTTGTTGGCGTCCAGGGCGATGTCGACGACGAGAAGCTTGCCGCCCGGGACCTTGAGTTCGAAGTGTTTATGAGTACTCATGATGTTGAGGGTACCGATGGTGTGGCTTGGACATACTCTGTGCACTAGACCAATTCAGATTTGATCTGATGTGTGGGGGGTAGCGGGGCATGATTGGAATTTCCTGTGGAGGGTGTAGGGGTTTGCGTGGAAAGTGGCGCTGTGGGGTGATGTGGCGTGGTTGCCGGTGGGGGAAGGGTTTTCTCCTGTGATGACCTCTGTGCGACCTCGGTGAGGTCTAGTTGGAATCCGAGAGGTAAGAAACTGGCCAGTGTGGTGCAATGACAGCTCCGTTACCTAATCGTTATAGGCTGTGTGACCTGCGGCAAAGGCATCAAAAGTTGAAAAATGGGGTCACAGTGGTGGCGAGATGTTGATTTGTCCGTATCGTGGATGGCAGAGCAAACGAAATAGCAAATCGCGCTCTCCTGAACGTTGGATTCGGGGGTAGCGACTGAGTTTCACTGTTTGCCGCCGATAAATAGACCAATTATAGGAAGGTTCAGAGAAACAATGGGCAAGAACATCAAGGATCTTTTCGACGCAACCGCTTACGACAACGCTGGCGAGAAGCTCGGCTCTGTCAAGGAGGTCTTCGTTGATGAGCAGACCGGTCAGCCGACCTTCGTTGAGGTCAACCACGGCCTGTTCGGCATGAACTCCAGCCTGGTCCCGCTCCGCGGCCACGACTTCAATGGTGATGACCTCAAGCTGGCTTTCTCCAAGGATCGTATTGAGGGCGCCCCGGACTTCGACTCCGACAAGCCGCTGACCCCGGAGGCACAGTCTGACATCTTCAAGCACTACAACCTGGAGAACGCCCAGGACGTCACCACCTACCGTGACGAGCGCACTGACACCACCACCGGTGCTGGCGTTGCTGGCGCAGGTGCTGCAGGCGCTGGCGTTGCCGGTGCAGGCGCAGGCGCTCACGCAAACGATGAGACCGTGACCACCGAGCGCACCGAAACCACCGACCGTGCTGCTGCCACCGACACCGCCGCTGGTCACAACCTGACCGACAACGACAACGAGCTCATCCGTTCCGAGGAGCGTCTGGACGTCAACAAGGAGCGCGTTGCTACCGGCGAGGCACGTCTGCGCAAGTACGTCGTGACCGACACCGAGACCGTTGAGGTCCCGGTCGAGCGCGAAGAGGTTCGCGTCGAGCGCACCCCGATCTCCGAGGCAGACGCTGCCAACTTCAACGGCACCATCGGTGACAACGACACTGCAGAAGCTTCCGTCACCCTGCACGAGGAGCGCGTGAACGTTGACAAGAAGACCGTCCCGGTTGAGAAGGTCAACCTGTCCAAGGAGACCATCCAGGACACCGAGACCCACACCGAGGAGCTGCGCAAGGAGCAGATCGATACCGACGGTATCACTGAGACCCGCAAGTAATTCGGGCTAAACGCAAGGGCTTGGAGCTTTAAGGCTCCAAGCCCTTGATGCTGTTTTCTACCCCTTTTAGGCCCCTGTGCGGTCGGTCTAGAAAATATGAACTCCAGGCAGTAGATTTGAGGCATGTCTCGTTTTAGTCCGCTGAACTGGCCGGTCGTCCGCCAGATCCGCAACAAGGATGCCTTCGGCCGTGACCTGTCTACGCAGTCGGCCAAGAGCGAGGAGCTGCGCGGCCGCACCGTGGACGCGGACCGCGTGGTCCAATCCGTGTGTCCCTATTGCGCGGTGGGCTGCTCCCAACGCGTATACGTCAAGGATGACCGCGTCATCCAGATCGAAGGTGACCCGGATTCCCCGATTTCGCGCGGCCGCCTGTGCCCCAAGGGCTCGGCCTCTGAGCAACTCATTAACTCCTCGTCGCGCGTCACCACAATTAAGTACCGTGCACCTTATGCCACCGAGTGGCAGGACTTGGATGAAGAAACCGCGATGAACATGATCGCGGATCGCTTTGTGGAGTCGCGTAAGAAGCATTGGGAGGACGTCGATAAGCAGGGGCGTCCCCTCAACCGCACTATGGGCATCGCCGGACTGGGTGGTGCAACACTGGACAATGAGGAGAACTACCTCATTAAGAAGCTCTTTACGGCAACCGGTGCGATTCAGGTTGAGAACCAGGCGCGCATATGACACTCCGCCACTGTTCCTAGTCTAGGAACGTCGTTTGGCCGCGGCGGCGCAACCCAACCGCTGCAGGATATGGCGAATGCAGACTGCATCGTCATTGAGGGTTCCAACATGGCCGAGTGCCACCCAGTGGGATTCCAATGGGTAGTTGAGGCTAAGAAGCGTGGTGCACGCATCATCCACGTTGATCCGCGCTACACGCGCACGTCTGCGTTTGCGAACCGCCACATTGGCATTCGCGGTGGTACGGATGTGGTGCTGTTGGGCGCCATCATTAAGTACGTGCTGGACAATGACCTGTATTTCCACGATTACGTGGTGAATTACACGAACGCTGCGTCCATCATTTCGTCCGACTTCAAGGACACCGAGGACCTTGAAGGTTTGTTCTCCGGCTATGATGCGGAAACGGGCAAGTACGTCACGGATTCGTGGCAGTACGTGCGCAAGCCTGAGGGCTCGTCGTGGAACGTGGAGAAGGATCCGACCCTAGAGAACCCGAACACGGTGTTCCAGATTCTCAAGCGCCACTACTCGCGCTATACGCCTGAGATGGTGGAGGAGACCTGCGGTATTTCACAGGAGGACTTCTACTACCTGGCGGATTCCATCGCGGATAATTCCAAGCCGGACCGCACTACCTGCTTCGCCTACGCACTGGGCTTTACCCAGCACACTCTAGGAGCACAGTTCATCCGTACGGCGGCGATCTTGCAGCTGCTCATGGGCAATGTGGGCCGCCCTGGCTCCGGCATCATGGCCCTGCGCGGCCATGCCTCGATTCAGGGGTCGACGGATATCCCGACGCTGTTCAACTCCCTGCCGGGGTACCTGCCCATGCCGCACGTGGAGCAGGCGAACTGGAGTGACTATCTCGACTCCTTCCGCAAGGAAGACCAGAAGGGCTTCTGGCAGTTGGGTGAGAACTATGCGGTCTCACTGATGAAGTCTTACTGGGGTGACGCGGCCACCGAAGAGAATGAGTGGGGATTCAACCTCATGCCGCGCCTGTCCGGCGCGCATTCAACGTATGAAACCCTGTTGGCAATGCTCCGCCACGAGGTTGAAGGCTACTTCGTCTTTGGCCAGAACCCGGCAGTAGCGCAGTCCAACGGCGGCATGCAACGCCGTGGACTGGCGGCACTGAAGTGGCTGGTTGTGCGCGATTTCCAGGAGATTGAAACCGCCAGCTTCTGGAAGGACTCTCCGGAAATCAAGAACGGTGAGCTCAAGACCGAAGAGATTGGCACCGAAGTCTTCCTTATGCCGGCAGCTACCCACGTGGAGAAATCCGGCACGTTTACTCAGACTCAGCGCATGGTGCAGTGGCGCTTCCAGGCGGTTCCGCCGCCGGGCCAAGCCCGCAGTGAGGCGTGGTTCTTCTACCAGCTGGGAAAGAAGATCCGTGAGCGTCTTGCTGATTCAACTGACCCGCGTGACCTCCCCATCAAGTCCATAACATGGGATTACACCGAGGACGAGCACGGCGATCCGAGCTCGGATGAGATCTTGCGTGAAATCAACGGCTACTACCTTGATGGGCCCAAGAAGGGCCAGCTCTTGCCTAGCTTTGGTGAGATGCGTGCGGATGGCACAACGTCTGGCGGCTGCTGGATTTACACCGGTATCTACAAGGACGGCATCAACCATGCGGCAAAGAAGGTGCCGGATTCGGAACAGAACGAGGTTGCCTTGGACTGGGGCTGGGTATGGCCAGCTAACCGCCGCATTCTCTACAACCGAGCCTCGGCAAAGCCCGATGGAACTCCATGGTCGGAGCGCAAGAAGTACGTGTGGTGGGATGAATCCAAGGGCATGTGGGTTGGTGACGACGTGCCTGACTTCCCAGCAACGAAGCGTCCGGATTACGTGGCGCCCGTCGATGCCGTGGGACCAGACGCCCTCGATGGTGATGATCCCTTCATCATGCAGGCAGACGGCTTGGGCTGGCTATTTGCACCGCAGGGGTTGTCCGACGGGCCCCTGCCAACCCACTACGAGCCACAGGAGTCCCCGGTCACGAATGCGCTGTACAAGCAGCAGCAGTCGCCAACGCGCTTGACCATTAAGCGTGAGGACAACCTTTCCCGCCCCGAGCCAGGGGAGGTCGGCGCGGACGTTTTCCCGTTTGTCTTCTCCACCTATCGCCTGACGGAGATGTATACCTCAGGTGCTATGTCACGCCGCCTGCCGTTCCTGGCGGAGTTGCAGCCAGGCTTGTTCTGTGAGGTGGATAAGGACTTGGCGGAAAAGCGTGGACTCGTTAATGGCGAGTGGGCCACCATTGTCTCGCCGCGCGGCGTTATCGAGGCCCAGGTTTTGGTGACCGACCGCATGGAGATGCTCACCATCAACGGCGAGGAGTTCCACCAGATCGGTCTGCCGTATCACTACGGCGAGTCTGAAACCACCGATGTGGCCGGCGATGGAGCGAACGACCTGCTGGGTCTGACGCTGGAGCCGAACGTGTTCATCCAGAACTCTAAGGTGGGCGCGTGTGATATTCAGCCGGGACGCCGCCCACGCGGTGAGGCTCGACTGGATTTGCTGCGTGAATACCAGGAGCGCGCGAAGCTGACGGTGGAGTCAGGAAACCAAGTTCTTGATGTGAGCGACGCGTTCACCACGGAGGCACGGGCCACCGACGAGAACACTGGTAATGACTCCACAGCGGGCAACGTGGCTGATTATGAAAGCAAGGAGGGCTAATAACCGTGGCGAATGCATTGACGGAGAAAGCCGACAAGCACGGCTACGAGTCCTACCAGCGCATGGCGTTCTTCACCGATACCTCCATTTGTATCGGTTGTAAGGCCTGCGAGGTGGCGTGTAAGGAGTGGAACCGCAACCCGGTTGAAGGCTATGCGGTGACTGGAAACTCCTATGACAACACCGGCTCGCTTGGCGCCAACACGTGGCGCCATGTGGCCTTCATTGAACAAAACAACGAGCGCATTGAACGCGCTCGTGAAGAGGGGCGACAGCTCATTTCGCTGGGTATGCCTACTGTTCAGCCGTCCACGACGCCGCCCGACACCGATGACTTCCGCTGGCTCATTTCCTCCGATGTGTGCAAACACTGCACCAATGCCGGCTGCCTCGATGTGTGCCCGACGGGCGCGTTGTTCCGCTCGGAGTACGGCACCGTGGTGGTGCAAGACGATGTATGCAATGGCTGTGGTACCTGTGTGGCGGGCTGTCCCTTTGGCGTCATTGAGCGCCGCGACGATGGCGGTGTGACGCTCAAAGCCGATAAGACCGCGACCGTGGATTATGAAGTCCCAGACCACGCGGGCATCAACGTGCTTGCCAAGCTTAAGCAGCTCAAGCCGCAAGGCCAAGATCATGTGCCGGGACAGTCCATGCCCATCAAGAACTTGGGCGTGGCTCAGAAGTGCACCATGTGCTACGACCGCCTCAAGATTGGTGAGCAGCCGGCCTGTGCCAAGACCTGCCCCACGGACTCCATCCAGTTCGGCCCGTACGAAGAGATGCTGGCCGCAGCTCAGGAACGTGTACGTGTTTTGCACGAGCAGGGCCTGACTGAGGCTCGCCTGTATGGTGCGAACCGTGAGGATGGTGTGGGTGGCACTGGCTCCATCTTCTTGCTTCTGGACTCTCCTGAGGTCTACGGCTTGCCGCCGGATCCGCGCGTGCCCACGGCGGATTTGCCGCAGATGTACAAGACCGCGGCGAAGGCTATTGGAGGTATGGCGCTGGCGGTTGCCGGAGCATTCGTGATGGGAGGCCGCAAGTGAGCGAATTTGATGAGTACCGTCCACCGCAGGAGCCTAGGCGCTTCGGAGACAAGAACGGTGGCACTAAGGGCAGAAGGAAGCGCAAGCGTCTAGGCGCGGGTGCCCAAGACGGCTCCAAAGAGCAGCGCATGGCAGAGGACTTCGAGTTCTCCTCCTACTATGGCAAGCCCGTGGTCAAAGCCCCGCCGTGGGAGTGGCCCATTGGTGGTTACCTGTTCCTCGGTGGTCTGGCTGGTGGCTCGGCGCTGCTCGGCGCAGGTGCGCAGGCGACCGGCAACAGGGAGCTGAAGCGGTCGACGCGCTTGACCGCCTTCTCGGCGGCCTCGGTAGGATCAGTTTTTCTCGTGCTGGACTTGGGCCGCCCGGAACGCCTGCTCAACATGTTCCGAGTGTTCAAGGTGACCTCGCCGATGTCCGTTGGTTCGTGGATCTTGGGTAGCTTCGCTGGCGCAGCAGCTCTGCCAGCTCTTGTGGAAGCCGATGAGCTGGTTGGCGGGGTAGTGCCTGCGCCCGTTCGGGCTCTTCTTGACCAGGCCGCTGGCCCAGCGGGAGTTGTGGCCGGCGTGTTGGGCGGTCCGCTGGCCGGATACACAGCCGTCTTGCTGGCGAATACCTCGAACCCGACATGGAATGACGCAAAGAAGCACTTGCCGTATGTCTTCGTATCGTCGGCGTCGGCAGCCGCATCAGGTGCCGCGATGGTGTTCACTCCCGTGGAAAGCGCAGGTCCTGCACGCGCCTTGGGCATGGCGGCCGCAGCGAGCGACCTCGCCGCGACCCGCACCATGGAAGAAAACATGGAGCCGGAGCCCAAGCGCCCGCTGCATGAGGGCGTGCCCGGAAAGCTCATGAAGGCCTCCGAAGCACTTATCGCCACAGGTGGCGTGGGTACCGTCGTGGCAGCGCTGACGAAGTCACGGGCGGTGTCGGTGGTCTCGGGGCTAGCACTGATGGCGGGCTCAGCCTGCACACGTTTCGGAGTTCTCAACGCCGGGCGCGAGGCCGTCAAGGATCCCTCAACCACCATCGGACCGCAAAAGCGCCGCGCGGAGGCCCGCCGCCGTGCGGAAGGCCTCGGAACCTCGACGGTTACGAGCGGATAGTAATCCGCGCCTCACCTGGGACGGTTCGGCCAATGACCGGATAGCCGGGAACCTCACCGATGACGAGGAGGCCGCCGGAGGTCTGGGCATCAGCAAGGAAGACGAGGTCTTCTTCACTCAGGTCGGCGTTCAGGTGGGGGTGTACCCAGTCGAGGTTGCGGCGCGAGCCGCCCGGGATGAACCCTTCTGCCAGGGCTTCCTTCGCGCCCTCAATGGCAGGAACAGCGGAGAAGTCTAGCTCCGCACCGATTCCTGAGGCGCGGCACATCTTATAGAGGTGGCCCAACAGTCCGAAGCCGGTGACGTCGGTGGCGGCACGTACCCCGGCTGCTACCGCGGCAGCGGCCGCATCGCGGTTAAGCGTGGTCATAGAGTCCACCGCGGCCTGGGAGACCTCGCCGGTGGCCTTGTGTTTATTGTTGAGGATGCCCACGCCAATCGGCTTGGTCAGCGTGATGGGAAGCACGGCCTCGGCGGCGTCGTTGCGCAAGATTTTGTCCGGGTGGACGATGCCCGTGGCCGCCAAACCATAGGTGGGTTCCGGAGCAGTGATGGAGTGACCGCCAGTAATGGAAATGCCGGCCTCACTGGCGATATCCATGCCGCCGCGCAGAACCTCGCGCAAAATGTCGAGGCCAAGCACTTCGCGCGGCCAGCCCACGAGGTTGATGGCGGTGATGGGGGTGCCGCCCATGGCGTAGACGTCGGAAAGCGCATTGGCAGCGGCGACGCGGCCCCAGTCATACGGATCGTTGAGCATCGGCGTGAAGAAGTCCGCGGTAGAGATGACCGCGAGACCATCTGGGATGCGCACGGCGGAGGCATCGTCGCCGTCGTCAAGCCCCACGAGCACGTTGGGATCAGCGGTTCCCACGAGGCCTTCAACAGCGGACTCGAGTTCCCCCGGGGGAATCTTGCAGGCGCAGCCGCCACCGGCGGCATAGGACGTTAACTTGATGTCAGACATAGGTACTATTTTAGCCGCGTGTAAGGTGTGCAGGCGGAGGCGTACGTGTCCTGGTGGGCGCCCCGGTCTTCAAAACCGGTGAGGCCGAGTATCTCGGTCTGGCAGGTTCGATTCCTGTCCGTCTCCGCCATCCGTGCTGCTAGGAGGACCCATGACGACAGACCCCCGCCGCTTCATCCCCAAGATGGATGTGATCCTCCAGTATCCGGCGGTGCGCTATGCGCAGGAGCGCGTCGCACCCCATAAAGTGCGGGCGATCATCGACGCCGTGCTTGACGACGTCCGCTCCGGCACCCTCCCACCCTCCCTCATTGAAGAGAAGCTAGAAGAGCGTTTGAACAGCTCACAGCCGTATTCTTTGCGCCCGGTCATCAACGCCACCGGCGTTATCATTCACACGAACTTGGGCCGTGCACCGTTGCCGCCAGCGGCGGTGGACGCACTGGTAGCCGCGGCATCCTACACCGACGTGGAGATGGATCTGGAAAGCGGTCTGCGCTCACGCAATAGGGGGCGCGCGGCACGTGATGCCGTGCTGGCGGCTTGCCCCGGCGCGGAGGATGCGCTCGTGGTGAACAATGGTGCCTCCGCGCTGCTGCTAGCTACTGCGGCCCTAGCACCCGGCAAAGAGGTCATTATCTCCCGCGGGGAACTCATTGAAATTGGTGCGGGCTTCCGCCTGCCCGAACTTATTGAGTCCACAGCGACGCGTTTGCATGAAGTCGGCGCGACCAACCGCACGCATGTAGCGGACTATGAGCGTGCGCTGGGTGAGGGCACTGGAGCCATCCTTAAGGTGCACCCCTCTAACTTTCGCATTAGTGGTTTTACGTCGTCGGTATCGGTGGCACAGCTGCGTGCGCTCACAGACTTGCCGCTCATCGTGGACATCGGTTCAGGCTTACTCACACCGGATGCGGTGTTGCCGGAGGAACCGTCCGCCAGCGAAGCCTTGCGGGACGGCGCCGATATCGTGTTGTTCTCCGGGGACAAACTGCTGGGCGGACCCCAAGCGGGCGTGCTCGTGGGAACGAAGGACGCCATTGCTGCATGCACGAAGCACCCGCTGGCGCGGGCCGTGCGTATTGACAAGCTGCGGCTCAACGCGTTGGAGGCGGCGCTGTCAACGTCCGCACATGCGGTGCACGAGGCTCTGCACATCTCACCTGATCGCCACAGGGAGCGCACGGAAAAAATTGCTGCTGCGCTGGGTGCCGAGGTTGTGGACCATGATGGTCGCGTAGGTGGTGGCGGTGCTCCGGAGGTACCGTTGCCCGGCTGGGCAGTGGCGTTGCCGGAGGAGCTGGCGCGCCCGTTGCGCCTTGGGGCGACACCGGTCGTGACGCGCGTGAGCCACGGACGCTGCCTGGTCGATGTGCGCTGCGTGCCGGAGAGCCAGGACGCGGAACTTATTGCGGCACTACAGGCGGTGATGTAGATGTACGTCGTTGCCACCGCAGGCCACGTGGACCACGGCAAGTCCAGCTTGGTCAAGGCGCTCACCGGAATGGAGCCGGACCGCTGGGAGGAAGAACAGCGGCGTGGACTGACCATTGATTTGGGCTTCGTGTGGACAAAGCTGGACTCCGGCGCGGATGTGGCCTTTGTCGATGTACCGGGACATGAGAAATTCCTGGGCAACATGCTGGCCGGGGTGGGCCCCGCGCCGGTTGTGCTCTTTGTCGTGGCGGCCGATGAAGGCTGGCAGGCACAGTCCACAGACCACCGTGACGCGGTGCGTGCTCTGGGCGTGCAGCACGGCGTGGTGGCGCTCACGCGCGCAGATCGTGCAGATGATGCTCGCCGCGCAGAAGTCATCGCACAGGTCAGAGCGGAACTGGCGGGAACAGCGCTTGTCGACGCCCCCCTCGTCACCGTCTCCGCCACAACCGGGGAGGGCGTGGACACACTGCGCAGGGAGCTCGACGCCGTACTCGCTGAGATGCCCGCTCCCGATGCGACAGCACGTGTGCGGCTATGGGTTGACCGCGCCTTCAGCGTGAAAGGTGCTGGAACCGTCGTGACGGGAACGTTGGCGGCCGGAACCATTGCCGTGGGCGATGAACTCGTGCTGGGGGAGAAGAAGGTGACGGTCCGCGGACTGCAGAGTGAGAACGCCAGTGTGTCTTCGGTAGGGCCGGTCTCCCGCGTGGCGGTGAACCTGCGCGGAGTGGACGCGGATGAGGTACATCGGGGCGATGCGCTGCTGAGCCCTCAAGCGTGGCGCGTGCTCGACACCGTGGACGTGCGGCGCACCTTTGGCTCGGAATTATCTCAGCTCCCGCAGAACATCGTGGTGCACAGTGGTACCGCCGGTGTGGGCGCACGGCTGCGTCCCCTTGGAGGCGACTTTGCACGCTTGACCCTGGACCAGCCTCTGCCGCTCACGCTTCTCGATAGGTTCGTCGTGCGCAGCCCCGGCGGACGTCACGTTGTCGCGGGCGTCGAAGTCGTGGACGTGAACCCGGCGGAACTGAGTCGGCGCGGCGACGCGAAGAAGCGGGCGGTGCAGCTGGCACAGACGTCCCCGCGGGATCCCGCAGCGTGGCTGAAGCGCTGCGGCTATGAGCGCGTAGAGAACCTTGTGCGCGATGGCTTCGTTGTGGAGGGCAAACCAGCCGGGATCATCGAATTCCGTGAGTGGTGGATTGCCGCCAGCCAAGTGACCACCTGGAAGGAGGCGCTGCTGGGCGCGGTGAAGAACCACGCTGAATCCAATCCACTCGCGCCAGGCCTGCCGCACGCAGCAGCCATGGATGCGCTGGGCCTGAGCGAACCAGCATTACTGGGACTGGCAGTAGCCGCGGCCCACGTGGAATCGTCCGAGGGTGTCCTGCGCCTGCCTGGACAGACCGTGGACCTCGGCCCCGCCGAGAAAGGCGTGGCCGAGCTTGAACGGCGCCTCCGCGACGAACCATTCGCTGCCCCGGAAGCGGAGGACCTCACAAGACTAGGACTTGGCCCCAAAGAGCTTGCTGCAGCCGAGCGCGCCGGGCGCGTGCTCCGCCTGCAATCAGGTGTGGTGCTCTTGCCCACGGCACCGCGTCGGGCGCAGGACATCGTCGCAGGGCTGGAGCAGCCATTTACTCTCTCGGCCGCGCGCAAGGCCCTGGGCACGACCCGCCGAGTGGCCATTCCGTTGCTGGAGCACCTCGACTCGATCGGAGTGACTCGCCTAGTGGATGGGCAGCGAACGGTGCGCTAAGTCCTAGTGGGCGGCTGCCGAAATGAACGAGCGCGGTGCTAGGAGCAAAGGGACCAAAGTAAGGGAACCATCTGTGGGGCGGTGTCGGAGAAAGTCCAGGTCAGCGTATGAGGATAAGCGCATAAGGTACTAATTAAAAGGTGCCTTCTAGAATGTCATTGTCATGGGGGAATCAAGGCAGTCTTAAGCTCCGGAAAATTCTCCAGGATTCAGTGTCAGAAACTTAACGGAGATCGTTATTGACGGATTCCGTTATGGTTTGTAGATTGAGGTCATGATCCAGTCCTTTGCTAACCGAGACACCGAGCTTGTCTGGTTGCGCCGAGCGTCACCGCGGATCGATTCGAGAATCCACAAGACCGCAAATAGAAAACTTCATCAGCTTGATGCGGCGGTTTCCCTGCAATCGCTGCGAATACCGCCGGGCAACCGGTTGGAAGCTTTGAAAGGCGACCGACGGGGAACATACAGCATTCGTGTCAATCAGCAATGGAGGATTACTTTTCGCTGGACTGAAGCAGGTCCGGCGGACGTGGCGATAGAGGATTATCACTAAGGAGCGATATGAGTACCAAACTGTATCCGCCAATTCATCCCGGAGAAGTACTCAATGAGGATTTCATTAAGGCATTCGGGATCACACAACATAAGCTGGCCATGGCCATTGGGGTCCCGCCACGCAGGATTAATGAGATTGTCCACGGCAAGCGCGGAATCACCGCAGATACTGCGTTGAGGCTAGGAAAGTATTTCGGGATAGAACCGCAGTTCTGGCTGAACTTGCAAGGAAGATACGAACTCGAGGTAGCTGAGGATTCTATCGCCGAAGAAGTCAACAGTATTGAGCCGCTCGAAGTGGCCTGAGTGCAAGATTCAGTAACGCGAACGGTTCGACTGCACGCGGCCGCCGGAGTGTGAGTGAACGGAACGTCGGCCGCCGACATCGGGGTCGTCGCTTCCCCATGAATCTTCAGCCCATAGTGCAAAATCACGATCGGCGTATCGCTTCTGGCGAGTGGCTATATGTTTCATCCGACGATTGTATCGACGCTTTGAGGCTTCAATGCGCTCGGATTCGGTTTGTGTTGAAGACTGACTGTTACGGTTGTTGCGCTTTTTGCCGGACATTGTGTGATTCCTGAACGCTAGAGTGGCTGCATGTATGTGATGGGTAACTCTACATTAGCCAGCGAGATATTGCCTTGAACTCGAGAGGGACAGCAAAGGGACCAGAGTAGGGGAAGACGTGGCAGAAAAGTGCTGAGGCTACGAACTAGGGGAGGTGAAGGTACGTGAGCCGGTGGGCAGTGGGGAGGCAAGCGGAGCGGCCGGGGCGGTGACCTCCCAATCCGCCGTGAGGTCAAGCGCCGGCGGAATGGCGGGGTGCTCGGACGAGAGCGGAAGCGGCGGGATGGCTGGCGAAAAGAGAGCGTCGGCCGAGTCTGGGAGGTCCACGGCGAGACGGCCGGCAGCAGCATAGGCGCGGGCGGCGAGGGAAGCACCCGAGGGAGCAGCGGCCTCGACAGCAGCAGCGAGGACAGGGGAGTCGGCGAGGGAAGTGCAGGGCCCAAGGACGAGGTCGCCGTGGGTAGCGAGGACGGTGTCGTCGATAAGGGTTAGGGAAACAATGAGCTGTTGGGTGCCCATCCCGCGGAGTTGGTAGGTGGTGAGCTGGCCTGCGGAGACGTCGACAAGCGCGCCGTGTCCACCGGCCAGAAGGACAGAACCTACCGGCTGATTCGTGGTGGGAATCATCCACGGATCGAGGCCCAGGGCAACGGCAACGTCAACGTCACCTTCGACAATCTCGACCGTGGCGTGCGTCGAGGGGCTAAGACCCGCTGTGCGAAGGCGGGCGAGCGAGGGATACTCCGCGGACTCCTCCGCGTCGAGTGCGCCCAAGAAACCGAAGGGCGAGCGAATGCGCCAACCGCGGGTGGTGGGGTCGGGGATAAGGGAGACATCGACAAGCGCAGGCGCCGTGGCCAACCCGGGGAAGCTCAACGCAGTGCCGAGGTTGACGTGGTCGAGGACGGCCACGTGCTCAACCCCGAAGTAAGAGGGGGCCAGCGGGTAGAGCGCCATAGTTGTGTCAGTCACCTCATGCGTCTGGTGGGAGTAGATGGACTTCCTCCAATCCTACGCAGAGACGTCAACTGGGTTACGGTCGATTGAGGAACAAAAAGTTAAATATGGCGTGGAGATCGTGAGCGGCTGGTGCTGGTCATGCTCATTGTCTTCTTTATCACGACGGCTGATTCCGCTTCCGTGGTCAACTCCCAGCTCACGCAGCGCGGCAACCCGGCGGTGACTAATTTCTGGGTCATCTGCATGGCCGGTATCGCCCTGACCACGAAACCGGTGAGTACATCGACGATGACCCCACGGTGAAAGATGGCGAGTCACTGGTGATATCCACGGAGCAGGACCCTGACGCGCTATAGTTTCCCACTATGGATTTAGCCACCGTCGCGTTCGCATTCAGTCTCGTGCTCTTCTCCGGCTTATCGACGTCCATCGGAGGCGCCCTCGCCGTAAGCAAGAAAGAGCCGGGGCCGGGATTCATGGCCACCGCCTTGGGGCTTTCTGCGGGCGTGATGCTCTATGTCTCCTTCATGGAGATCCTTCCGGAGGGAATCAGCAAGCTAGGAGAAGCCTTCGGAACCGAAAAGTCCGCCACGTGGGCAGGCATTATCGCTTTCTTTGCGGGGATTGCCCTCATCGCCATTATTGACCGCGCCGTGCCGGCGGAGATTAACCCGCACGAGCCGGCAACCACGGAGGAGGAGGCGCGCCGCAAAAGGCTCATGAAGACCGGCGTATTTACCGCCTTCGCCCTGGCGCTCCACAACTTCCCGGAGGGTTTCGCCACGTTCTTGTCGGGGCTCGAAGCTCCAGAAATCGCCATTCCCATTGCAGTGGCGATTGCCATTCACAACATTCCGGAGGGCATCGCGGTGGCGGTGCCCTTACGGGCGGCGACAGGCTCCCGCACGAAAGCCTTCTGGTGGGCCACGGTGTCGGGCCTTGCGGAGCCGGTGGGCGCGCTCATCGGCTTTGCCATCCTTATGCCTTTTATTGGGCCGGTGACGATGGGCATTAGCTTCGCCGCCATTGCTGGCATTATGGTCTTCATCTCCCTCGATGAGCTTTTGCCCACCGCGGAGGAGACCGGAAAGCACCATTACGCTATCTACGGCCTCATCGCAGGTATGGCGATTATGGCGGTATCGTTGATGCTCTTTATGTAAGAGGATTTGTGTAAGAGGCTTACTTCACGCGCTCTGCGGTTGCCTTGACCGCCATGATGACGGTGGCCACGACGGTGCCCAGAATCAGGCCGAAGACCATGGAGATGCCGGTCTCTGCGAGCCACGAGAGCGCGCCGTTGTTGATGTTCTCGGTGACATCATGAATGAGGCCATGGGGCTGTTCTGCTCCGAACTCGTGGAGGCCATTAATCACGATGTGGCCGCCGACCCACAACATCGCTGCGGTACCGATGATGCCGATGATATCGAGAACCACGGGCATGCCCTTGACCAAGGCGGTGCCGAGGGCAGAGTCGCCATCATTGCGCTCGAGCAGCCCCATGCCGATGTCATCCATCTTCACCAGCACGGCAACCGCGCCGTAAACGCCGAGGGTGAGGATAATGCCAACGATGATGAGGCTGGCCAGGCGCATCCAGAAGGGTTGGTCGATGACCTCGTTGAGGGAGATGACCATGATTTCCGCGGACAAAATGAGGTCCGTGGTGATGGCGGAACGCACCAGCGAGTCCTCGGCATCCCCGCCCTTGTCGCGGACGGGCTTCTTTTCCTCTTCGCCGCGGTGGAAAAGGAAGTGGATAATTTTTTCCGCACCCTCGAAGCAGAGGTAGGTACCGCCGCACATGAGGATCGGGGTCAGCGCCCACGGTGCGATCCACGACAGGATAAGCGCGATGGGCAGAATGATGATGAGTTTGTTGATGAGCGAGCCCTTGGTGATGCGCCAGATCATGGGCAGCTCACGCTGTGGCTTCACGCCATCAACAAATTGTGGGGTGACGGCGGCGTCATCGACGACGACACCGACGGATTTCATAGAGGTCTTACCTGCTAATGCGGCCACGTCATCGACGCTGGAGGCGGCGGAGCGGGCGATGAGGGCTACGTCGTCAAGCAGGGCGAACAGGCCACCGGCCATGGCTCACATCCTTTAAGGTAGGGGAGAATTGCTCACCCAAGGTTACTCGGCTGGGACGAGTTCCACAGTGTCAGCCCACGTAAGTTCCATCCCAAGAGTGTGCAGCCAGGTCATTGCGTCATCGCCGTAGCGCGTGATGCCCTCGACGGCGGTGAGGGTGCGCTCCATAGCGCGCTCGGCTTCCTCGGCGCTGATGAGTCCGGTGGAGGTGGCGGCGGCGAGCTCATCAATGTCGAGCACGTCAACTGGCTCCCCTGAGGTAGAGACGAGATCGACATACAGGTCGCGGGTGGTCCACACGTCACCGTTAACGTCGATATCAGCGACATCGAAGTAGAAATCCTGCTCCACGTCCACGCCCTCGCGGAAGTGGAAGATGTTAGCGCGCAGGCCCAAGTCTGGGAGCAGCCACGACTCGAGGTAGCCAAAGCGTGGGTGGTTGGCACCGCGGGCCATGTAGAGACCAAAATCGGTGACGTGGTAGGTGTCTACCTCACGCAGGAAACCTTTGGGATCAACATTCGTGTTGTCCGCCGTATTAAAGGTCTCTTGTTTGACCGGGTGCAGTTCAGTACTCATTAGTTCACCTCGAGAAAGGCCGCGGTGGGTGGGAATGAACACGAGGACTCAGCAGTGTTGACCGCGCCAGACAGAACCGCCACGACCGTGCCCTTGCCGGTAGCGGCGCGGCCGGAGACCGTGGTGGGGCCATCGGAGTTGATGCCGTTGTTGAACAGCGGGGTGGTCCCAAACTGGAAGGTGTCCAGGTTGAACCATTGAACGCGCATGGCGCCTTGCTGCTCGGCGGCAGTTGGCGTGCCTAGGGCGGTGAAGAGGAAGACGGCTTCTCCTTCACCTGCGCCTGGGGCGGGGATTTCGGTGGGGCCGGGGACGGCGATGGCCGAACCGACCGAGTCGCCCTGACCGCCAATGCACTGTGCGGAGACCGTAGGCCAGTAAAACTGGCGGAAGGAAGGATTATGTCCCTCCGGCATGGCCACGCCGCCATCGCCGTCCTCACCGCTGGTGAAGTTGAGGGCAGTGAGGATAGCGTTTCGGGCTTCCTGCGGGATCCATGGCTGTGCCGCGAAAGCGCGAACGCGTTCCTGAGTCTCCGGGGTGGGACGGCCGAGGTTGTCGAGCGGGTTGCTGCTCTGTTGAGCAGTGACCAAAGAGGAGAGATCGGGGGCGTCGGCATGTGCGGGGGTGACGCTGAGCAGGCCCAGCATCACAGCAGCAGTGATACCGGCGAGGCCGCGGTGTGCGGCGCTGCCGGTGGAGTGCTGTTCATCGAGAGCCATGGACATCCTTGTGTGTAGGTCGGCGCGTGTACAACATTAGTCACACGCGCCACAACAGTATCTGCTGTCACAATATTCACTTTTTCGGCGTAGTCAACTCGAAACGAGTTCTACTGTGGGGTATGTCGGCGCTCGATACCATTTCGTTACACACGGGCGCGATGCTGCACGGATGTGGGGGAGCGAGTATATTTAAGGGCCGTTCACACCGCTAACGCATCATGCTTTAAGGAGCACCCCACACGTGAGTACTACTGAGTTCCGTAACGTAGCCATCGTCGCACACGTTGACCACGGTAAAACCACCCTCGTCAACGGCATGCTGGAGCAGTCCGGCGCTTTCGGCGACCATGGCGAACACTCGGACCGCGTCATGGACTCCAACGATCAGGAGCGTGAGCGCGGCATCACCATTCTGGCCAAGAACACCGCCATTCACCGCAAGGGTCTGGGCAAGGATGGCCAGGACCTCATCATCAACGTTATTGATACCCCGGGCCACGCCGACTTCGGTGGCGAGGTCGAGCGCGGTATCTCCATGGTGGATGGCGTCGTGCTGCTTGTCGACGCCTCCGAAGGCCCCCTCCCGCAGACCCGTTTCGTCCTCACCAAGGCTCTGGAAGCCAAGCTGCCGGTCATCATCTGTGTCAACAAGACCGACCGTCCGGATGCCCGCATCGACGAGGTTGTCACCGAGGCACAGGACCTGCTGCTGGAAATCGCGGCTGGCCTTGAGGATGAGGAGGCCGCCGCTGCCGCCGAAGAGCTGCTGGACCTGCCGGTTCTCTACGCTTCCGGCCGCGAGGGCAAGGCCTCCACCGAGAACCCGGGTGACGGTAACGTCCCCGAGGCTGCGGACCTGCAGGCGCTTTTCGACGTCATCTATGACGTCCTCCCCGAGCCTTCCGCTTCCGTCGACGGCCCGCTCCAGGCGCACGTCACCAACCTGGACTCCGATGACTTCCTGGGACGTATTGCCCTGCTGCGCATCTACTCCGGCACCATCAAGAAGGGCCAGCAGGTGGCCTGGATGCACTACGACGATGAAGGCGAGATGCACACCAAGACCGTCAAGGTGGCTGAGCTGCTGCGTACCGTCGGCTTCCAGCGTCAGCCGGATACCGAGGCTATCGCCGGTGACATCGTGGCCATCTCCGGTATCTCCGACATCATGATCGGTGACACCATCGCTGATGTTGAGGATCCGAAGCCGCTGCCGCGCATCAAGGTGGACGAGCCGGCTATTTCGATGACCATTGGCGTGAACACCTCGCCGATGGCAGGCCAGGGCGGCGGTGACAAGCTCACCGCACGTATGGTTAAGGCCCGTCTGGACCAAGAGCTCATCGGTAACGTGTCCATCAAGGTTCTGCCAACCGAGCGCCCGGATGCTTGGGAAGTTCAGGGCCGTGGCGAGATGGCGCTCTCCGTTCTCATTGAGAACATGCGCCGCGAGGGCTTCGAGCTGACCGTGGGTAAGCCACAGGTGGTGACCCAGGTCATCGACGGCAAGACTATGGAGCCCTACGAGATGCTCACCATCGATTCCCCGTCGGAGTACCAGGGCGCTATTACTCAGCTGCTGGCTAACCGTAAGGGCCAGATGCAGTCCATGGACGTCCGCGAGGGCGACTGGGTTCGCATGGTCTTCCGCATCCCGGCCCGCGGTCTTATCGGCTTCCGTACCCAGTTCCTGACGGAGACCCGCGGCTCCGGTATCGCGAACTCCATCTCTGACGGTCTGGACGTCTGGGCTGGTGAGATCAAGGCTCGCGCCACTGGTTCCCTGGTGGCTGACCGCTCCGGCCAGATCACGGCCTACGCCCTTATGCAGCTTGCTGACCGCGGCGACTTCTTCGTGGAGCCGGGCATGGAGGCCTACGAAGGCATGGTTGTGGGTGCCAACAACCGTGATGAGGATATGGACATCAACATCACGAAGGAAAAGAAGCTCACCAATATGCGCTCCGCCACCGCGGATGCCACCGTCACCTTGGCCAAGGCCAAGACTCTATCCCTCGATGAGGCACTGGAGTTCTGTGGCAACGACGAATGCGTTGAGGTGGGCCCCAAGGTGCTGCGCGTGCGCAAGGTGGAGCTGTCTGCCACCGACCGCAAGCGTGCGGCTGCCCGCGCTAAGCAGCTCAACAAGTAAGCAGCCCTTCCTGACGTAATCTTCAACGTTCCGCCCCAATCCTGCTGGAGGGGGCGGAACGTTTTCGTTATGTATGGGACAGGCGGTGCGGTTGGAAATGGGCACTGTCCGGTGCGGGTATTAAAATGAGGCCGACAAGTACCCCGAGCTCCAAAGGTGTGATGGCGTGGACCGTTTCTCCAAGCTGCTGGCAGCGCTCGCTGCAGTGAGTGCGTTGAGCGCCTGCCAGGCCAACCCCGGCCCGCCGCCAGTGGTCGAGGCTGAAGAGCAGAGCACGTCACCCACCAAGTCGACCACGGAAAGCCCCACCCCGGAGGTGGTTCCGGAAGAGGACCTGCTGCCGGAGCGCAGCACGGTGGCCATTGGCGTCGATCCGCTGCGGGGAGGCCTTAACCCACACTTAAGCGCTAACAACTCCGAGCTCGTTAGCCAGATTGCAGAGCTCGTCCTGCCCTCCGCGTTCCACGGTGAAGAGATGGATACGGATGTGCTCGAGTCGGCGGAGGAAATCGAGGCCCCCGGCAGCATTGCCATGCGCGTGCGCTACACCATTGCTAGTCCGGCCCAATGGTCTGATGGCACACCGATCAGCGGTTCGGACTTCAATTATCTCTGGTCACAGATCATCCGCACACCAGGGGCGAATGCGGCCTCGGGGTATCAAGCGATTTCGGCGGTGCGGACGTCGGGAAGCGGGCGCGTTGTCACGGTAGATTTTGAGCACCGCGTCGAGGACTGGCGCAAGCTCTTTGCCCACCTGCTGCCGTCGCACCTGCTCGTGGACCAGGATTTCTCATCCGCCCTTGCGGAGGGGATTCCGGCCTCGGCTGGACGCTACTTGGTGGCGGGTATGGACCGCAGCCGCGGCGTGATTACGCTCAACCGCAACGACCGCTTCTGGGGCGAGGACCCCGCGATGATTGATGTCATTCAGCTCCGCGCCCTCCGTGACACCACCCAGGCCGTCAACATGCTGCGCTCGCGACAGATCGGGTTTGCGGACTTTAGCCCGCAGCAGACCACCCTCGAGCGGCTGAGCCTACTCAGCGACGTCAACACCGGGGTAGTGAAACGCTCGCGCCAGCTGCGCCTAGAGATATCTACGCTGGAGGAGGCCCTTCCAGAAGAGCCGCAACGCCGCGCTTTGGCCTCTCTGTTGGATTCCGATCAGATTGCCCGTCTCGCCACCGGCAGGGCCTCCGAGCTGGACCCTGCCCACAATCCGTTCGGTGATCCTGTGGAACTGGCCCCGTTGCGCGAGCGTGCGGGGCATAAACCGCTGCGGATTGCAGTCGATCCACAAAGCCCCACGGCCCTTGCCGCCGCCCATACGATTGTTGATGTCCTGCAGTCCAAAGCTATCGACGCCACGGTGGTGACCGAGCGCCTGACCACCATCACCGCGGATCTACTGCCAGCGGGCAAGGTGGATGCCGTCGTGGCCTGGGATGACAATGGCATGGACTCACTGAGCATGGCCAATTACTTCACTTGTGCCACTCCCGGCAGCCCAGCCGCTAAGCTCAATGGTTTCTGCCCTGAGCATGCCGAGGAGACAGCAGCCGATATCCTCGATGGAACCTTGGATTCTGCGGCCGCTCGAGACAAGGTTCACCAGCTCAACTCCGAGCAAGTGCTGTTTGTGCCGCTGCTCAACGAGGTGCGCATCCATGCTTTAGGCAAGGGTATCGTGGGCCCCGGACAAAGTATTACGGACTGGGATTCGGGCCTGGTCAGTGCCCCACAGTGGAGGAAAGATGATGACTAAAGATCTCACCGGCTACCGCGTCGTGGCCGTGCATGCACACCCCGATGATGAGGTGCTCTTCACCGGCGGAACGCTCGCGGATGTGGCCGCCCGCGGCGCTGAGGTCACCGTGATCACCGCAACGCTGGGGGAGGAAGGCGAAGTCATCGGTTCGCCTTACCAAGGACTGGCGGAAAGTGACCGCCTTGGTGGCTTTCGTGCCTGGGAGCTGAAGCGTGCCCTCGACGCCCTGGGGGTCAGCGGCATTCAGCTGGGTGGTTTCGGACACTTCCGCGATTCCGGTATGGCCGGCTCGCCAGCGCACGACAACCCGAGTGCGCTGGTCAACCGAGTCGATGAAGCGGCATCCTTGCTCAAGGAGCATTTCGTAGCGCTTGAGCCCCATGCGGTGTTGACCTACGGCCCCGACGGCGGCTATGGCCACCCAGACCACATCGCTGTGCACCAGGCTGTTCATGCGGCTGCCGCTCCTGAGCAGCGCATTTGGTGGGCTGTCTTCGAGCGCGCCGCGCACTACCGCGCCCTGGAATCCGTGACCCCGCCGCAGGGCTGGAGACTGCCGGACAAGGACTACCTGGACAACTTCACCACTGAAGGCTACGACGTGGCCTATGCGCTTGGTGACGTCCCCCTCGCCGCCAAACGCGCCGCCATGCTCGCCCACGCCACCCAGATTTGGCTGGCCGATGGTTCCCTCACCACCGTTAACCCGCATGCTGCACAGGCAGGCCTGAGCAACCCCGCCGAGGTGCCCGCTGCCTATGCACTGTCCAATCTGCTCACCATGCCCCTGCTGCGCCACGAGTTTTATCAGCTCGGCAGGGGAGAGCCGAGCGAGACCCTGGTGGGGGAATAGTGAGCGAGCGAGTTATCCGCACCGACTTTTCCCGCGGCGAGCAAATTGGCGGTTTGGTCTGGTTAGCGCTGGGCGCCCTGTGTTCGTTGACTCTCGAGGTGGTCTACCTGACCGCGCGCCTGCCGTGGTTCGACGGGGCCAGCGTCTCTTTTCCCATCACCATTCTTATTGCCTTCTGGTTCAACGGGGTGCTCACTCGCACAGCGCGGTTGTGGAGTGAGAATCCCTACATCGCGGGCCTTCCCGGGCTGGCGTGGGTCACGGGATTTCTAGCGTTCATGCTGGGAGGCGCTATTGGTGATGGTTCACTGCTGGCCAATAATATTCTCAGCCTGCTCCTGTTCGTCGCGGGAATCGCAGGCAGCGTTTGGCCATTTTTCACGCAGGAGTAGCATACTGTTAGTCGTAGAAAACCCGTGATCAACAGGAGTTCGAACGCCTTATGACTTACACCATCGCGCAGCCTTGCGTCGACGTGATGGACCGTGGCTGCGTTGAAGAGTGCCCGGTCGACTGCATCTATGAGGGCAAGCGCATGCTTTACATCCACCCGGACGAGTGCGTGGACTGTGGCGCCTGCGAGCCTGCCTGCCCGGTTGAGGCCATCTTCTACGAGGATGACGTCCCGGATGAGTGGCTGGACTACAACGACGCCAACGCTGCGTTCTTCGATGACCTTGGCTCCCCGGGCGGCGCGGCTGCCCTCGGCCCGCAGGACTTCGATGTCCCGATGATCGCGGCCCTCCCGCCCCAGAACCAGGAGTAAAACATGAGCCGCACGCCGCTAGGAGATACGCTTCCGGATTTCCCGTGGAACTCCCTCGCTGGTGCTAAGAAGAAGGCCCAAGCTCACCCCGATGGGATTGTGGACCTTTCTGTGGGCAACCCGGTCGATCCGGTGGCCCCCGGCGTGCAGCTGGCGCTTTCGTCCGCCGCAGAAGCCCCGGGCTATCCGCAGACTCAGGGCACCCCGGAGTTGCGCGAGGCTATCGCGAAGGCCTTGGAGCGCCGCTACCACATGCAGGTGGATGCTGTCCTACCGGTGATCGGTACTAAGGAAGCTATCGCCTGGCTGCCCACCCTGCTGGGCATGCGTGGTGAAACAGTTGCCTTTCCTTCCGTCGCGTACCCGACCTACGAGGTTGGTGCCCTGCTGGCAGGCGCCAAGCCACTGCGCGCGGACGAGGACTTCGGGGATGCGTCCCTGGTGTTCATCAACTCGCCGTCGAATCCGACGGCCAAGGTGTTGGGCGTCGAGAAGCTGCGCGAGATCGTAGCCTGGGCCCGTGAGAAGGGCGCCATTGTGGCGTCCGACGAATGCTACATGAGTCTGGGGTGGGACGATAAGAACCCGCCGGTTTCCATCTTGGATCCGCGCGTCACCGACGGTGACAACACCGGACTCATCGCCATGCATTCGCTGTCCAAGACCGCGAACATGGCGTCCTACCGTGCGGGGTTCTTTGCCGGCGATAGCAAGCTCATCGCCGAACTACTGGAGCTGCGCAAACACGCCGGCCTCATCGTGCCGGGTCCGATTCAGGCAGCGATGGTCGCCGCGCTTGACGACGACCCCTCCGAAGCCCTCCAGCGCCAGCGCTACGCCACCCGCCGTGCAGAGCTCATGCGCGCATTGACGTCAGCTGGTTTCACGATCGAGCACTCGGAAGCCGGCATGTACCTGTGGGCCACGCGCGGCGAGAACTGTCGCGCGACCGTCGATTGGCTGGCCGAGCGCGGCATCCTCGTTGCCCCTGGGGACTTCTATGGTCCGGCCGGCGAGCAGTTCGTCCGCATCGGTCTCAACGGCACCGATGAGCGCATCGCGGCGGCGGTGTCGCGGTTGGTTGCCTAAGTGGCTTTCCGCCCACCGGCGCGGGAGGGGATTAGCCCGCGCAAGGTGATGCTCACCGGCATCGTGCCCGCTTCTCCTGCCTATTGGGCAGGTCAGGCGGGCGATTCCGCGTTTTCACCCGGTGCTCGCTTGGAGCCTGGCACCCGGCTGCCTGGTCCGACGTTGGCGTGGTATCACCCCTCGGTACCTCATGAAGAGCCGATTCCGTTTGATTATCGGGTGGTATATGAGGACGGAGATCTCATAGTCGCCGACAAGCCGCATTTCTTGCCCACGACGTCGAATGGGCGCATCGTGCGCGAAACCCTGCAGACTCGTCTGCGCGTGGACTTTGGTGAGGAGGACATCGTTCCTTTGCACCGCCTCGACCGACTCACGTCTGGTCTGGTGTTATGCTCGCGCAATCCGCGCACACGTCCTGCCTACCAGCGGTTTTTCCAAGACCATGCGGTGAGCAAGCACTATCGCGCAACGGTGAACACGCCCTTAACGTTTGAAGACACGCTGCGGCTGGGGATGCGCCGCGTGCGCGGCCGGCGTCAGGTGATTGTTGACCCCGCCGGGACACCCACGATCACTCGCCTGAGCGCGCACGGCTCCATTGTTAATGTGTGGCCACTGACCGGCCATACTCACCAAATTCGCGTCGCCCTCAACTACCTCGGCCATCCGATTGTGGGCGATGACACGTATCCCGTGGACCGCGGTCTAGACCTCTACGATTTCTCTGCTCCGCTGCAGCTCGCGCACGTAGCGATGCAGTTTGACGACCCCCTCACCGGCCACGAACGTGTGTTCACTCTGTGAATTTGCGTGCTTCTGCGGCGCGCGTTTTTAGTTCGTGCTTGGCCAAGGACTAAACTCGTACCAAGTTTTATTCATTAATCTTGAGAATTTTGTACGAGGGGCGTGTTCATGGCGGATCTGAGCGTTGCTCGCTTTGCCTCGAATCTAGGCCAGTTCATTAAGTTTGGCCTGGTCGGCGGCTCGGGCGCGGTGGTCAACATCCTAGTCTCCATCGTGGCAGCAAAGTGTGGCCTCGCGTGGTTCGGGGCTACTCCGCATGACGCAATGTTTAACCTCTTTGGCACCCAGTTCCATGTCCGCTGGTTCATGCTCTTTTCCACGATCGCGTTTCTCGTGGCAAACACATGGAACTACCAGCTCAACCGCATGTGGACGTTCAAGTCCGTCAACAAGGTGTCCTGGTTGCGAGGCTTCTTCCCGTTCCTCATCACCGGTATCGGCGCCTACCTGGTCACACTTGCGGTCCAGTACTTGCTGATGAATCCGACGTCGCCGCTGCAGCTGCCACCGCACATCTTTGACGACACCACTGGTTTCCGCACGATGTATTACTGGGCTAACGCCATTTCCATCGTTGTGGCCATGCCCATCAATTTCGTGTTCAACAAATTGTGGACCTTCCGCTCGACGCCAAAGAAGCCGGTCGTGGTCCATCATTCCGAGCCAGCTTAATTGCGGCCCTTCCCGCCGACCCTTCGCGCTCACCGGCGTCGGCCGTCGGGGTCTTTTCGATGCTGCGGTGAGCGGGAAGGGGGCATCGGCAAGCAATGTTCCCTTCGCGCTCACCGAGAACCTAGCGTGGAAGCGCTCCATCGTGCCGGTGAGCGCTTAGGGATGGAAACCGGAAACCCGCCCTTCGCGCTCACCGGCATCGAAAAGAATCGCTAGTTCCCGCACACGGTGAGCGTAAAGGGCAGTACCGGCGGAACCGGTGCCAGCGGTGCAGTAGGTCTAGTGGCTCGGTAGATGAGGGGGCATGGCTGGGGGGTTAGCGCGGTAGGCGCCTTATTCTCCCTTCGCGCTCACCGGCGCCTGTAAGAAGCCGAACCCGCCATCCGCGGTGAGCGCGAAGGGCGGGATGGATGGGGATAGGCCGGGTAGTGTGGTCTAGTCGTCGAGTTCGGCGTCGAGGCGGGCCTGGTCGCGTTGGTGCTGGCGGCGTCGGAGAAACGGTGTGAAGATGATGGCGGCGGTCACGCCGGCCCCAGCGCCAACCAAGTAAGAGGTGGAGTCCGATGCGTAAGCGTTATGGGCAATTCCGGCGAACATCACAATGAGCGGGATGAGGTAGACGGTCATTGCAGGCCAAATACGGCCAACAGGTGGGGTGGCGACTCGCTTGCGCAGCCACGCCGTGCCGAAGAGATTGCCGATCATAGGCGGCGCAATGGCGAGAAAGCACAGCATGCTCATATTCCCAGGTAGAACCCAAGCGAGGATGGCTGCGGCGACGATCTCGAGGAATCGGGTCGGGGTAGCGCTGATGGCATACGCTTTGTAAAAAGTCTCACGTTCGAATTCATCCTGCGATGCGCGCTCGATTTCATTGAGGGCGTAGTTAGCAATGGCGTTAATCATGTTGTTCATCTCCAAATACTTCTTCGACGGTTTTTCCGAGTTCGCGGCATATGTCTAGTGCGAGGTGTACGGACGGGGAGTAATTGCCGCGTTCGATATTGGCGATTGTCTGACGGGAGACGCCTGCGCGTTCAGCGAGCTCAGTTTGGGATAGCTCAAGCCAGCGGCGCCATTTGCGGACCATGTTGGGTTGCTCAGGCATTCATACTCCTTTACGGTCTGTCGTCCTTACATGTCTAAGTGTAAAGAATAATTGTCAAAACAGCAAGTTCTGCAGGCATAAGTGCCACGTCCAATACGGCTGCGTCACACACGCTGGCAGCGTAGGCTCCCGCCCCTTAATCAGATCAAGCGTCGCCTTAATAAGGCGGAGGGCATCGTCGAGGTGGTAGTGGATATCGTCAGCAGTAAAGCGCAAAACTGTGTAACCGTGAGCGACAGCCGCATTCTGTTTCGATCTATCCGCCTGAAATATTTCGCTGCGTTTGTGGTACTCCCAGCCGTCGACTTCGATAATCAGCTTGCCTATCAAAAAGTCGAACCGATACCCAGCGATGAGCACGTTGTGATCCGGGAATATGCCCTGCGATCGCAAACTCCTGCTGAGCTTCCTTTCGGACTGGCTATCCGTACCGATGGGGGTGTTCCGAATCGCCTCTTTCAGCTTTCGCGGCACGCGCCCCATCCTCTGGCGGTCCTTCTCCAGGCGACTAGGCCCTTCTTTACCGCGATAATGATGCTCCAACAAGTCACCGCAGGCACTAGCTATCCGCCGAGCCGACCACAAGGCCTGCACCACGGGCAGGCCGTTCACCTTGGTCGTCGCTGAAAGTCGTGAATGCGTGACACGAAACTTTTTCCCCCTAAGCGTTCGCGGCCCCTCCGCTTCCAATGGGAACGTCAATGCGCGCCCGAGGTGAATCTCCCGTGCAGTCTTTCCTGTGAAATGAATGCGGCTGAGCCCATGCGCCAGGGCCCGCGCTACAGCGAGAGGTGTCCATTCATCGGTATAAATTCCCCGATGCACGCGGAAGAGACGACGCTCGCGAAGCTTGCGTCTTATAGCTTCCTTGCTCATCCCTTGTTCCCGGAGTTCAGCGGTCGTCCATGCCCTCATAACGCCGAAAATAAGCACTGCGTGACGACGCCGCCGCAACCATCATCTCAGCCTGTGGATAACTTCCCATCGTGACCGGCCCCCAGGGCTCCGAATCAGTGTCTTCTGTGGATAACCACCTTTAGCGCTCACTGCGGAAGGGCCGTTGTGGTAGTGAAGATTGCGGGTGAGCGCGTAGGGAGGAGGGGCGCAGGGCCATGCAGGATTTCAGCACCGCGCCCCTCGCGCTCACGGGCAGCTGCTTGACGACGCTCCGCCCTCCGCCAGTGAGCGCGAAGGGCAGGAGACAGCTGCAACGCAGCCTTCTAGCCTCTTGCGCTCACGCGGGAGAGCCAGACCGGAAGCTGTGGTTACCGAGCATGAGCTCTAGCCTCTCGCGCTCACTGGGGAAAGGCTTCAGTGGCGTGAGCTGTCCACGGTGAGCGCGAAGGAAGGAGGTGGCGCGAAGAGCAGGAAGAGATGCGAAGGAAGGAGGTGGCGCGAAGGAAATAAGAGGGGTGTAGGGCAGGAGGAGGGGCGCGGGGCCAAAAGGACTGAAGCACCGCGCCCGTCGCGCTCACGGGCAGCTGCTTGACGACGCTCCGCCCTCCGCCAGTGAGCGCGAAGGGCAGGAGACAGCTGCCACGCTTACCGCCTAGCCTTTTGCGCTCACGGGAGAGCGGTTTCAGTGGCGTGAGCTGTTCACGGTGAGCGCGAAGGGCAGGGCGTGAGGAGGGGCGGGGTGAGAAGAGGGGCGGCGCGTGAGGAGGGGCGGGGCGTGCGAGCGGGAGCGGGAAGCTAGCGGGCTTCCAGCTCTTCGGCGGTGGGCAGCGGTAGGCGAGCCGTGGGGGCGATGCCGCGTGCCTTGGCGTTGATGACGCCGGCGATGGCGAGCACGGCGAACATGGCGGCGGCGGAGAAGAGTTGGATGCGGGCGGAGGCGTCGCTAAGCATGAGCACCGCAATGGCTGCAAACAGGGCCAAGGCGAACCACGTGAGGTAGGGGTAGGCCCACATGCGCACTGGCAGGGGGTGGATGGCCTCGAGGTGCGGGCGCAGGCGCAGCTGGCTCACGGCGATGAAGACCCACACGATGAGCAGCGACGCGCCGGCAGCGTTGAGCATGAAGGACAAAAGCCAGCCGGTATCGGCGTAGTTGAGGATAACCATGACCACGGACAGCACCACGGAGAGTGCGATGGCGGCCGTGGGGACGCCACGGCGGTCAGTGGACGCGAAGATCTTCGGGGCCTCACCGCGGGAAGCCAGCGAGTGCATCATGCGGGAGGAGGCGTAAATCTGCGCATTGAAGGCAGACAACAGCGCCAGGACGATGACGACCTCCATGATGACGGCGGCGCCAGGGATGCCGGCGCGGTCGAGCACCATGGTGAACGGCGACTCGGCAGCAGATTGCGCGGAGCCGAGGGAGGAGTATGGCAGGAGGAAGGTAATGACGAGGACGGAGCCCAAGTAGAACACGGAGATACGCGTGATGGTAGTGCGCACGGCGTTGACGAGGGACTTCTCCGGGTCCTCGGATTCGGCGGCGGCGATGGCGACAACCTCGATGCCGCCGAAGGCGAAAGCCACGGCCAGCAGGCCGGCCGCGACGCCGCCGAGACCGTTCGGCATGAAGCCGTCCTCGAGGAAGACCGAGGTGCCGATGAAGGAGTGGCCGGGCAAGAGGCCGAAGATCAGCAGGGCACCGATGATGAGGAAGAGGACGATGACGGCGACCTTGATGAAGGCGAACCAGTACTCGAACTCGCCAAACATGCGCACGCGCAGCAGGTTGATGACGCCGAAGAGCGCAACACAGATGGCGGCGGGGATCCACGGCGGGCAGTCGAACCACGCGCCGATGAATCCGGCCGCGCCGGTGATTTCGGCGCCGAGGACAGCCACGGTGGCCAGCCAATAAATCCAGCCCTGGGTAAAACCCGCCCAGCGGCCGATGCCGTGTTCGGCGTACTCGGAGAAAGAGCCGGAGGCGGGGATGACGGTGCCCATTTCACCCAGCATCTGCATGACGAGGATGGCGAGGAAACCGGCAATGAGATAAGCCAAAAGAACAGCCGGGCCGGCGGCGGAGATGCCCACACCGGTGCCTAAGAAGAGACCCGCGCCAATGGTGGAGCCGAGCCCCATCATGGTGAGGTGGCGGACTTTGAGGCCGCTGCCGAGCGAGCGAGGAGAGGAATCGTTTTGAGCAGTCACCTTTAGCATTCTAGGCAGCCGAGCGTGAAGGCTCATAAAAAGACTCCCGCGGGGAAGAAAACCCCGGGAAGTTCTTGAGTGAAGAGAGCTTAGTTGTTGTGCAGGTCCTCGTTGAGGGCCACAGCATCGGACTTCCAGTCCACGGCTTCAACGGCACCAGTAGTGGAGTTGCGGCGTAGCAGCACGCCGGAGACACCGGAGAGCTCGGAGCCCTTGACGGTGTCGCCCTCGGAAAGCTCGAGGGCCTGCGCAATCTTGCCAAAGACTGCGATCTTGGTCCCTGCGGTGACGTAGAGGCCGGCTTCGACGACGGCGTCGTCTCCAAGCGAAATGCCCACGCCGGAGTTTGCGCCGAGCAGGCAACGCTCACCGATGGAAATGACCTCCTTGCCGCCACCGGAGAGGGTGCCCATGATGGATGCGCCGCCGCCGATATCGGAGCCATCGCCCACGACGACGCCCGCGGAAATGCGGCCTTCCACCATGGAGGCGCCCAAGGTGCCGGCGTTGAAGTTGACGAAGCCCTCGTGCATGACGGTGGTGCCCTCAGCCAGGTGGGCGCCGAGGCGGACACGGTCGGCATCACCGATGCGCACGCCGGACGGGACAACGTAGTCCACCATGCGCGGGAACTTGTCCACGGAGTAGACCACGACCGGGCCGCGGGAGGCGAGACGGCCACGAACCATCTGGAAGTCAGCAACAGCGCAGGGGCCGTAGTTGGTCCACACGACGTTGGCCAGCTTGCCAAAGATGCCCTCGACGTTCAGGCCGTGAGGCTTGACCGCGCGGTGGGAGAGCAAGTGGAGGCGAAGGTAGGCATCGTAGGTATCGGCCGGTGCCTCATCCAGATCCTTGATGGAGGTCTCCACGGCGATGCGGGCTACGCCGCGCTCCTCGTCAGGGCCGACAAGGGCAGCGAATTGCTGCGGAGCCTCCTCCAAGCGTTGGGTGCCGCTGGCGTCTACAGGGGTATCGATGTGGACTGCGGGGAACCAGACATCCAGGACGGTGCCGTCGTGGGTAATGGTTGCCAGGCCGCGTGCGGAAGCAGTAGTCATAGCGTCACACCCTAGCAGCTACTCAACGACGTGTCGCTTTTTCCTACCGGGCAGTAGGTGGAAGATCACAATCAGCCCAGCCGTCATGATGAGGACGGCGGAGACTTGCTGGCGGGCGGAGGCGTCGAAAAGCATCAGCACCGTCAGCCCCACCAAGGCCAGCACGGTTAGCCACGGCAACCAAGGATAACCGGGCACGCGCAGAGTGGTGAGCTCACCATTGGCTTTCAGTTCGGGGTGCAACTTGATGAAGGAGGCCACGATGAAAGACCAAATGACGAGGAGGCAACCGCCCACGGCGTTGAAAAGAAAAGCCAGCAGCCCCGGCGGGTTCCAGTACTGGAGGATGACTGACGTAAAGGCGCACATGATGGACAGGAGCACAGCAAAGATGGGGGCGCCTGACGTGTTGAGCTTGAGGAAGACATGGTGGGCGCTGTGGTCCTTGGCCATGTCATAAACCAGGCGGGAGGTGGCGTACATCTGCGCATTAAATGCTGAGAGCAGCGCTAGCGCAATGATGGTTTCCATGAAGCCCGCCGCGAAAGGAATCTGCGCGGCTTTGAGTACCAAGGTAAATGGAGAATCGGCCGCTACATCGGCGTCCTGGATGGCGCTGAAAGGCAGCGCCATGGTGATGACGATGATGGAGCCGATGTAGAAAATCATGATGCGCACGATGATGGCGCGCACTGCGGTGGCCACGTTGCGGGCGGGATTCTCGGATTCGGCTGCGGCGATCGTCACCATCTCGATGCCGCCGAAGGCAAAGGCCACCGCCAACAGGCCAGCGGCAAAACCTGGCCCGCCGTGCGGCAGGAAGTTATCGGTGAAGTTCGTGCCCGCCTGTTCCAGGGACATGCCGGGCAAGACGCCGACAGCCATGAGCACACCGACGCCTAGGAAGGCGAAGATGGTGCCCACCTTGATGATGGCGAACCAGAATTCGAACTCGCCGAAACCACCCACGGCGGCAAGGTTGACCACCGCGAATAACACCACGGCCACGAACGCGGGAATCCACGGTTCCACGCCCCACCAGCTGGAAACAATGGCCGCGGCGCCGGTAATCTCCGCGCCCATCACCATAACCAGCATGAACCAGTACAGCCAGCCCAGCGTAAATCGGGCCCAGGGGCCGAAGGCCTGGCCGGCGTACGTGGAGAAAGCACCCAGGGAAGGCCGGGCGGAAGCCATCTCTCCCAGCATCCACATCACCAGTGCGATAAGGAGGCCGGCTACCGCGTAGGACACGAGAACGGACGTGCCGGACATTTGGATTCCTAGGCCAACCCCCAGAAAGAGCCCCGCACCGACTGCGGAGCCGAGCCCCATCATGGTGAGGTGTCGGGTTTTGAGTTGTGTGGCCGCAGCCATGGGACATCACCTTCAGCAACGTTGATTGTTTGCAATGGGATGTACTTTACGCAATGCACTAACTGGCGGGGGACGCTAGCATGGCGGGTTGTGACTTTAAATCTTTTCGCCGACCCCATCGATCTCACCAAGGCGCTGGTGGACATCCCCAGCCCCTCCCATCATGAGGAGGAGATCGCCACTGCCGTTGAGGACGCGCTGCGCAGCCTTGACCCGAACGTGGTGGAGGTTCAGCGCTACGGCAACACCGTGTGTGCCCGCACCAACCGTGGCTTTGACACCCGAGTGGTGCTGGCGGGCCATATCGATACGGTGCCGCTGGCGGATAATGTGCCCCACACGATGTCGGAGGACGGGCGCACCATGTATGGCTGCGGCACCGTGGACATGAAATCCGGGATGGCCATTTATCTCACTGCCTTCGCGCAGCTTTATGACTCGGACGAGTTGAAACACGATTTGACGGTCATCGCCTATGAGGGGGAGGAGGTCGCCACCGAATTTAACGGCCTGGGCCACCTGCAGAATGACCATCCGGAATGGCTGGAGGGAGACCTTGCGCTCCTTGGTGAACCTTCTGGCGCGATGATTGAGGCTGGCTGCCAGGGCACGATCCGCCTGCGCGTCACGGCACACGGCACCCGCGCGCATTCTGCCCGCGCCTGGCTCGGCTCCAACGCCGCCCACACCTTGGCCCCAGTCATGCTCAACGTGGCGAACTACCAGCCGCGCGATGTGGAGATTGATGGCTGCACGTACAAGGAGGGCCTTAACATCGTCCACCTTGAATCGGGGGTGGCCACTAATACCATTCCGGATGAGGCGTGGATGTTCGTCAACTTCCGCTTTGCTCCTGACCGCACCTCTGAGGAGGCCCTGGCGCATATGAAGGAAGTCATTGGTGAGCATGACAACGTCAGCATCGAGGTCGATGACATCGCCAGTGCCGCCATGCCGGGGCTGGGGCAGGCGGCGGCGCGTGCGCTTGTCGACGCCGTCGGGGGCAACGTTCGCGCCAAATACGGATGGACCGACGTCGCCCGCTTCTCCGAGCTGGGGACCCCGGCCGTCAACTTTGGCTCCGGCGATCCGGGCTTTGCTCACAAGAAAGATGAACAAGTCCCCGTCGAGCAGATTAGCGCCGTGTCTCATGCACTCTTGAACTACCTGAAGGGATAACACACCATGACTCCTGAGCAACTGCGTACCCTGCGCGGACCTCTTCTCGTGCGGACTGCCGGTGAGCAGTCCTCCACCTTCGACCAGCGCCTGCTTGAATCCGGCGCGGACCACGAGTGGCAGCATGCAGATCCATGGCGTGTCCTGCGCATCCAGGGCGAATTTGTCGACGGTTTCGACGCCCTGGCCAAGCTGCCCAAGGCCGTCACCGTCTTTGGCTCGGCACGCACGAAGGAGGATGACCCGAATTACGAACTCGGTGTCACAGTGGGCAAGCGCCTTGCGGAGGCAAAGTATGCCGTTATTACCGGCGGTGGCCCCGGCATCATGGAAGCAGCCAACCGTGGCGCTCACGAGGCCGGCGGGCTCTCGGTAGGCCTGGGCATCGAACTGCCTCACGAGCAGGGCCTCAACCCGTACGTGGATCTGGGCCTCAACTTCCGCTACTTCTTCGCGCGCAAGACCATGTTCCTCAAGTACTCCCAGGCCTTTATCTGCCTGCCGGGCGGCATGGGCACCATGGATGAATTCTTTGAGGTCATGTGCATGGTCCAGACCGGCAAGGTGACCAACTATCCCATCGTGCTCATGGGTACGGAATACTGGTCTGGTCTCGTGGAATGGATGAAGAACACCCTGTCGGAGGGCGGCTTCATCAGCCCCGAGGACTTGGATCTGTTCCTTGTGACCGATGATCCGGATGAGGCCCTAGCCCACATCGTGGCGGCGCACAAGGTGATGTCGGACAAGCGCGTGCGGGAGCAGGAGGGCAAGTGAGCCCAAACCGTGGTCTTGCCCAGGTTATGGCGATTGTGAATCGCACGCCAGATTCCTTCTATGACCAGGGCGCTACCTTTCAGCTTGATCCGGCAGTGGAGCGAGGGGAGCAAGCGCTTGCCGACGGCGCCTCCATCATCGACATCGGCGGCGTCAAGGCCGGCCCGGGCCAGCACGTCGACGCTGCCGAAGAAATAGAGCGTGTGGTGCCGACCATCGCCCAGCTACACCACCGCCACCCGGAAGCGCTGATCTCTGTGGACACGTGGCGTGCCGAGGTTGCCGAGGCCGCGATTGACGCCGGTGCTCGCCTAGTTAACGACACGTGGGCGGGCTGGGACCCGGAGCTCATCGAAGTCGCGGGGCAGAAGAAGGTGGGCTATGTGTGCTCGCACACCGGCGGGGTGGTTCCGCGTACCCGCCCGCACCGCGTGCACTTTGATGACGTGGTGGCGGACGTTATCTCCGAAACGACACGGCTGGCGGAGAAAGCCGCGGACCTCGGATGCCCGGAGGAGTTGACCTTCATCGATCCCACGCACGACTTTGGCAAGAACACCTTTCATGGCTTGGAGCTGTTGCGCCGCATCGACGAGGTGGTGGCTACGGGGTGGCCGGTGCTCATGGCTTTGTCGAATAAAGACTTTGTGGGTGAGACACTCGACCGTGCGGTGGATGAGCGCGTAGCGGGCACCTTGGCGGCTACGGCGTGGTCGGCTGCGCGCGGTGTGGCGGCCTTCCGTGTGCACGAGGTTGGGCCCACCCTGGATGTCATCCGCATGACCGCTGCGATCCGCGGGGAGATGCAGCCTCTGGCCACAACGCGTGGGTTGGCATGAGAGTCTCCGTCGTCATTCCGGCGCTCAATGAAGAGCGCACCGTGGCGCATGTGGTGCGCTCCTGTCTGGCTGATGTGCCGCACGAGGTCCTCGTCATCGACGCCGATTCCAGTGATGAAACCGCAGCGGAAGCTGCGGCGGCTGGGGCGACAGTCTTGAACTGGCGGGAAATCCTGGAGGAGGCGCCGCGGCCCGGCAAGGGTGAATCTCTCTGGCGCGGCGTGGCTGCGGCAGAGGGTGACATCGTCGTGTTTATCGACGCCGACCTCGAATCCGCCGCCCCCGGCATGGTGAACGCCCTGACCGAGCCCTTCGTTGATCCCCACATCCAGATGGTGAAAGCACGCTATCGGCGCAGCTACAAGGGCACACCCACTGGTGGTGGCCGCGTGACGGAACTGACCGCTAAGCCCCTGCTGCGCGAGTTTTTCCCGGAGCTTGCGCACATTGACCAGCCCTTGGGCGGCGAATATGCGCTCCGCCGCGCGGCCGCGCTGGAACTGCCATTCGTGGACGGTTATGGGGTGGAAGCGGGGCTGCTGGTGGACGTCGCTAAGCGCTATGGCCCCCACGCCCTCTCGGAGGTGGACCTGGGCACCCGTGCGCATCGCAACCGCCCACTTGTCGAACTGGCACCCATGGCGGACGTGGTGACACAGACCATCCTCGCGCGTGCCGGTGTTCGTGGCCCGGTGCCACAGCGCCCGCCACTCGTGGGTAGGATTTAGCGCATGATGTCCTGGATTCTTCTCATCGTCGTGCTTATCGCTCTCGTCATTATCGGTACGTGGGCATGGGGCAGCATCGTCGGCCGTGGCACCGTCATGGATACTCCTGACGAGCCCGTTGACGTTGACTTAGAGAACCTTCGCGCCCTTGACGATGGGCGCTTCGACGACCTGCGCTTCGATGTCGTCCCGCGCGGCTACCGCCAGGACCAGGTGGACGCGCTTATTGCCGCCGTGGAACGTCGCATGAGCGCCCCGGAGGGCGGCGCCGCGGTCCCGGTTGGTGATAGCGCGCCGGCTGAAGGCGAAAAAGGGCTAGACTAGAAGGAAGTTAAAAGATAGTCGAAGGAGACTCACTATGGCAGCGATGAAGCCCCGCACTACGGGTGGAGAAATGGAAGCAGTAGAGGAGTCCCGCAAGATCGTGATGCGCATTCCTTCTGACGGGGGTGGCCGTATCGTCATCGAGCTCAGTAAAGAGGAAGCAGCCCAGCTCGGTTCACTCCTTGTTGAGGTTTCTAGCTAGTCTAGGAGCATGCTTTCACATATCGTCGATATTCTGGCCGATCCTGCCGATGGCAGCGCCCTGCAGGGCGCGGATGACTTTGCTCGCCTCGTGTCGGAGACCGGCCATTCCTATGATGTGGCCAAGCAGGGCTATGTCACGCTGGCAGCCGGCGCAGGCCTGAAGCATCAGGGCGATGACGCCTCCATGGTCACTGCGCGCGAGACCTACCTGGCTATGGGCCACTTCGCGCCCTTCGTGGAGGCGGTGACTGGCGCGGTGCAGGACGCCCTTGAAACGCAGGATGCAGCTGAGCATGCTGCGGGCTTGGATGAGCACACTGCTCCGGCACTCCTCGAGGTTGGCGCTGGTACCGGCTATTATCTAGCCCACACGCTTGATTCCATCGAGGGGGCGCGTGGCGTGGGCCTCGATATCTCTACGCACGCAGCCAAGCATCTGGCTAAGTCCCATGAGCGCGTCGGCGCCGTGGTAGCGGACGTGTGGGAGCGCCTGCCTATTCGTGATAACTCTATTCACGCTATTTCCGTGGTCTTTGCACCACGTAACCCGGCGGAGTTCCAGCGCGTGTTGGCGCCCGGCGGCGAGGTCATCGTTTTGACCCCGCAGGCAGGCCATCTGGATGAGTTGCGCGAGCCGCTCGGCATCCTCGGAGTGGAAGAGGGCAAGGTAGAACGCCTCTACGCCCAGGCCGAGGGGTTCCTGGAGCAGGCCGCAGAGCCGGTCGATATCTCTTTCCCCATCACACTGGATAAGGCCTCCATTGCCGCCCAGGTGGGGATGAGCCCGTCGGCACGTCACATCAGCGCCGAGGAGCTCGCCGAGCGCATGGCCTCCCTTCCGCAGGCGCTCACCGTGACGGCGCACGCGCGCCTCGACCGTCTGCGTTCGGCGTCCTAAACACCGCTCAGCGTCCGAACCCTGAACCGTCCGAACGCTGAGCCGTGCGGTCGTCCTTGAACGTTAGGAGCGCTTGGAGCCTGTGCGGCTCCAGCACTGTTCGATGACAGCCTCGCCCTCGGTGGAGACCTCAATGGCGGAACAACCGCCCTCGAAGTACACGCGGGAGCTCATGGCGACCAAGCCACCGTCGACGAATACCTCCACGCTGGCGCCATCCTGAATGATGGTGAGCGTGTCTGAGTCGCCTTCTGCCAGCGGGGCAACGGCAGGCGCAGAGTCCTTGAAGTGGTGATCGAAGGCCTTGGACATGGAGCGGTCTAGGCTGATCTCCTCACCGGTGTGGCGGATGACCGCTGCGGGATCACCGGAACCATCGAGCAGCCTCACCGAGACGCTGGAGCCCTCCGGAACCTCGAGTACACCGGTCCACGACTGCGCATAATCCGACAGCTTGACCGCATCCGGCAACCCCTGCGCCGGGGTCTGGTACAGCACCCCGCCCTGCAGCGTGACGGCACGTGGCAGCGACAGGCTGTTGGCCCATCCTTCGGCCTCCCACGTGGGGTGCTTTGTGGCGTCATCGCCGCGGCCATTGCCGTTGAGCAGGCCCAGGATGACGGCGCGGTCATAGCGGTGTTCCTGAGGAATGGTTCCCGTGGTGGTGTTGGTATTGCGCGGGCGGGAGAAATCATGGCCAAAGTCCACGAGCTGGAAACCCTTGGACACGGTGAACTTCGTGCCGTCGAGGCGGCCCACAATGTAGCCGGAGACATCGCGCCCGGCTCGCTCCAAGGTGACGAAGAGGACATCGTAGATCTCCTCATCCACCTCATCGCGCAGGCGTACGAGGCGCGGTGAGACAACTGGTGGGATCGGGGAGGTTGCGGGCACCTCATCCTCGTTGAAGCCGGGATCGCCGTTGAAGCTCAGCTTGCCCAGGACGGACCACGTCTCACCATCCGGGCTATCCAAGATGACGGGCACAGGGGCATCGGAGTGCCCGGTGAGCGCGAGCATGAGCCAGCCGTCGTGGCCCTCATCACGGTCTTCCTTAGCCCAGTCGGGGACCACCGACGGGGAGCGGAAACGGTCAAAGTCGGTATGGGCACTCACGGCCTCGCCAAAGCGGACCACGTCAGGATCGAGTGCGTTCGGGTCATCCGACACAACGCATTCGTCGGCGAAGTCGGTGTAGCGCGCCAAGCGGACGTTGGTGCCGACCGACGTCACTGAGGTGAAGTACAGGTTGAGAGCGTCCCTGCCCTCGGCCACGGAGCCAGCGCGCAGCGAAAGTTCGCCTCCCACGGGCGCGAGGACGTCATCGCAGTCGAGCCAAGCGAACGGCGTTTCCGCGGAGTAGCTGTGTCCCCAGCGGGCCGGCTGGTCAGGCTCTGGGCGGTACTGATGGAACAGGTGCCACGTATCGCCGTCACGGACGATGCCCGCTGGGGCGTCGAGGACACCCGTTTCGGGGACGAAGTGGAGTTCTGGTCGGTGTTGCTGTTGGGATTGCGTCACGGCAGTCCTTCCTACATCAACGAGCGGTAAATGTCCACGGTCTGTTGCGCAATGGTGGCCCAGGAGAACTCACTAATGGCGCGTTCGCGTCCGGCGGTGCCGAAGCGTTGTGCCAGTTCAGAGTCCGCAGCCACGCGGTTGACCGCAGCGGCAAGGTCAGCCTCAAACGTGGCCTCATCGTCCTCGTCATAATGCACGAGGACGCCGGTTTCACCATCCATGACAACCTCCGGAATGCCACCGACATCGGAGGCCACCACCGCGGTACTGCAGGCCATGGCTTCTAGGTTGACGATTCCCAGCGGCTCATAAATGGACGGGCACACAAACACATCGGCGCCGGAATAGACCTGCTTAATCTCCTCGCGGGAGAGCATTTCCTTAACCCAGAACACGCCATCGCGCTGGGCGCGCAGCTCCTCCACGAGCGCCTCGGTTTCCGCGGCTATCTCCGGGGTGTCTGGTGCGCCGGCACACAGCACAAGTTGAATGTCCTCATCAAAGCTCTGTGCGGCCTTGAGTAGGTGCTTTACACCTTTCTGGCGGGTGATGCGGCCGACGAAAGCGGCGATGGGGCGCTGCTTGTCGACGCCCAGCTTGTCCAGCACCGGCGCCTCTCCCGGTTGCCAGACCTCGGTGTCAATACCGTTGAGGACCACGTGGACCTTGTCGGCGTCAACGCGCGGGTACGCATCCAAGATGGAGTCCTTCATACCGGCAGATACGGCAATGACGGCATCGGCGTATTCCATGGCGTTTTTCTCTGACCACGAGGAAATGTCATAGCCGCCGCCCAGCTGCTCACGCTTCCATGGGCGGTGCGGCTCCAGCGAGTGGGCAGTCACGACATGGGGGATGCCGTAGAGGCGGCCAGCCAGGTGGCCGCCGAGGCCGGTGTACCACGTGTGGGAGTGGGCCACGTCGATATCAGAGGCCGCGTTGGCCATGCGCAGGCCAGTGGACAGCGTCTGCAGTGCAGCGTTGGCCTCGGTCTCCTTCAGCTGTGGATCCACACCATGAACGAAAACATCCTTTTCATCGCGTGGGGACCCCGTGCAGTGAACGGACACATCAATGATCTCGCGCATGAAGCGGGTCAGCTCCGCAACGTGGACGCCCGCTCCGCCGTAAATCTCCGGCGGGTACTCCTTAGAAAAAATTCCGGCTCTCATACTCGCCCAGAATACGTATCTTCCATCGCACGCGCAGAAGGTTGAGCACGGCGGCGGTGGTGCGGGCGTGACGGGGGTGAAAGCGTGCAAGTTTTCCCTGCGGAATGACGAGAAAGAAGTTAAATTAGGTGTCGTGAGAAGCCTACCTAATGTCCTTGCCATTGTCCTCGCCGGCGGCGAGGGTAAGCGCCTTTTTCCACTGACGGAGGATCGCGCTAAGCCCGCCGTTCCATTTGGTGGTTCCTACCGCCTCATCGACTTCGTGTTGTCCAACCTCGTTAATGCCGGTTTCCTCAAGATTGCTGTCCTGACGCAGTACAAGTCCCACTCCCTGGACCGTCACATTTCTCAGGCGTGGAACCTGTCGGGCCCGACTCCGCAGTTCATCGCCTCGGTCCCAGCCCAGCAACGCCGTGGTAAGCGCTGGTACAACGGCTCGGCCGATGCCATCGTGCAGTCCCTCAACCTCATTTATGACGAGAAGCCGGATTACGTCATCGTCTTCGGCGCCGACCACGTATACCGCATGGACCCGGCCCAGATGGTGGAGGAGCACATCGCCACCGGCCTCGACTGCTCGGTCGCTGGCATTCGCGTTCCCCGCTCGGAAGCCTCCGCTTTTGGCTGCATCCAGGCTGATGGCATGGGAACGATCACCGAGTTCGTGGAGAAGCCAGCTGACCCGCCAGCAACCCCGGATGACCCGAATATGACCTATGCGTCGATGGGTAACTACGTCTTCACCACCGAGGCGCTTATTGAGGCCCTCCTGCAGGATGAGAAGAACGAGGACTCGGATCATGACATGGGCGGTGACATCATCCCGTACTTCGTCAAACGCCAGCAAGCACACGTCTATGACTTCATGGCAAATGAGGTCCCTGGCGCCACGGAGCGTGACCGCGGATACTGGCGTGACGTCGGTACCATCGACTCCTTCTATGAAGCACACATGGACATGATTTCGGTGCACCCGATTTTCAATCTCTACAACCGTGCGTGGCCAATTCACTCCACCGATGATTCCAACTTCCCGCCGGCGAAGTTTGTGCAGAACGGCATTGCCCAGTCCTCGATGGTGGCCCCAGGCTGCATCGTTTCGGGCGGCACGGTCCGCAATTCCGTGTTGGCCTCGGATGTTCACGTGGCCGATGGTGCGACGGTGGAAGGCTCCGTCATTCTGCCTGGCGTTCGTATCGGACGCGGTGCCGTGGTGCGCCGCGCGATCTTGGACAAGAACGTCGTCGTGAGCGACGGCGCCATTATCGGTGTGGACCGTGAGCGCGATGAACAGCGCTTTAAGGTCTCCGATGGCGGCGTCGTGGTCGTGGGCAAGAATCAGACGGTCTAAAACGCCCCCGGTTTTCTCTCACGAGTGAACTCCAAGGACAGGAAATCCCGGCTCCTTCATCCCACCGGGGGTGAGGAAGCCGGGATTTTTATTTGTGGTGCCCGGCTTTTCTACAGCGTTGCTTCTACAGCTTGGTAATGAGCGTGAGGCCCGCGCCATAGGGCAGGCGAGTGACGGCTGCGCCCTCCAGCGAACGAGCAAGCTCGTCGGTCTCGCGCGCAGCGGCGGTGTCACGGTCGGTACGGGAGGCATCAGCCACCGTGCCGTCCAGCAAAGAATTGGCCAGCACCAGCGTGCCGTGCTGATGCAGCAACGGCCACGCGGCCTTCACCAGCGCCGGCATGTCGAGGGCCGGAACCTCGGCATAGATTACCTGGTAGGTGTCATTGGCTAGGCGGCCCATAATGTCAAGCGGACGGGAGGGCAAGAAGCGGCCGCGGCTGGGGGAGTAGCCGGCCTCACGGAAGGTATTCTTCGCGCTTGCTTGGTGCTCGGCCTCCGGATCGATGCAGGTGAGGATGCCGTTCTCGGGCATGCCTGCGAGCAAGTACAGGCCCACCACGGAGGCTGCCGGGGTAATCGCCACCGCCTGTGGGCGCGAGGAGGTTCCGGAGGAGATCGCCGCCAGAGTGCTCAGAAGCTGGCCGGTGGATTCATCCGGGACCGGTAGTCCGTACTCCTCAGCGTGGGCACGGGCACTGGTCAGAGCCTCGGAAGCCTCGCTGGTGGATTCGATGAAGGATCGCATTGCGTCATAAGCCGTAGTAGTCACAGAGAAAACCATAGTGAAATCACCGCCGCCGTGGGTTAAGAATCGCGAGGGAAGCCCACGGGTGCCGTGCCCTGTGTGGCGTGAGTAGCGCATGAAAGCGGTGGGATGGATTCACAGGCTGCTCACAGTGCTGTGGCTGGAGATCTGTTGCCGTCTATAGAATGATGTGTTTCATGACGAAAAAGCAGCGCGAGAACACTACCCCGCTCAGCTCCGAGGATCAGATTAGTGCCGTGGAAGAACACGGCGTTGAGGCTGAAGAGCTGACCGGTACCGCTGCCTTCGATGCCGGTGAAGCGGACATGCCTTCATGGGGCGAGCTCGTGGCTGAGCACGCCGATGGCGTGTACCGCTTGGCCTACCGCCTTTCTGGTAACCAGCACGATGCCGAAGATCTGACGCAGGAAACCTTTATGCGCGTCTTCCGTTCCTTGGACAAGTACCAGGCCGGTACTTTCCAGGGCTGGCTGCACCGCATCACCACTAACCTCTTCTTGGACATGGTGCGCCACCGCTCGAAGATTCGTATGGAAGCTCTGCCCGAGGACTATGAGCGGGTGCCCGGTACGGACATGACCCCAGAGCAGGCCTACTCCGTGGCCAACCTGGATCCGGCGTTGCAGTCCGCGCTGGACAATCTGGCACCGGATTTCCGTGTCGCGGTTGTTCTGTGTGATGTCGTGGGCATGACCTATGACGAGATTGCGGAGACCCTCGGTGTGAAGATGGGCACTGTTCGCTCCCGCATTCACCGCGGCCGCTCCCAGCTGCGCGCCGCGCTGGAAAAGGAAGCGCAGACCAACGCGGACGCTCGCAGCCTCCTCCGCACGCGCTAGACTGGCCGGAAGAGTGTGAGCCTGAATTGCGGTGTGCACGCTGAACTGAGGTGAGAGGAGCATGTGCTGTGAGATCTTTAGATGATAAGAATCACGAGCGTCCTCTCACTTTGACCAGCATCTTTACTGAAGCTCAAGCAAAAGTCCGTGACAAGGCCAAAGCACGCGCGCAGCGCGCGGACACCATTGGACATTTGGGCCCTGAGGCCGTTGTAGCCTTTGTTGATGGCGAGATGCCCGCAAAGTATGCGCACCGTGTTCGTATTCATCTTGTGCACTGCGCCGAGTGCCGCGCGGAGATTCAGCATCAACGCAATGCCGCCGAGTGGGTTCGCGAATGCAGTGTGGAATCTCATGTGAAGGCCCCTGATTCCCTCATGGCCAAGTTGGCGGGAATCGCTCACGACGGTGCTGGGCCGGGGGCGGACGCGGAAGAGCCTGCGCATCAGCCACGCCAGGATTTCTTGGACAAGGTGGAGATGGTGGTGCGCGCTATCAAGCACAACCAGCGCTCCTAGGTTGGGGCACGCTCGTCCCCCGAGTGAGACCACGACGTGGTTAAGATAGTTTCGTGTTTTCCTCAATTGGTTGGCTGGAGATCCTCGTCATTGTTCTCCTCGGCCTCGTCATCATCGGCCCAGAGCGCCTTCCCGGCGTTATTATGGACGTTCGCGCAGCGGTCTATGCCGCGCGCAAGGCTATTAATAACGCAAAGGCTGAGCTCAGCGGTGAGATGACCGGGTTGGGTGCGGAGTTCGATGACCTCCGCGTTCCGCTGAGCCAGGCAGCACAGTGGTCGCGCTTAGGACCGCGCGGGGTGATTACAAAGGCGCTTTTCGACGGCGACGACTCAGCCTGGGATGACTTCAACCCCAAGAAGATGGCGGAGGACATCAAACACAGCACTGATCCCTCAGTGCAGGATACGGCCACCCCGGCGGTACAGCCGGGGCAGCGCCCACACCAGACCGGTGCGCCCGCGGCACCAGCAACACCGCAGGAGCAGCAGCCGGGGCGACCGACCTTCGATTATTCGAAGATCTACGCTGACCCCAACGCTGGCACCGTCGGGGCAGCGCACCACACACAACCGGCACCTGGACAACCGGCAACAGGGCAGACACCGGGGCACGCCACGGCAGAGTCGGCTGGCCAAACCACAGAAAACACGCAACCCCCACACGGCGGGAATTCATCCAGCGGCGGGGGCAGCGTGTCGTGGGAGGATGTGACCTAGTTAGCCCTTGCGGGTCACGCCGAGGCCAAGCTTCTTGCCCACAAGGGAATCGGAGCGCACGGCGATTGACTCTGCCACGGAGTTGATAGCCTTCGTCGCAGGGGATTCGGGAGCCTTGATGACGATCGGGGTTCCTTCGTCGCCAGCCGCGCGCAGGGCCGGATCGAGGGGGATAGTTGCCATGAGGGGCACGTCGTGGCCGAGAAGAACTCTGAGGCGTTCAGCGACAACTTTTCCGCCGCCCTCACCGAAGATGTCCATGGTGGAGCCATCCGGCATGACCATGGCACCCATGTTCTCGATGACGCCGGCGACACGCTGGCGGGTTTGCTGGGAGATGGAACCGGCGCGCTCGGCTACCTCGGCGGCAGCAGCTTGCGGGGTGGTGACGATGAGTAGCTCGGCGTTGGGGATGAGCTGGGCTACAGACAGTGCCACGTCACCGGTGCCGGGCGGGAGGTCAAGGAGGAGGACATCGAGGTCGCCCCAAAAGACGTCCGCGAGGAATTGCTGGAGTGCGCGGTGCAGCATGGGGCCGCGCCAGACGACGGGTGCATTGCCCTCGACGAACTGGGCAATGGAAATGTGCTTGATGCCATGTGAAATGGGCGGGAGCAGCATTTCATCATCCAGCACAGTCGGGCCATCGGTGGAGCCCAACAGGCTGGGAACGGAGTGGCCGTAGATATCGGCGTCAACAATGCCAACCTTGAGGCCCTTCTCCACGAGGGCTGCTGCCAAGTTCACCGTGACGGAGGACTTGCCCACGCCGCCCTTACCAGAAGCCACGGCGAAGACGCGTGTGGTGGACTCCGGCTTGGCGAAGGGAATCTCCGGTTCGGCCTGGCCACCGCGTAGCTTCTGCTTGAGCTCCTGGCGCTGCTGATCACTCATGGGCGTCATAGAGATGGCAATATCACCGACGCCATCGAGCTCCGCTACCGCCGCGCGAGTATTGGACTCAATAGTGCTCTTCATAGGGCAACCCGCGATGGTGAGATACAGCTCGATGTCGACGTCCGCACCATTGATGGTGACGTCCTTGACCATGCCGAGCTCAGTGATGGGGCGGCCGATTTCGGGGTCGTCGACGCGCGCGAGCGCGTCGCGAACTGCTGATTCAGTAATTGCGCTAGTCATAACCCGTCCCAGTCTAATCAACTGCTGTATCGGTGAGCTACACCGCTACAGCTGACCGAGTGTGTAAGATTCAGCACGACGCCTCGTCATGCTTAAACAGTGTTGAATAGAAAGAACGCCCTCGATTTGATGCCTCGTCTTATGCCCTCTGCCCGCACCGCCACGCGTTTCGGTGGGGTTATGGCGACGGTGGTCATGGGGGCGTCGATAAGCGCCTGCTCTGGGTTCGAGCCAACTCCGGACCCGAAACCAGTAGCCTCAGCCCCTATCACCATCAGGATTGATCCGACCTCGCACGAACAGCGTGTGTTGGCGGAAATCTACCGGCAGACGCTCCGTGACGAAGGCCGCGCCGCTACTGTTTCCCAAGAACCAATGCTTGTTCAGCATGGGGATCATGACGATGGCATGAGTCGGAGCGGAAACTTCTTTGTTGGCTGCACCGGAGTTTTTCTCGACGCGTTTGATCCCGTGGCTGCCCGCGCGGTGTCCAAGGACTATGTCACAGACCAGGAAGGTGACCCTTCCGGTGAGGATTTTCTGGAGCGTTCTCACATCGCTCTGATGGCCTCACTTCCGCCGGAGCTCTCTGTGGTGGAGCCCGCCGGTGCTCAGGGGTGCCCTAACGCGCGGCCAGAGCTGCCGCAAAATTACGTTGTGGTGTACCAAGATGGACTCTTCAACCGCGACGAAAAGCTGGAAATCGCTTCTTTCACTAAATTCCTGACGGAGCAGGACCTTGATGAAGTGGTCGAAGAAGTCAAGGCCTCCGATGATTTCGAAGGTGCCGTTCGTGCCTGGATGGAAGCCAACCTTATGCAAAACCTCAATGAATCGGGCGATTCCGACTCGTCTGGTGGTTCAGACTTGGTGAACGACAAATAGCACAATTATCCGTTTATGCATTAGGTATAATTCCAGCGTGTGGGGGGGATGGGGATTTCCCGCGAACTGACTGCAACCTTGGGGGATCTTCACTAGACTGTCGGTGTGAATTAAGTGCTGTCTGTGTCCCGACTACGTGGCATTGCTTGTATGCATGTTTGGTTAAGTGGATCTTAGCGGCTAAAATAGCTTATGACCTCTACTTTTGCCAGATATTTCAGTAGGGATCACGGCACAGTGCACCCATATTCCATTTAGGAAGGACTCTCTCACATGGCATCAAGCCAAAAGAAAGCTGCGGCACACCGCCGCTCCACCACTGGTATCGCCACTGTCTCTGCGATCGCCGTTGCACTAGGTACCGCCGCTGTAATTCCCGGCGTGTACAGCCAAGGAAACAAAGCCGAGGTTGCAGACATCCAGCAGGTTGCGGACACGCAGTTCACCGGCGGTATCCGAGGAACCGATGGCAGCGGGGCCATCGAGCGTGCGGAGCAGTTGGCCTCCGATATCGGTTCCGGCAGCTGTACGGTCGGTTTCAGAGGCCAGCAGGGCAGCAAGGGTGGCTTTAGTTTCTCCGTTCAGGAACCGTCGAAGCAAGCCGGCTCTGACAAGCGAAAATTCGGCGTAAACGTCAAAATGGATGGTTCTAAAGATAGAACTTGGACCGATTTTGTAGTTACGGGCTCAAATAATAATGCTCCGGTGACTCTTCATGACGTTGCTGCGATGGCGCCGGGCGATGTACTTGCTGGTGAGAGTATCACCGATTCGAGCTCGTCTGTGATGTCTATTAACAAACCAGGGCGACAACCTAAAACTGCAACTATTGCAGCAGATTTAAACGATGATGACATCGCCGCAGCTGCTTCTGAGCGTGGTGTGTCCTACGGTTGGAAGGATTACTATACGGAGGACAATGTTCAAAAAGACAAGCAAATTTTCAATGTGACTGATGCTTCAGTCTCGTTCAACCCGTGGCCGAGCGAGAACGACGAATGTAGCCCCATCACGGTGTCGTGGGAGTCTTTCGAGAAGCATGTGATCGTGCCTGGAGAGGAGACGAAGGTCGGCACCGTCAACGTCCCCAAGCTGTCTAAGAGCAACCACGAGGACTCGTTGCCCACGGACGACTCGTTGTCCCGCATGGTCGTGGAAGCTTACGACGGCAACGGTAAGTTCATCGGCACCACTGATCCAGAAGCCTCCGGCGGTGAGCAGCTCCTGCGCGTCGACCAAACGACCGGCGACATCTACTTCACCTGGCCTGAGTACCGCGGTACCGACCTGGCGACCGACAAGAACGTGAATTTCTCCGTTCTGGCAAAGCCACGTACCGTGGACCAGCTCCAGACAGCCGCTACGCACAACAGCGAATTTGGTCGCGCATTCGACAGCTCCAACTCGCTGGATCGCTACAGCAAGGCGAACGTGATCGACTCGAAGGCGTTCTCCCTGGACGATACCGAGTACCACGATCCGAAGTACGACAAGACAGACGCTTCGATCATCTCGGGCGTCGATAGTGCTACCGGCCCGCTGGCTACCGAGCCACAGAAGGTCACCTTCACCCAGGTACCAGACCTGATCGAGGAACTGGAGAAGAAGAAGAGCGAGGGCGGCTTTGAAGCTGAGGTGACCCTCGACGAGAAGTACGTTTACGAGGGCTGGTCCGTGGAGATGGACGAGGACTACAACGTCACCGTCACCGCTCCGGATACTCCGCGCCCAGGCACCTTCGCCCGCCCTGTCGTAACAGTGGAGTACTCCAACGGCTCCACAGACAAGCTCGAACTGCTCGTCGTTGTCGACCCGAACAACACCCAGGTCACCGACCTGGTGCGCCCGGATCTGACGAAGGGCAAGATTGGCGATGACCTGACCGCGCAGGTGGGCACGAAGCCCATCATGAAGGGGCACTCGCCGGTCCACCCAGCAAAGTTCGAGATCGACGAGTCCACTGTGCCCGAAGGCTGGACCGTCACCGTCGATGAGACCGGCAAGGTCACCGCGAAGGCTGATGACACCGTTCCACCGGGCACCATTATCACCCCGAAGGTGAAGGCGACCTACCCGGACAAGACCACGGACGAGATCGAGACCCAGTTCCAGGCGATCGTCGACATTAAGATCCCTGACTACGACACCGTCACCAATAAGCCGACCGCCAAGGTCACTCTCAAGCCCGCGATTCCCGAGCGTGGCCTGAGCGGCAACACGGCCGATGAAGCTCCGAAGCGTTACACCTTCCCGGAAGGCAAGACGGAGTACACCCACACGGATGACAGCGGCACGTGGACCGTCAAGATCAACGAGAACACTGGTGAAATCTCCACGACCATTCCGAAGACCGCACCCGAGGGCTACATCCTGGACGTCCCAGTCCTCGCGTACTACGACAACGTTGACAAGCCGCAGCAGGTGAAGGGCACCGTCGTTGTTCTGAAGAGCGACATCTCTCCGACGTACTCCGTTGAGTCCACCGGCCCGAATCAGGCTGTGAACCACAACGTCCAGGACGCCCCTAAGGGTTCGAAGTTCTCCTTCGGCAATGATGAGAACGGCGCACCGATCACCGAACAGGAAGTCGACGGCTGGAAGTACACGGTCGACCCGAACACGGGTGTCGTTTCTTCCACCCCGCCAGCAGATGCCAAGCCGGGTGACAAGAAGACCATCAACGTTACTGTGACGACGCCGGACGGCTCCACCCCGCTGGCGCCTGTCACCACCGTGGTGAACCTGACCAACAATTGGGAAGCCGATCCGACCTATCCTAAGGAAACGGTTTACCCGGGTGGAACCGCGAAGTTGCCGGTGACTCTCGAAAAGCCGGAGAACGTCCACGTCGCAAAGGATAGCCCCTACAAGTTGGGCACCATTCCCGATGGCTGGACCGTGACCATCGACGACAATGGCCAGATCACCGCAACCGCACCAGCCGATGCTGAGCCAGGCACGCAGATCGAGATTCCCGTCACCGTCACCTACGAGGACGGTTCCACGGACACCGCCAAGGCGGTAGTGAACGTTGTCGACGTGCCGACGCGTGAGGTGCCGTTCGACGTCGAGTACAAGTACGATCCCACCATTCCTGCTGGCGAGTACAAGGTTGAAACCAAGGGCGAGCCGGGCTCGGAGAAGATGAACGAGGATGGCACTTGGAAACAGACCAAGGCACCGATTAACGAGGTCGTCCTCGTCGGCACGAAGCCCGCTGAGGCCGCCGAGGATGTCACTTGGAAGGTCCCGATCCCGTACCCGACCGAGGTTCGCGAGAACCCGGACCTGGCACCTGGCGAGACCCGGGTTGTTCAGGAAGGCGAGAACGGCGAGAAGACCTACACCGCCAAGTTCACCGCCACGGGCTCCGAGGCACAGGTCGCTAAGGAAGAGACCACCAAGGATCCTGTCAAGAGGATCGTAGAGTACGGCCCGGGCCTTGCTCCGAGCGAGCTGGTGACCAAGACTGAGAAGCCAATTCCGTTCGAGACCAAGGTTGTCTTCGACGACACTCTCAAGGCAGGCGAGCAGGTTGTTGACCAGAAGGGTGAAGTTGGTACTGAGGTTGAAACCTCGACTCAGAAGATCGTGGACGGGAAACCTTCTGGTGACCCGACGGTGACGACTGAGCGCACCAAGGAGCCGACCAAGCAGATCATTCGTGTGGGCACCAAGACCACCGGTACTACCACCGAGACAGTTACGTCTGAGGTTCCGTTCGGTGTGAAGGTCGAGTTCGATCCGAACTTGCCGGCCGGTACGTCTGAGGTTGTGACCGAGGGCAAGCCAGGTAAGAAGACCACCACGGTGACCCAGAAGGTCACCAACTCCCAGCCGGATGGCGAGGCCACCGTGGAGGAGAAGATCACCGAGCAGCCTGTCGATCAGGTCATCAAGGTCGGCACCAAGCCGTCCGAGGCCTCCGAGAAGGTCACCTGGACTGCCCAGGTTCCGTTCGAGGTTATTACCCGACCGAACCCGGAACTGAAGCCGGGAGAGATCAAGGTCGTCCAGAAGGGCGTGCCCGGTGAGAAGACCTACAGTGCTGACTTCTCTGCCAAGGGTGACCAGGCAACTGTGACCCCTGAAGAGAAGCAGACCAAGGATCCGGTCGACGAGATCATCGAGTACGGCCCAGCCGCTGAGGACACCTCCGTGGTGACCAAGGTTGAGAAACCTGTTCCGTTCGAAACTGAGATCGTCTTCGACAACACCCTCAAGGAGGGCGAGCAGAAGCTTGATCAGCAGGGTGAGACTGGTACCGAGGTTGTCACTTCGACTCAGAAGATCAAGGACGGCAAACCGGACGGCGATCCGACCGTCACCACTGAGCGCACCAAGGAGCCGGTCAAGCAGATCATCCGCGTTGGTACCAAGACGGAGGGGGAGACTTCCAACTCCGTAGAAACCGAGGTTCCGTTCGGCGTGAAGATTGAGTACGACCCGACGATTCCTGCAGGCGAGTCCAAAGTCGTTACCGAGGGCAAGCCGGGTAAGAAGACCATCACCGTGACCCAGAAGGTCAGCAACTCCCACCCGGATGGCGAGCCCACTGTGGAGGAGAAGGTTACCGAGCAGCCGGTGGACCAGGTCATCAAGGTCGGCACCAAGCAGTCTACTGCCACCGATACGGTGGAGTGGACTGAGCCGATTCCGTATGGAACGACCGTGCGCCCGAATCCGGATCTTGCTCCTGGTGAGACCAAGGTGGTCCAGGAAGGCAAGAATGGTGAGGCTTCGTACACCGCTACCTTCACGGGAACCAATGGCAAGGCAGAAGTGACCGAAGCCAAGGAACGCACGGAACCCGTTGAGCGCATCGTCGAGTACGGTCCGCAGGCCGAGGATACGTCGGTAGTGACGAAGACCGAGAAGCCGGTGCCGTTCGAGACCGAGATCATCTTTGATGACACGTTGAAGGCGGGCGAGCAGGTCGTCGATAAGCAAGGCGAACTCGGTGCCGAGGTTGAGACCTCCACTCAGAAGATTGTGAACGGCAAGCCTTCCGGCGAGCCGACTGTGACCACTGAGCGCACCAAGGAGCCGACCAACGCGGTCATCCGCGTGGGAACTAAGACCGAGGGCACGAACACCACCGAGTCCGAGGTTGAAGTTCCGTTCGAGACCGAGATTATCTTTGATGACACGTTGAAGGCGGGCGAGCAGGAGACCGTCCAGGAGGGCAAGCCGGGCAAGGATAAGGTCACCACGACCCAGACCATCGAGAACTCGAAGGTTACGGGAACAAAGACCACGACTGAACGCGTTGAGGAACCGGTCAAGAAGATCATCAAGGTCGGCACTAAGGGTGACACCACCTCCAAGACCGTTGAGTGGACTGAGAGCACCCCGTTTGAGGTAGAGGTTCGCGAGAATCCTGAGCTCAAGGCCGGTGAGACCAAGGTTGTTCAGGAGGGCAAGCCGGGCGAGGTCAAGCACACCGTCACGGTGACTTCTGATAACGGTGACATCACCACGGACGACTCGACTGAGACCATCAGCGAGCCGACCAAGCAGATCATCGAGGTTGGTACCGCACCTTCCCAGACTGAGCTGAGCGATAAGCACACTGAGCAGCTGCCGTTCGAGACGATCATTGAGGTTGATCCGAACCTCGAGGCTGGCAAGGTCATTGAGGACCAGGCAGGTTCCTTCGGTGAGAAGGAAGTAACCAAGGTTTGGAAGCTTGAAAATGGTGTAGCCGTAGGCGACCCGGAGACGACTGAGAACGTCACCAAGGAGCCGACTCCGCGCAAGCTGCGTGTCGGTGGCAAGGTTGTGACGGTGACCGAAACTGAGACCGAGACCGAGAAGGAACCGGCACCAGTGCCGGCTCCGGAACTCGACCGTGGTTTCTACGGTGTTGAGCTGACCGAACCTGGTGTTCCTGCTTCGCAGGACATCAAGGACGGTACTGAGGGCAACACCTATGAGATCGGCGAACTCCCTGCTGGTTGGACGGCCAACGTGGACGAAAACGGCACGGTAACCGCCACCCCGCCTGCTGACGCCAAGTCCGGTGACTACGCCGAGATTCCAGTGACGGTGACGCCGAAGGACGGCAAGCCCTACACGGCGAACGCGGTGTTCATCGTCAAGGAAGACCAGCCGGTTGACCCGACCGAGCCGACCGATCCGACTGACCCTGAGGTCATCACCGCACCGACTTATAACCCAGCGGTTATTGAGGCGGGCGATACCCAGACTGTCGAGATCAACTACGGCCACACCGATGGCAATACTTACGAGCTGGGCAGCGTCCCTGCCGGCTGGGTTGTTGACATCGACCCGACCACCGGTGAGCTGACGGTTACCCCGCCTGCTGATACCCCGAGCGGTACCATCCAGGAAATTCCGGTAACTGTGACCACCGAAGATGGCGAGACCTTCAACGTCAAGACCGTCATTGGTGTCACCAGCGATAACTGCGGTTGCGAGCCGGTTGAACCGAACGAACCGACCGACAAGCCGAGCGACCCGACCGACAAGCCGAACGAGCCGACCGACAAGCCGAACGAGCCGACCGACAAGCCGAACGAGCCGACCGACAAGCCGAACGAGCCGACCGACAAGCCGAACGAGCCGACCGACAAGCCGAACGAGCCGACCGACAAGCCGAAC